>DASTWJ010000054.1:0-40751 GCA_035776695.1 Bacilli bacterium
AATCGAACCGATGACCTCATCCTTACCATGGATGCGCTCTACCTACTGAGCTAAAAAGGCGAGATGGCTCCTCGAACAGGATTCGAACCTGTGACCGTCCGATTAACAGTCGGGCGCTCTACCAGCTGAGCTATCGAGGAACAAATGGTGGAGATAAGCGGATTCGAACCGCTGACCCCCTGCTTGCAAGGCAGGTGCTCTACCAACTGAGCTATATCCCCGTTCAAGTGGTGCCGGAGGTGGGACTCGAACCCACAAAATCACGATTTTGAGTCGTGCACGTATGCCAATTCCATCACTCCGGCAAAATGGCTGGGGTGGAAGGGATCGAACCTTCGCATGACGGAGTCAAAGTCCGTTGCCTTACCGCTTGGCTACACCCCAATATTTAGAAGAAACGTTGTAGCGACGAGATTCAGTATATCGTGTTTCGCGCTCATTGTCAACACCAAATTCCCATGTTGATTTCGTCTCGTTGTCGTCCTCGATCTCTCGTGGCGACGAAAGTTATAGTACCACGGCTCAAGCGGATGTACAACGGCTGAGAACCGCCAAGACAGGACAAAAACCGTGATTGGCACGAGTTATTTTTCACAATCTCGCGCATTCGAGCGGTTTCGCCCTTGTCTTGTCAGCCGATTACTCGACGTTCTCTTCCCGTTTGACCTCGGCGAGCAACTTCAGATCATCCGCGGTCAGTTCGGCCCGCTCAAGCAGGTCGGGACGGCGGAGCAGGGTGCGGCGAATCGACTCCTTGCGCCGCCAGCGCTCGATATTGGCGTGATGTCCGGACATCAGGATCTCAGGTACCCCCAAGCCCTGAAACTCGGCCGGGCGGGTGTAATGCGGGTATTCCAACAGCCCTTCACGAAACGAGTCGAGCACCGCCGACGTCTCGTTGCCCAAGACGCCCGGCAGCAGTCGGGTCACCGAATCGACGATCACCATCGCCGGCAGTTCCCCGCCCGTCAACACATAATCGCCGATCGAAATCTCATCGGTGATCAGGTGTTGGCGAATCCGTTCGTCATAGCCTTCGTAATGCCCCGCGATGATCACCAGATGCTCTTCGGCGGCGAACTCCAGCGCTTTGGCTTGGGAATACACTTCGCCCTGCGGACAGGTCAAAACCACCCGCGGACGCTTGCCTTCTTCCATCAGCGACTCCACCGCTGCGAAGATCGGGTCGGGCTTGAGCACCATCCCGCCTCCCCCGCCGTACGGCGTGTCATCCACCGTGTTGTGCTTGTTGTTGGAAAACGCGCGAAAATCGACGAGTCGGATGTCTACGAGCTCCTGTTGTCGGGCGCGACCGAGAATCGAAGAGCCGATGACGCCTTCGAACATGTCGGGAAAAATAGTTACGATGTCAATTCGCACAGGGTTCGCCTCCAAAAAAGCAGCGGGCTGTCCGATACGTTCGTCGGACCTCCCGCCGGGTTGTTCACATGGCTTAGTCGAGCAAGCCGGGCATGATATGGACGACGATCTTCTTGTTCTCGACATCGACGTCAAGTACGCAGTCGCGGATCGCCGGTAACAAGATGTCTTTGCCCTTGCTCGGTTTGACGACATACACGTCGTTCGCACCCGGCTGGAGCACGTCTTTGAGCACGCCCAACTCCTCTCCTTCGTCGGTGACGACGGTACAGCCCTTCAGTTGGTATATGTAGTATTCGTCTTCCGGCAGTTCGACCAATTCGTCCTCCGGGACTTTCAGGTCGCCGCCTTTGTATTTTTCCACGGCGTTGATGTTGTCATGCCCTTCGAACTTCAGCAGGATGAACTGCTTGTGCGGACGAGAGGAGTTGACTTTCAACGGGATCGGCTTCGGAAAGTTGGGATGCACCAATAAAAGCTCCGACCCTTTCTTGAAACGAACATCATCAAAATCGGTGCGGGAGACCACCCGTACTTCGCCGCCAAGGCCCTGGGTGTTCACAACATGACCGACGAGAATCAGATGTTGTTGCTCGCTCAAGCGTGACCACCTGCTCGACGGATTTCAACGACCACGCCTTCTTTGAGGACAATCTCGTTGCTCTGTACGACTTCTTCCCACACGTCGCCGACGTTGATGTCGACCGGGGCTTCCATCTGCCCGCCGCTGATCTCCGTGCCGATCGGGGTTTGTTGGATGTTTACGAGCTGCTGGGTCATCTGTTCGCGACGCTCCATGCGTTGACCACGCTCTTGGTTGATGCGCCCTTGGACGCCGGCCACCGCTTGCGGGCCTTGCTTCTCCGCATCGGACAGCGCTTTGCGCGCTTGGAACTCCAGTTGCTCCAGTTCGTTTTGAATCTGCTGAATGCCGCGGTTGAGATCGCCGATGATCGCTTGCTTCGTCTGTTCCGTCAGAATCAGTTTGACTTGGACCGGTACATTGACTTTAAACACGTGTCTCACTCTCCTTTAGATTAGGCTTATTATACCACAAAAAAGCTAGGAAGCATGTGCCCCCTAGCCCTTTCGGTTAGACAATCTCGATTGTAACACGCTTTTGTTCCTGCAACGCAGCCGCGGACACCACGGCGCGAATCGCCTTGGCGACGCGACCTTGCTTGCCGATGATCTTCCCCATATCATTCGGGGCGACCGACAATTCGTATACGATCGATTTATCCGTAGCAATCTCGTTCACACGAACCTGATCCGGTTGATCCACGAGTGCTTTCGCAATCGTTTCCAGCAACTGCTTCATGAGCAATGCCCCCTATAAGAGAGGATTACTTGCCAGCTTTTGCTTCGTGGACTTGCTTCAGGATACCGGTCTTGGAGAACAGGTTTTTCACGGTGTCAGACGGTTGAGCACCTTTGTTCAGCCAAGCGATTGCCTTATCAGTGTCGATGTTGATCTGAGCCGGTTGAGTGACCGGGTTATAGGTACCGATCTCCTCGATGAAACGGCCATCACGCGGAGAGCGGGAATCAGCTACGACTACACGGTAGAACGGAGCTTTCTTTTGACCCATGCGCTTCAGACGAATCTTTACTGCCATTGTACATTCACCTCCATCCGAGAATGTTATCATAAATCTCGTTCCAAGGGAACGAAAAGTTTCACACTTCACGTAATCGGGAGCATGAGGAAGCGATTACGGCATGAACGGAAGCTTAAAGCCGCCCTTGCCCTTTTTCCCCTTGCCTTTCATCTTCTTCGCCATTCCGGAGAACTGCTTCATCATCTTCTGCATCTCGGTAAACTGCTTCAGCAAGCGGTTGACTTCCTGCACCGAGGTGCCGGAGCCTTTGGCGATACGCTGACGGCGCGAGGCGTTCATCACTTTCGGGTTCTCCCGCTCCTGCGGGGTCATCGAGCGGATGATCGCTTCGACGCGACCGATCTGCTTGTCGTCGACGTTGACGTTCTGCATGCCTTTGATCTTGTTCATGCCGGGCAACATGCCCATGATCTGGTCGAGCGGGCCCAGCTTCTTGATCTGCTGCAGTTGATCGAGGAAATCTTCCAAGGTGAAGTCGTTGTTGCGCATCTTGCGCTCCATCTCCAACGCCTTCTCTTGGTCGACGGTGGCTTGCGCTTTCTCGATCAGGGTGAGCACGTCGCCCATGCCGAGGATGCGCGACGCCATCCGATCCGGGTGGAACGGTTCGATCGCATCGATCTTCTCGCCGATGCCGGCGAACTTGATCGGGGTGCCGGTGACCGCTCGAATCGACAGGGCGGCACCGCCGCGCGTGTCGCCGTCGAGCTTGGTCAGGATCGCGCCGGTCACGTCGAGCTGTTCGTTGAAGCTCTGTGCGACGTTGACGGCGTCTTGACCGGTCATGGCATCGACCACGAGCAAAATCTCCGTCGGGTTGACGGCCGCCTTGATGTTCTTCAATTCGTCCATCAGGGCTTCGTCGATATGCAGGCGGCCGGCGGTGTCGATCAAGACGGTATCGCGCCCGGTCGCTTTCGCTTCCTCAAGCGCTTTCTTGGCGATCTCCACCGGGCTGACTTGGTCGCCCATCGAGAAGACGGGCACATCCAATTGTTCGCCCAATACTTGCAACTGCTTGATCGCGGCCGGACGATAGATGTCGCAGGCGACGAGCAGCGGTTTCTTGTTTTCCTTTTGCAGAAGGCGTGCCAACTTGCCGGCGTGGGTGGTTTTACCCGCCCCTTGCAGACCGACCATCATGAACACGGTCGGCGGCTGCGGGCTGCGCGCCAAAGTGGCGGCGGAGCCCCCCATCAGCTCGGTCAATTCTTCGTTGACGATTTTGATGACGGTTTGTCCCGGAGTCAGGCTTTGCAGGACCTCTGCACCGATCGCACGCTCGCGCACCTTTTCCACAAAGTCTTTGACGACTTTGAAGTTGACGTCCGCTTCGAGCAGAGCGAGGCGCACTTCCCGCATGGCTTCTTTGACGTCCGATTCGCCGAGCTTGCCTTTCCCGCGCAGGCGGTTGAAGGTGTCTTGCAATCGGTTCGCTAACGATTCGAAGACCATGGCCATCCTCCTTGTTCGGTTATTCCTCGACCAGTTCTCTGACCAGCTCGGCGATGTTCTCGCGCTGAGGTTCGGGCAGATCACGGATGAGGTTGTTGAGCCGGTCGCCGATGTCGCGACGGCGTTCAAAGCGTTCGACCAGTCGAAGTTTCGATTCGAGATCGACCAACTGGGCGCCCGCTCGACGCAAGTTGTCATGTACCGCTTGGCGTGAGATGTCAAACTGCTCGGCGATCTCCGCCAACGACAGGTCATCCAAGTAGTACAACTCGACGAACTCGCGTTGCTTTTCGGTCAACATCATCCCGTAAAAATCGTACAACAGGTTCATTTGGGTTGTCTTTTCCAACATCCTCAAGACCCCTCCTGCCTGTCAAGTCGATTTCCTTTACAGACGCTATCATACTGAAAAGCGATACGGTTGTCAACCTTCTTAGCAAAAATCTTGCAAATCAGTCTGCGAACAGGGCACCGACGAAGTCTTGTGCCGAGAACGGCTGCAGATCGTCGAGCTTCTCACCGAGGCCGACGAACTTGACAGGAATCGCCAGTTCTTTGCGGATCGCGATGACGATGCCGCCTTTGGCCGTGCCGTCGAGCTTGGTCAGCACGAGGCCGGTCACGCCGGTCGCCTCGCCGAAGATCTTCGCCTGTTGCAAGGCGTTTTGCCCTGTGGTCGCATCGAGGGTGAGCAGCGTCTCATGCGGCGCGTCCGGGACTTCGCGCTTGATGACACGGTAGATTTTGTTCAGCTCATCCATCAGGGCGGCCTTGTTTTGCAGGCGGCCGGCGGTGTCGCAGATCAACACGTCGGCTCCGCGCTCCTTCGCCGCCTTGATGCCGTCGAAGATGACGGCGGCCGGGTCGGAGCCCGCCCCTTGCTTGATCACGTCGACACCGGCCCGCTCGCCCCACACTTCCAACTGCTCGATCGCACCGGCGCGGAAGGTATCGCCAGCCGCCAGCAAGACTTGCTTGCCTTCGCCTTTCAAACGGTGAGCCAGCTTGCCGATCGAAGTGGTTTTGCCCGTGCCGTTGACGCCGACGAACAGGTAGATCGTCAAGCCGCTCGGGGCCTCGTTGATCTGCGCCTCCTCCGTGCCCATCAGCTCGGAGATCTTCTCCTTCAAGACCGGCTTGAGTTCGCCGGCATCGGACAGCTTGCGTTTTTTCACTTCGGCGCGCAGGTCGTCCATCAGTTCCAAGACGGTGTTGACGCCGACATCGGCCATGATCAGCGCTTCTTCCAACTCTTCATAAAAATCTTCGTCGATCTTGCGGCCGAGCGTGATGATCGTCTCGACCGTCCCCATCAGGGCATCGCGGGTTTTGGCAAGACCTTCTTTGAATTTCGTAAAAAATCCCATGGCAGTGACACTCCTTCATAACGACAAATACCCGATTAGGCGGGTTGTATCTCCTGATCGACGAGACGTACGGAGACGACTTTCGATACGCCAGACTCCTGCATCGTGATGCCATAGAGCACGTCCGCCCCTTCCATCGTGCCTTTGCGGTGCGTGACGACGATAAACTGCGTCTGTTGCGAGAACTCGCGCAGGTACTTGGCATAGCGGGCGACGTTCGCTTCGTCGAGCGCCGCTTCGACTTCGTCCAGCACGCAAAACGGCACCGGCTTGACCCGCAGGATGGCGAACAAGAGGGCCAAAGCGGTCAAGGCGCGTTCGCCGCCGGAGAGCAATTGCAAGTTTTGCAACTTTTTGCCCGGCGGTTGGGCGACGACGTCGATGCCGGTGGTCAGCGGCTTCTCCGGATCGGACAGGATCAAATCGGCGCGACCGCCGCCGAACAGCGCGACAAACACATCGGTAAAATGTTCGCGAATCGCGACAAACGTCTCGGTGAAACGCTTCGACATCTCTTCGTCGATTTCGCGAATCACTTCGTATAATCCTTCAATCGCCTGCACGAGGTCGTCGCGCTGCTCCGTCAAATAGCGCAAACGCTCTTCCATTCGCGCATGTTCCTCAATCGCCCCGAGGTTGACCTCGCCGAGGCGATTGATGTCACGGCGCAGTTCCTGAACGCGACGCTTGGTGCTGTCCAGCTCCTCCGGCAGCGGGTAGCGCTCTTTCGCCAGTTCGTAGGAGATATGGTACTCCTCCGCCAGCTTATTCAGGGCGTTGTTCAGTTCCACGTCGAGGCGGTTGACCTTGACTTCGTTCTGATGGACTTTGTGTTCGATGGCCTTGAGCTTGGTGCGAGCTTCGCGCAATTGCATCTCCAACTCGCTCATCTTGCCGCCGACTTCCGATTTGGCGCGGCGGTGCGTTTCCATCGTCTGCTCGGCCGCCTTGCGGTGTTCGTCGAAGTTGGCGAGCAGGGATTCCGCTTGCTCGAGTTCCTGTTTCGTCTCCTCCAAGCGCTGTTGCAACTCCGCCTTTTCCTGCTCTTTGCCCGTGACCTCTTCCATCAGCTCGGCAAGGCGTTCGGTCAGGCGCAGGATGTTCGCCTTCACGCCGCTATGCTCCTGTTCGATGGAGGCGAGTTGGACTTTAAACGCGGTGACTTCCTCGTTGACATCGGCAGCGACGTTCTGCTGTTCGCGCAAGGTCTGTTGTACCTCGTCGATCGTCGCTTGCATCGTCGCCACGTCGGCATCGAGCGTCACCAGTTCCGCTTGCAGTTGTTCGATCTTCTTGCGTCCCGCCCTGTTTTCTTGGCGGGACTGCTCCACTTCCAGTGTGACCAATTCGAGCCGCTCTTCTACCCCTTGCATCTGCACGGACAGTTCACGCAGCTTCGAATCATGGGCGTAGACGTCGTTGCGGTGCTTTTCCAGGGCTTCCGTCAATTCGGTCAACTCTTCGCGGGCGGTGGTCAACTGTTGTTCACGCTGCTCGTAGACGGTCTGAGCCTCGGAGATTTTCTGCTCCATCTGTTTGAGCTTGGCTTCCATCTCTTCGATCTCACGGGTGCGTCCGAGCAAAGAAGTACCTTTCTTGTGTACGGAGCCGCCGGACATCGAGCCGCCGGGGTTGACGACGTCGCCTTCGAGGGTGACGATGCGCTGGCGGTATTGCAGCAGGCGAGCGAGCGCGTTGGCGTCGGCCAGCGTATTCGCGACAACGACGGACCCGAGCAGGTTCTCGACGATCGTTTGGAAACGAGAATCTGTGGAGACGAGGTTCGCAGCGATGCCGACGAAGCCCGAGTGCCCCTCGACCGCCATCCGTTCCGGCTTGCCGAGCATCCGTGAGCGCATGACGTCAAGCGGCATGAAGGTAGCGCGCCCGCCACCGCTCTGCTTCAGAAACTGGATCGCATCACGGCCCGCCTTCTCCGACTCGACGACGACGTTTTGCATTGCGCCGCCAAGGGCCGTTTCGATCGCCTGCTCGTATTGCTTCGGCACGGTGATCAGCTCGGCGACCGCACCGGCGATGCCTTGGAGGCGGTTCTTGCCTGCCGCCTGCAGCACGTTGCGGACGCCGACTTGGTAGCCGCCATACTGGTTCTCCATGTCGCGAAGCAGTTCGTAACGAGAACGGGCGGAGGCGTGTTCGGTCTGCCAAGAGCGCAGGATCTGCGAGCGCTTGTCCTGCTCGCCCGTCTCCTGTTGGATCAATTGTTTGCGATCTTGCAGGCGTTGCGAGGAGATCTTCTCCTGTTCAGACGCTTCCAGACGCGCTTTTTGCAAGTCTTCCGTCTGTTCGCGCAACGCTTGAGCCCGCATGTTCAGCTCCTGCTCGTCCTCCGACTGGCGGGTGAGACGGCGGGAGAGGATCTCCAAGTTGCTCTCGATGTTTTTCAGCTCGTTGCGCTTGGAAGCGGTGTCGTTGAGCTTTTGGATCAGGTCGGACTTCAAGCGGTCGAGGTCGCCTTCGCGTTCGGCGCGGTCGAGGAAGCCTTTGGCGAGGTTGAGTTTTTCTTCGAGCTCGCGTTTCAGGCTTTGGATGTGGTCGTGCAGGGCTTGGGCCTGTTCCTGTTCGCGTTGGCGCAGTTCGGCGGTCGTCTCCTGTTCGCGCTTGAGCTTGCTCAGGGCGCCGTCGATGTCGTCGCGCCCGGTCAACAGGTTGCGCTGGCGTTCGAGCAGGACTTCGCGGCGGCCTTCCGCCTTCTCGAATTCCTGTACCACGTCGACGAGCCCCGCTTGGGCGCTCTCGATCTTCTGCTCCACTTGACTCAGTTCCCACTTCAGCTTTTCATAGTCGGCTTCGATGCGGGTGACGAGCGTGTTCTGTTCGACGTGCTGCGCCTCCAACTCCTGCGCTTCACGAGAGCCATAGGTCCATTTGCCGTGCAGGTCTTCGATGTCGTGGACGTAGACGGCGATCTCGTAGCGTTCGAGTTGTTGGCGGAATTCCTTGTATTGCTTGGCCGTCTCCGCTTGTTCGGCCATCGGGCCGATCTGGATCTCCAGTTCGCCGATCACGTCGCCGATGCGGATCAGGTTGGCGGTGGTTTCGTCGAGCTTTTTCTCCGCTTCTTTCTTGCGGGATTTGTACTTGACGATGCCGGCCGCCTCTTCGAAGATGCCGCGGCGGTCTTCCGATTTGTTGGACAGGATTTCGTCGATCCGGCCTTGGCCGATGATCGAGTAGGCTTCTTTGCCAAGACCCGTGTCCATAAACAGTTCGGTGATGTCCTTGAGGCGGCAGGTTTGCTTGTTGATCATATATTCGGAATCGCCCGAGCGGTAGACGCGGCGGGTGATCGTCACTTCGTTGTAGTCGAGCGGCAATTCGTCGTGCGAGTTGTCGAGCGTGAGGCTGACTTCGCAGAAGTTGACCGGCTTGCGCATGTCGGTGCCGGCGAAGATGACGTCCTCCATCTTGGCTCCGCGCAGGCTCTTGGCGCTTTGCTCGCCGAGCACCCAGCGGATGGCGTCGGATATGTTCGACTTGCCCGACCCGTTCGGGCCGACGACAGCGGTGACGCCGGGCACAAATTCAAGCTCGGTCCGGTCCGCAAACGACTTGAACCCGATTGCTTCAATTCGTTTCAGGTACAACCGTTTCCCCTCCAACTGTATAAACGATGATGTTCAATTGTTTCATTGTACCATAGGGGCAGGAGAATGGGACACGGTCTTGACTTTTGAAACCGAGTTGTGAAAAAATAAACCAAGTAAGCCACCCTCGCAACACACCCTCACTTTTTCAATCCCCTACAAAGGAGACCCACCTACTATGCCCAATAAGAAACTCCTCCTGGACATGTACCGCACGCAGCCGGACAGCACGGCGACGCGGGAAGGCTTGTTCCCGGAGATGATGAAGTCGCTCGGGAGTTTGATCGTCTATCTCCACGAGGCTCCGCTCAGGCGCACGATCCCCCTTGTCCTCTGGAACGAATTCTGGCTGGAGCGAGCCAACACGCCGGAAAATCACACGCGGTACAAAAGAGGTCGTGTCGTCTACGTCGATCTCGGCGCGTTCAACATCGGCTCGGAAACGTCCTACCGCCACCCTTGCCTCCTCCTCTACGAAGGCCGCAACTGGGCCCTCATCGCCCCGATGACCTCCAAGAAGTACGGCGACCCGATTCCCCTGCATTATGACCTCTCTTCCGATTATCCTTTTGATTCCCCGACCACGTTACAGCTCGACGCGATCAAAGTGATCGACAAGCGACGCATCCTTGGCTACTTTTTGACGCGCACGTTGCATGAGCAGGTGAACGCCCAGACTCGCGAGAACGTCGAATGGGACGACCTCGAACCGATCGTCCTCTCGCGCCAAGACCTCGACACGATCGACGAGTTGCTGGCGGCCTACTATGCGCCGGGACTCTACAAGCAGGTGTTGCACCAACGCTTTCAACTCCAACAGGCTGAAAAGGAAAAACTTCGCCTGCGTCAGGAACTGGCCCAATTGCGCCAAGAACTGCAGACGCGTGCAGCTTGGGAGGAATTGGAACGCTCGCCTGCCCGCTATACCGAACCGGCTCTCTGCGGACGAGCCTAATGCAGGAAAAAAAGACCTGCCGCCCAAGAATTCGCTTCTTGTTCGCGACAGGTCTTCCCTCGTTCTGCGATGATCTGAAAATCGGCAATGGTGAATCATCTTGGTTGTCTACAAAGGCTTCCTCAAGCGATCAAGCCGCACCTGACGTCGACAAGGACCTGATCGCCTCAGGTAGCCCCACTCAGATCTTGCCGAGCATCATCATGGTCTTGTGTGCGGCATGCTGTTCGGCTTCTTTTTTCGAGCGGCCGATGCCTTCGCCCTTCGGCTGACTGTCCAACTGCACTTGCGCCACGAACTCGCGGTTGTGGGCCGGACCGCGCTCTTCCAGAATGGTGTAGGTGAGCACGCCCAAGCCTTCGCGTTGGACGAGTTCTT
Source organism: Bacilli bacterium (assembly GCA_035776695.1). GTDB lineage: Bacteria > Bacillota > Bacilli > Tumebacillales > Tumebacillaceae > Tumebacillus. The sequence goes on from DASTWJ010000054.1 coordinate 10,766, forward strand.
GCAGCATCGTTTTGTAGTCGGAGAGAAGCGGGGTGTTGATGTCCTGAATGTCCGGTACGATGAAGCGGTTCAGGAAGTCTCTGGCCGCCTGCAAGCCTTGGTCGAGGTAGTACGCGCCGATGAACGCTTCGAACACGTCGGCGAGCAACGCGGGACGCTTGCGACCGCCGGAGATCTCCTCGCCGCGACCCAAGCGGACATATTTGTCAAATTCCAGCTTGGTCGCAAAGCGCACCAACGACGGTTCGCAGACGATCGCCGCCCGCAAGCGCGTCAGTTCCCCTTCCGGCATTTTCGTGTATTTGAGATAGAGGTATTCGCTGACCAACAGTTCCAAGACCGCATCCCCGAGAAACTCCAGCCGTTCGTTGTCTTGCCCCACTTCGGTGCGGTGTTCGTTGCGATACGAGGCGTGGGTGAACGCTTGCTTCAACAGCTTGCGGTTCTCAAAGGAAATGGAAAGGTCGGAAAGCAGATTGTCAAATTGTCCTGCCACTGAATTCACCTGACCCTTAAAAATGGAGATGCCCCGGCAGCTCAGATGCACAGCTGCCAGGGAACAAAACAAGTTAGCCTTTATATTTTCGCAAAAGTATCGACGCGTTATGCCCGCCAAAGCCCAAAGAATTGGACATGACGATTTGTACGTCCGCCTGACGCGCTTCGTTCGGCACGTAGTCGAGGTCGCAACCTTCACCCGGTTCATCCAGGTTGGTGGTCGGCGGCAACACGCCTTCCTGCAGCGCTTTTACGCAAGCCACCGCTTCGATGGCGCCTGCGGCCCCTAACAGGTGACCGGTCATCGACTTGGTCGAGGACATCGCGAGTTTGTACGCGTGGTCGCCGAACACCGACTTGACCGCCTGCGTTTCGTAGAGGTCGTTGAAGTCGGTCCCCGTCCCGTGCGCGTTGATGTAGTCGATTTGGTTCGGCTCAAGGCCCGCATCGCGCAGAGCTTCTTTCATCGCGCGCGCCGCCCCTTCGCCTTCCGGTGCCGGTTGGACGATGTGGTAGGCGTCGCCCGACATACCGTAGCCGATGACTTCGGCGAGGATGTTCGCCCCGCGCTTTTTCGCATGTTCAAGCTCTTCCAAGACGAGCACGCCGGAGCCTTCGCCCATCACAAACCCGTCACGGTCCTTGTCAAACGGACGTGACGCTTTTTCCGGCGTGTCGTTGTAACGAGTCGCCATCGCTTTGGCTGCATTAAACCCGGCCACGGCAACCGGAACGATCGGTGCTTCCGTACCGCCGGTGATCATCACGTCCGCTTGGCCGCGTTCGATGATCTTGAAAGCGTCGCCGATGGCGTTCGTGCCGGTCGCGCAGGCGGAGATCGGCGAAGAGTTCGGACCTTTGGCCCCGAGGAAGATCGAGACTTGGCCGGATGCCATGTCGCCGATCATCATCGGCACGAAGAACGGAGACACGCGGCGCGGGCCTTTGGCGTTCAGCGTGTTGATCTGGTCGGTCATCGTCTCCAAACCACCGACGCCGGAGCCGATGTAGACCCCGATGCGCTCTGCGTTTTCCTCGTTGATCTTCAGGTCGGCTTGCTTTTCCGCCTGCAACGCAGCCGCCACCGCATATTGGACAAAACGGTCCATGCGACGCGCTTCTTTTTTATCGATGAAGTCTTCGGCGTTGAAGTCGACTTGAGCGGCGATCGTGGTAGCAAAACCTGTCGTGTCAAACCGATCGATCATCCCAACTCCCGACTGGCCGCCCTTCAGTTTGTTCCAGTATGTATCGACGTCGTTGCCCAGCGGGGTGATGACGCCCATACCGGTAATCACTACACGTCGTTTCACAGTGTTGTCACCTCTTATATGGAGTCAGAGCCCACGGCTCTGTGCTTGGCTGCTACATGGGGTTGTGATAAGAAAGAGAAGTCCCTGATGCCTATGTAGAGGTATGTCGGGACTTCTCTCCGGTATCACAGCCGATTACTGATGGGAAGAGATGTAAGTGACAACGTCACCCACGGTGTTGATCTTCTCTGCATCTTCATCAGAGATTTCCAGATCGAATTCATCTTCCAGTTCCATCACCAGTTCGACAACGTCGAGGGAGTCTGCGCCGAGGTCTTCTTTGAAAGAGGACTCCAGCTTGATCTCACCTTCTTCGACGCCGAGGCGATCGACGACGATGGTTTTGACGCGTTCCAAGATGTCTGCGGACATGCTCTCACCTCCTTTAACAGGATACTACATCACCATGCCACCGTCTACATTCAAAACCTGACCTGTCACATAGCCGGACTTGTCAGACGATAAGAAGGCGACGACGTTGGCAATATCTGCAGGCTGCCCCAATCTTGCCAGTGGGATCGCCTCAAACAGTTTGTCTCTGGCCTCGCTCCCCAGCGCTTCGGTCATATCGGTTTCGATGTAACCGGGCGCGACCGCGTTGACGGTGATGTTGCGGGAAGCCAGTTCTTTGGCATTCGATTTGGTCAGGCCGATCACGCCCGCTTTGGCGGAGACGTAGTTGGCTTGACCGGGGTTGCCGATGATGCCGACGACCGATGTGATGTTGATGATCCGGCCGTAGCGTTGCTTCATCATCGTGCGGGTGACCGCCTTGGTGCAGTTGAAGACGCCCTTGAGGTTGGTGTTGATCACCGCGTCCCAATCTTCTTCCTTCATCCGCATCAGCAGGTTGTCACGGGTGATGCCTGCGTTGTTGACGAGGATGTCGCAACGACCGAACGCTTCGGTCGTCGCAGCGACCATTTTTTCCGCGTCTTCATAGGATGCGACATCGCCCTGCACGGCAATCGCGTCACCCCCGTTTTGTTTGATCAGGTTGACTGTCTCTTCGGCGGCGCTTTGCGAGCCGGCGTAGTTGACGACGACTTTCGCGCCTTGCGCAGCCAGTTCCAGGCAGATTGCACGACCGATGCCGCGAGAACCCCCGGTGACCAGCGCTACTTTGTCTTGCAACATGATGAATTACTCTCCCTTCAGCGCCGCAACGGTAGCTTCGTACGACTCCGGATTTTGAATCTGGTAGCTCGGCAGCTTGCGATCGACTTTTTTGATCAGACCGGACAGCACTTTGCCGGGGCCGATCTCGACGAACGCTTCCACACCCATGCCCAACATGGTGCGCACCGAATCCTCCCAGAGCACGGAGGACGCGACCTGCTCTTCCAAGGCGACGCGTACCTCATCGGCCGCCTGCACCGGCTTCGCGGTATAGTTGGCGATCACCGGCACGTGCGCCGCTTGGATGTTCAACCCGGCTAATACCTCCGCCAACTTGTCGGCGGCCGGTTGCATCAGCGAAGAATGGAACGGGCCGGAGACGACCAGTTCGCGCACCTTGCCGCCCGCTTCCTTCAATTGTACCCCCGCTTCCGTCACCGCTTCCGTTTTGCCGGAGATGACGATCTGACCGGGGCAGTTGATGTTCGCCAATTCCACCGGACCATGCGTCGACGTGACGGCCGCGCAGATGTCGGCGATCTTGTCGCGGTCAAGACCCATCACGGCGCTCATCGCCCCGACGCCGGCCGGAACCGCTTCATCCATAAACTTGCCGCGTTGGTGAACGGTGCGCACCGCGTCTTCAAACGACATCGCCCCTGCAGCCACCAGCGCCGAATATTCACCAAGGGAGTGACCTGCGGTGCAGATCGGCGTGATGCCTTGGCTTTTAAACACTTCGTACAACGCGATGCTGGTGGTCAGAATCGCCGGTTGTGTGTAATAGGTCAGGCGTAACGTGTCTTCCGGCCCGTTCCAGATGATCTCCGACAGGGAGAAGCCGAGCGCTTCATCCGCCTTGCGGAAAATCTCTGCCGCTTCCGGATAGGTGTCCGCCATCTCTTTGCCCATGCCGACGACTTGTGCGCCTTGGCCGGGGAATACGAATGCGAGTTTGCTCATGTTGTAAGTTCCTCCTTTGCCAACGGTTCTGTTACCAGCGCAATACGGTTGCGCCCCACGTCAAGCCGGCTCCGAAGCCGACGAGCACGAGCAGGTCGTTGTCTTTCAGCTTGCCTGCGCGTACCACTTCGTCCAGCGCGACCGGAATCGAAGCGGACGACATGTTGCCGTAGCGATCGAGGTTGATGTACACCTTCTCCGGCGACAGGTCGAGACGCTTGATCGCCGAGTCGATGATGCGCGTGTTCGCTTGGTGCGGGATCAGGTAGTCGATGTCCTCCTTGGTGTAACCCGCCTTGGCCAACGCCGCTTCCGACGCGGTGCCGAGAATGCGAACGGCGAACTTGAACACCTCGTTACCCGCCATCGAGATGAAATGCTTGCGTGCCAAGACCGTTTCCTGTGTGGCCGGGTTGCGGGAACCGCCCGCCTCTTGGATCAGCAGTTTACCGCCGCTGCCGTCCGCGCCCATTTCAAAGGACAGGAAGCCTTTGCCTTCCGACGTCGGGCCGATAACGACTGCACCTGCGCCGTCACCGAACAGCACGCAGGTGCTGCGGTCTTCAAAGTCCGTGATCTTGGACAGGGATTCCACGCCGATGACCAGCGCTTTTTGGTACATCCCGGTTTGAATCATCGGCACGGCGGTGGACAGCCCGTACAGGAAGCCGCTGCAACCGGCGGACAAGTCGAACGCCGCCGCCTTTTTCGCGCCGATGCTGTCTTGCACCAAGCAAGCGGTCGCCGGGAACATGTAGTCCGGGGTGACGGTGGCACAGATGATCAGGTCGATCTCTTCCGCCGATACGCCGGCTGCGTCCATCGCCTGTTTCGCGGCTGCGATCGCCAAGTCGGAGCTCGCCGTGTTCTCATCGGAGATGCGGCGCTCGCGAATGCCGGTGCGCGTGCGAATCCATTCGTCGTTGGTGTCGACCAGTTTGGACATGTCTTCATTGGTCAGAACTTTTTCCGGAACGGCCGAACCGGTTCCCAAGATGCCAACAGGAATCATGCTCACTGTTCATCTCTCCCCTCATGGTGTAGGTCCTGATGTATTTGTTCCACCACGCGTCTGTCGATAAACTGACGCGCCTGGTGGATCGCCATACGAAAAGCGCGGGCGTTGGAGGAGCCGTGCGCTTTGATCACGGCGCCGTCGATGCCAAGCAACGGGGCCCCGCCGTATTCGGCATAGTCGAACTTTTTCTTGAACAGCCGCAAACCGGGCTTCAACACCAAAGCAGCCAGTTTGCTAAGCGTGTTGCGCATAAACACATGCTTCAATTGGTCAAACAGCCCGAGGCCGAACCCTTCGACCAGTTTCAGCATGTTGTTGCCCGTAAAGCCGTCGGCGACCAACACGTCGCAGCGATCGTTCATCGCCTCGCGCGCTTCGATGTTGCCAACGAAGTGAAACGCCCCCTTTTCCAACAGCGGGTACGCTTCCTTGCGCAACTTGTCGCCTTTGCCAGCTTCCGTGCCGACGTTGAGCAAACCGATGCGCGGTTGCTTCAAGTCGAGCACTTCTTTGGCAAAAAGATTCGCCATCAAGGCGTATTGGTAGAGGTGATTCGCCTCGGCGTCCATGTTCGCCCCTACGTCGAGCACCAACATCGCGTTGCCGCCCATCGTCGGCCAGATCGAGGCGAGCGCCGGACGCTCGATGCCTGCGATGCGCCCGACGACCAGCAGACCCGCCGTCATCAGTGCGCCGGTGTTGCCGGCGGAGACGAACCCGTCCGCTTGCCCTTCCTTGACCATGCGGGCGGCGACGACCATGGAAGCGTCCTTCTTGCGGCGTACGGAGCGCACCGGCTCGTCTTCGGCGGTAATCACTTCGGTCGTATGTACGAGTTCGATATTGGGAGGGGCATCCGCCCTCATGTATGTTTGGATTTGAGCTTTATCACCTACGAGGATCAGCGTTAGATCCGGATACGCGCGGGCCGCATCGAGCGTGCCCTCGACGATCGCTTGCGGTGCGTTGTCGCCCCCCATCGCGTCGATTGCGATTTTCACGGTTGCTTCCTCCATTCTCTGCCGTGTCCAATGTTACATCTTGAAGACGGTAAATTTTCCTTCAAACACGATTTCGTCGCCCGCTCTCGTGGTCACTTCGACCAAAGAGCGTCCATCGCGATTGTCTTTGACCACGCCTTTGGACACCAATCGCTCTCCCAGTTTAACCGGGCGCTTAAAGCGAATGTCGGCCGACCCGGTCAACACGACTTCAGCGTCGATCAGCGAGACGGCGAGCGAATTCGCTTGGGCGAACAGATGATGTCCGCGAGCGATCTTCGTTCGTGTAAACACATGTTCCGGACCGATTTCCAGAATCGAGATCGCCAAGTGATTCAGGTCGAGTTCGATCAACTCGCCGATCACCTCGGTCAGCTCCAAGGACTTGACATGAGCAAAGCGGTCCTGAGCCACCAACTTGATCCGTTCGCGGAGTTCAGGGATGCCGAGCGCCAAGCGATCCAAACGAATGGTCTGTACGCTGACTTGAAAGCGCTCAGCCAACTCATCGTCCGTCAAAAAAGGCTCCGAGTCGATCAGCGTCTGCAAATCCTCTTGCCGCTGTTTTTTATTTCGAACCGCCATTCTACTCGAACCCTCCTACGTTCAGACACTTAGACGCACTCTTAGTACCTGCTGCTAGGAAGAGTATATAAAAAAAGGGCGACCAATACAACTGAAAAATTTCGTCGTGATTCGCCATGCCCTCTTAGGATGCACCAAAAACGAAAAAGCAAGTGCTCTCGTGGAGGCACTTGCTTTTCAGCAGATGCGATTCAATTACGCTTCTACGATCGTGCGGCCCTTGTAGGTGCCGCAGTTCTTGCATACGCGGTGAGCCAGCTTCATTTCATGGCACTGCGGGCATTCAACCATACCCGGAACAGTCAGCTTGAAGTGGGTGCGGCGCATGCGCTTGCGAGTTTTCGACGTGCGTCGTTGCGGTACTGCCATCGATATACACCTCCTTACAAATAAGGGAAAACAGCTTAGGAATCTTGCTCAAAAAATTTTGCGAGATCTGCCAATCGAGGATCTATGCGCTCCGTCTTGCAGGCACAGGCGGTCTCGTTGCGGTTCACACCGCACTCCGAACACAAGCCGGCGCACTCTTCGCGACAGAGCGGCGTATACGGCAGCGCGAGATTGACCGTTTGTTCGAGATGGGGCACCAGATCGATCGTCTCCCCGAGCACGGGAATGCGATCGGCTTCATCGGCACCGTCCTCGACGGCCAGTTCGTCCTCCGCTTGTACGAAATCTTCTTCAAAAGGCACGATCAGGTCTTCCGAGTAGTCTGTCAGGCAACGGGAACAACGAAAGGTGGCCTTGCTCTTGAGGGTGCCCTCAACATGACCGATCTTCGATTCTTCCGTACCGTGCAGATCGACTTGAAACGGTTCGCAAGCGATCAGTTGACGATTTTCTTTCACGAGGTTCGGCAATTCGATCGTCTCGTTCAGATGCACTCCTGTGGAGCTTTCGCGTAGATCACGCCAACGCAATTTCAACGATATCACCTCGTAAGCAACAGAGTTCATTATAGCTAGTCCCTGAGAAATTGTCAATAAAAACAGTGCTTGCTATAATGGCGCTAGAAACGTCTTTTCAGGAGGAATGCTCATGCATGTCACCGGCGTGATCGTCGAATACAACCCGATGCACAACGGACACGTATACCATGTGGAACAATCGCGCCAAACGACGGGCGCCGATGCGGTCGTCGCCGTGATGAGCGGCCAGTTCCTGCAGCGCGGCGAACCGGCGATGCTCAACAAGTGGGCGCGCACTCGCATGGCGTTGCGACAGGGCGTCGACCTGGTGCTGGAGATGCCGGTCGCCTATTCCACGCAGAGCGCGACCTTGTTCGCCTACGGGTCGGTGGCGACGTTGGACCGGCTCGGGGTCGTCGACTCGCTATGCTTTGGCAGCGAGAGCGGCGACATCACGGCTTTGCAGACGTTAAGTTCCATCATAGCCCAAGAACCACCGCTTCTGCAATCCTTGATTCGGGAAGAGTTGGAAAAGGGCCAGTCCTATCCGCGAGCGATGTCGACCGCCCTCACCCGCTACACCGAGCAAGACCCGCGCTTTACAGCCGCTCATTCCGAGTTGGTCGGGCAACCGAACAACATGCTCGGGCTGGAGTATCTGTCCGCCCTGCGCAAACTCGGCTCTGCGATTCGACCGGCGACGATCACGCGCATCGCCGCCGGCTACAACGACGAGACGATCTCCCACCCGAAGATCGCCAGCGCCACCGCCATACGCAAAGCGACGCTGGAGACGGGCGTGCAGACGACCGAACCGCTGTTGCCACCATACTCCTATGCCGTGCTACAAGAGGAGTTCGCCGCCGGACGCGGCCCTGTGCGCTGGGAGAATTTCCGCCAAGCGTTGTTCGCGATGCTGCTCCACTCCACCCCTGACCAACTCCGCTCCTACGTCGGGGTCGACGAAGGGCTGGAATCGCGGCTCTTGGACGCCGCCCGCCGCGTGGACACCGTGCAAGAGCTGCTCGAAGCGGTCAAGACGAAGCGCTACACGTGGACGAAAATCCAACGCGCCTTAACTTCGATCCTGCTTGGCGTCACCCGCGAGTGGCAGGCGCGGATGGAGGTGGAGGCCGGTCCTTCCTACATCCGCGTGCTCGGATTTACGGAACGAGGACGTCAGGTGTTAAAAGCGGCCGCCCAATCGGCGGTTGTCCCTATTCTGACCAATTTGCCTCGCGAAAAATCGGCGATGCTCGAACTCGACGTCCGCGCATCGGCTCTCTACGCCCAAGGCTACTCCGAGCGGCAACCGGGTGCAACGATGTGGGACTATACGGTGCCGGTGATCCGGATGTAAACAAAACCCCTTTTGACAAAAGATACGTTGTCAAAAGGGGTTTCTACCTGTATGCGAAAAGATAGCAGCGTCAAAGCCTTACGATTTCTTGGGCGGCAGGTTGTGCAGGTAGTCGATCGCATCCTGCAACGTTTTCACCGGGACGACCTTCATGTCGGTGTACCCCAGCTTCTTCACTTCATCGGCCGCGTCATGGGCGTTGCTGTCATTCTCGTTCACATCGGCGGGCGCGAAGAAGATCTCCGCTCCTTCGTCATGTGCGGCGACCACTTTGTGGCGGATGCCGCCGATCTGCCCGACTTGCGCGTCGAGGTTGATCGTGCCGGTTCCGGCGATATGATAGCCTTTGGTCAAGTCACCCGGGGTGATCTGGCTGTAGATCTCCAACGCGAACATCATACCGGCCGACGGCCCGCCGATGTCTTCCGCGTGGATCGTGACTTTGCGCGGCAGGTGCAGGTCGAGGATGTTCTCCGGTACTACGCCGATCCCGACGTGCTTCGGGGTGCCCGGTTCCTTCTGACCGCCGACTTCGAGCTCCTTCAGCTCGATCGTCGCTGTCTTTTGCAGATCGTCGTGCAAGTAGGAGAGCGTGACGTTGTCCCCCGGCTTTTTGTTCGCGTTGAGGTAGTCGATCAACTCTTCGGAGCGATGCACGGGATGCCCGTCCACCGCCGTGATCACGTCGCCGATCATCAGCACGCCTTTGGCCTTCGAGTCGTCGAGCACAGAGCGGACGAACACGCCTTTGTAGTCGATGTCAACCTTCTCCCCCGCCGCTTTCATGCCGCTGACCATGGCGTTTTGTTGCGAGGAATCCATCATGTGCTTCAACAGCTTGTCATACTCATAGTCGGTCAAGTCGCCGCGCACGTCCTCTTCCTTTTTCATTTCGGTGTGCGGTGCGACCAGTCCGTACAACAGGTAGTATATGTTGTTCGCTTTGATCGAGAGGACGGTCAAGAGCATCAGGTTGCCCTGTTCGTCCTTGTCCCCTTTTTCCACCGTGACTTTGGGCTGTAGCGGTTCCGCCGTGCCCGGTTGATAGAGGTAATACGGTGTAGGCACGAACAGCGACAGCGCAATCACCACCGTGATCGCGATCCCTTTGACGTTTTTGCGCCCCCAAAATCCTGAACGGTTACGACTCATCTTCCTCACCCCTCGGTTCCCATTCGTCGATCGTCTTGCGGATCAGGTCGGCCACGCGCTCCGTCGCCTCCCGTCCTCGTGCGATGCAGTCGTCGATCCCCGTGAAGGCGGTCGACGAAATATGCCCGACATCCGGTCGCAACACCACATCGGCGTTGAGAATCCGCGAGCGGACGATCTCCCGCTCCATGATCTCGATCGACTGAAAAATCACATCGAATATCCCTTTGACCTCCGTGGTCTTCTCATACAGCCCGACATCGACGGCGATGACGAGGTCGGCCCCCATCTCGCGAGCCACTTGGATCGGCACTCGGTCGGTGACGGCTGCGTCGATCAGCAGATGCCCTCGATAGCGATGCGGCACGAAGATGCCCGGGATCGAGATCGACCCGCGCACCGCTTCCCACGTCGGCCCGTCGCGAAACACGACCCGTTCCCCGCGCTCCACATCGGTCGCCACCACGTTTAGCGGCACGTCCATGTCTTCGAGGTTTTTCGATTTGGTTAAAAACCGGACCATCTCCATGATCCGATTGCCGTTGACAAAGCCCATTTTCGGTACGGTAAAGTCAATCCAGTGCCGCCGTTTCAAGTTGACGGCCAGCGACTCGATGTACTTGGTCTCCATCCCGGAGCAGTACAGCGCCCCGACGAGCGCTCCCATCGAGCTGCCGGCGATCAGATCGATCGGCACGTTCATCTGTTCCAACACCTGCAGCACGCCGACATGGGCAAATCCGCGCGCGCCGCCGGCGCCTAAAGCCAACCCGATTCGCGGTCGTCGCATAGGCTCCTCCCCTCCCCTGGGCATGACGCCTATTTCCGGTATTTTTCCCGAATCGCTCGTTCGACGTGAGCAGGCACCAACTCGGCGATCGGGCCGCCGTGGCGGGCGATCTCCTTGACGATGCTCGAACTCAGATAGGAATAGTTGTGGTTGGTCGGAATGAAGAACGTCTCCGCATCTTCATTCATCATCCGGTTCATCGAAGCCATCTGCAATTCGCTCTCAAAATCGGAGACGAAGCGCAGCCCCTTGACGATCACTTGCGCCCCTTGCTCGCGGGCGTAGTCGACCAACAGACCCGGAAAGCTGTCCACGACGACGTTGGGCAAATGCTTGACCGACTCGCGGATCAGCTCTTTGCGCTCCTCTTCCGTGAACATCGGGTTTTTGTGCGGGTTGACCATCACGGCGATGATCAGTTTGTCGAAAATTTTCGCGGCCCGCTCGGAGATGTCGAGGTGGCCCATCGTAACGGGGTCGAACGAACCCGGGTAAATTGCGATTGTCATGCTTGCGTCATCCCTTCTTCGTCGTCTGCGTCAAACCGGTAAAAGCTGATCGCGATGTCTCCATACTGCGCCTGCCGCCACCGCTTGGCCTTGCCATATGTATCGGGAAGCTCCACATCGGCCGCATGTTCGGCCACGACGTAGGCGTCATCCGCCAACAGGTTCGAGTCGATCAACTTCGTCATCACTTGTTCGTAAAGCTCTATCTTATGATAAGGCGGGTCCAAAAAGACCAGATCGAACCGCAACTCGCGATCAGCCAGCTGCTCCAGCGCTTTTCTCGCTTCGTTTTTAAACACTTCGGCGCGGTCGCGGTCAAGGCCGAGCGTCTTCACGTTGTCGCGCACCGTCCGGAACGCCTTGACATCCATCTCGATAAAAATACACTTGTCCATCCCGCGCGACAAAGACTCGAGGCCAAGCCCACCGGTTCCGGCGAACAGGTCGAGCGCAAGTCCCGCTTCAAAATACGGACCGATGATGTTGAACATCGATTCTTTGACTTTATCCGTGGTCGGGCGGGTCTTCGAACCCGGCACCGCTTGCAGGCGGCGGCCACGGAATTCACCGGATATCACACGCATCTGTGTTTTCAACTCCTCCTCCCTACTTTACCATAAATGCCTAAGGAAGAGCCAACCATTCCCTTTGGGAAAAAGGGGTCGTGGCGAGAACTTTTTTCGCCCTCGATGTATAAGGTGCCCCGATTCAGGCAAGTCTTACTAACAAGCAACGGCGAGAGCTGTTGCAGGCAACCGCGGAGAAGACTTAGGTTTCCCCATAAGCTCTTCCTCCGGTTTCTCCTCTCCCAGTTCCTATCGTGCAAGCGATAGGCGAAAACCCGCGTATACCCGGACGCGGGTTTTTGTTATTTCCAGACATGTTGGGGCCGGCAATCTGCCACACTAAGCTGTGAGGAGTGAAGCAGATCATGACGACCGAACAATTGAAACTGATGGCGATCAAGCAATCCGCAGACGAAATCCAATTGTCGCTGGCCCAGCTTGAAGGGGCGATGAACGCGTTGCTTCAGGGCCCCAGCGAACTGCGTCGGCATGGACTGCGCCTGCAAGAGGTTCACAGCCGGATCGATCGTGAACTGAAAAACATCGGGTATGTGGTCGAGCAAGGGCAATACCCCGTGGCTCAAGCCCAACTGCAATTGGGACAAAAAGTCCAACAGGCGCTCACCGACATCACCCAAATCTGATCAGTTGAGGAGGGACCGACAGATGGAGGATTTTACGCTGACTCCGATGGGCATCGCCGTCATCGCCTCCCTGATCTTCATCGTCATCATCCTGTTCAACTTCTTCATCCATATCTCGTTGCCGCCGAAAGAGAAGCACCGACGCGACTGACGAGAAAGGGACGCGTCAATTCGACGCGTCCCCTTTTTTCCGACTCTCCTGCACCCGGACGATCAGCAGGTCGAGCTCTTGACTGATCTTGAGCACATTCGGGTGCAAGAAATCCCCGCAGTGATGATCCACCACTTCGATCAATTTCTGGCGCAAGTTTTCAATTTGCTCCACGGAACCGTTCATCGCTCACACCCAAACCCCTGCATCGCTTGCCAAGCAACGGATTTTTTTCCATAAATCCACTATAAATCAAATTCGAATAAAATGAAAGGTGTTATCAGGAATTTAATCACTTGTACAAAAAAGAGGCAGCCATTTACAGGCTGCCTCTTTGCATTTGCGTGTCGGCCAAATCGACCATGCGCTTGGCGACAGGGCCGGAGATCACGGCGCGGTTGTAGGTGCGACCGCGCGGCGTCGTGTCCGGTGTGGTCAGGCCGAGTTCCCGTGCGATTTCGTAGCGAAATTGTTCTTGCATCCGGCTTGCCTGCAGGATCGCAGGGCGCTGTTGGTTCGGATTCATCGTCTGCTCGCTCCTTCCTGCCTTACGCTATTAGAGTGGACAGGAAAGGCCGGTTTAATCCCCGGCCCGTTGCAAGAGTACTTTTTCCGATTTGAGGTAGTCGACGAGGCCGGAGAAGGCGGGCAGCGTCCAGAAGTCGGTCGATTCGATGCAAGCGGCCACTTCCTGGCGCGCCACTTCCATCACGTTCGCATCGCGCAGCAGATCGCCGATCTTAAATTCGGGGATGCCGCTCTGGCGCACGCCGAAGAACTCGCCCGGCCCGCGCAGCTGCAGGTCTTTTTCCGCCAAAACGAAGCCGTCTTGGGTGCCGACCATCGCTTTCATTCGCTCGACACCCGCTTCGGTGTCCGGCTTGGACATCAGGATGCAGGCGGACGCATGCTCGCCACGCCCGACGCGCCCGCGCAACTGATGGAGCTGGGCAAGGCCGAAGCGTTCGGCGTTGTAGACCATCATCATCGTGGCGTTGGGCACGTTGACCCCGACCTCGATCACGGTGGTCGAGACGAGCAACTGGATCTCGTTGGCGGTAAACTTGCGCATCACGTCGTCTTTTTCCCCCGGTTTGAGCTTGCCGTGCATCAGCCCGACTTCGAACCCGGCGAACCAGTCTTTGAGCAGGTGGTACAGGTCGGTGGCGTTGACGACGCCTTCGATCTTCTCCGACTCTTCGACCAGCGGTGAGACGATGTAGGCTTGGCGGCCTTTGACCAGTTCGTTGCGGACGAAGCGCAAGGCGCGCTCCTCCTTGTCCGGCTCGATCCAGTACGTCTGAATCGGCTGGCGGCCGGCCGGCATCTCGTCGACGACCGACACGTCCAAGTCGCCGAAGACGGACATCGCCAACGTGCGCGGGATCGGCGTCGCCGACATAAATAGCACGTCGGGAGCATGTCCCTTTTGCCGGAAAATCGAGCGTTGCTCGACGCCGAAGCGATGCTGTTCGTCCGTCACGACGAGCGACAGGTCGTGAAAGCGCACCCCTTCTTCGAGCAAGGCGTGCGTGCCGATGACGATGTTGACGAGACCGCTTTCCAGCTCGGCGAGCACCTGTTTGCGCGTCTTTTCCTTCTGGGAGCCGACGAGCAGGGTGACTTGGCAGCCGAGGGGTTCCAGCATCTCCTTGGCGGTGCGAAAATGCTGTTCGGCGAGAATCTCGGTCGGCACCATCATCGCCCCTTGGTGCCCGGCGACGACAGCCAGGTAGAGAGCGAAGAAGGCGAGCACCGTCTTGCCGGAGCCGACGTCGCCTTGGACGAGGCGGTTCATCGGGACGGGGTTGCGCATATCGCCATAGATCTGATCGGCGACACGGCGCTGCGCTCCCGTCAGCGGGAACGGCAGGTGCTCGGCGAACTCGTCGAGGATGAACGGCGGCACTTCATGCGCCACCCCCGGCTGTTCATGCCGATGCAACCAGCGAAACGCCTGCAGCTTCAATTGGAAGAGGAAAAACTCCTCGAACATCAGGCGGCGCTTGGCTTGGTGCAGCATGTCGCTGTCTTTTGGAAAATGGATCTGGTAGAGAGCTTCGTGGCGGTCGAGCAGCTTGTATTTGCGGCGCAGGGCTAGCGGGATGATCTCCTTGATGTCGTCGCGGTAGTGTTTCAGGCCGTTGATCAGCAGGTTGCGCAGAATCTTCGGCGTGATGTCCGCTTTGACGTGGTAGACGGGGACGATGCGGTCGCTGTGGACCGTCTCCCCGGCGACGACGAAGTCGTGGTGCGCCACGGCGATCGAGCGGCGCTTGGCGTCATACTTGCCGGTGACGGTCATCAGGCGTCCGGGTCGCAGTTGGTCTTTGACGTACGGTTGGTTGAACCAGATGCAGTGCAGGCGGCGGTAGTCTTCGGTGACGACCGGCACGATCGTCGTCGACGCTTTGCGGCCGCGGTACTTGACCCCGGCCATCCCGTCGACCGTCACCCGCACCGTCACCCGCGTGCCGTCTTCCAGTTCGCGGCCGGGCATGGCGTTGCGGTCTTCGTAGCGAAACGGGTAGTACAAGAGCAGGTCTTCGATCGTCTCGATACCAAGCAACCCCAGCGTCTTCTGTCGCTGGGGTCCTACGCCTGGCAGTAACGAGACGGAGGCCGTCCCGAGGTTCACGCTTCTTTCGGCTCCTGGTCGCCGTAGACCTGTTTTTCGAGTTTGCGGCCGGTCGGGGTATCGGCCAGACCGCCCATCGCCGTTTCGCGCAGTTCGACCGGCATGATCTTGCCGATGTTGTACATCGCGAGGATCACTTCGTCCGGCGGAATCACCGAACGCACGCCGGCCAACGCCATATCGGCACCGGCCAACGCCAAGACCGAACCGAACCCGTTGCGGATGATACACGGCACTTCGACCAAACCTGCGACCGGGTCGCAGACCAACCCGAGGACATTCTTCAACGCCAGACCGGCCGCTTGGATCGCCGCTTCCGGCGAACCGCCCGCCAACTCGACCGCCGCTGCGGCCGCCATCGCCGTCGCCGACCCGACTTCCGCTTGGCAACCGCCGCCCGCGCCGGAGATCGAAGCGTTGTTCGCCACGACATAACCGACGGCGGCGGCGGTGAACATGCCGAGCACCAGCTGTTCTTGCTCCAAACCGAGCGACCCCTTCAGCGAGGAGAGCACGCCCGGCAGGATGCCGCAGGAACCGGCGGTCGGCGTCGCGACGACCAATCCCATCGCCGCGTTGACTTCCGATGTGGACAGCGCCATCGCCACCGCTTCTGTCGCCTGCTTGCCGAGGAGCGTCTTGCCTTTCTGCGCGTATTCGTAGACGCGCTTGGCATCCCCTCCGGTCAACCCGGAAAACGAGCGGATGTCTTCCGTAAGACCGCGCTCGACCGATTGCATCATCACGTCGAACGATTCGGTCATCTGTTGAATGACTTTTTCACGGGTCGCGCCCGTTTCTTCCACATGCTCCTCGATCATGATCTCATAGATCGGTTTGCCCTGTTGATCAGCCAGCGCGACCAATTCTGCTAAATTCTGAAATTTCATGCGGCAAAGGGCCTCCTTCTAGCACGGATTGATGCGGGCGACTTGTTTGACAGCTTCCAATTGTTCGATCTCGGCGACCGCCTCGGCCGACGGCTCTTCGTCCGACGAGATGATCATCAACGCGTCCGAACCGCGTCCGCGACGGGACACTTCCATCATCGAGATGTTCAGCCCGTGCTTGGACAGGATCGTCGTCACGCCGGCCACCACGCCCGGGCGGTCATGATGCGGGATCACCAGTGTCGGATAGGCACCGGTCACTTTGACTTTGAAGCCGTTGATCTCCAACACTTCGATCGCCCCGCCGCCGATCGAGCAACCGAGAATGGTGAACGACCGCTCGCCTTTGGTCATCGTCAGGCGCACGGTGTTCGGATGATAGTCCGGCTTGTGATCGGTGCGGAAGTTGACCGCCATCCTTTGAAGCTTGGCAATCTGCAACGACTGCGGAATGCGCGGGTCGTGCGTTTCAAAATCGAGCAGCCCGGCGACGAGCGCCACGTCGGTGCCGTGACCTTTGTATGTTTTCGCAAACGAACCGTAGAGCAGAATCTCAACCGCATCCGGTTGCTCGGCAAACAAAGCCCGCGCAACTCGACCGAGTCGAGCCGCACCGGCCGTATGCGAGCTGGACGGACCGATCATGATCGGCCCAATGATGTCAAACGAGTGGCGAAAAGAAGACATGCCATTCTCCCCCTTGCCCGATAGAAAAATCATCCTGCCGCAGAGCACGACAGGACGATTTCCTTCAGGCGATGCACTATTCTACGGAAATGATATACGCGTACAGCGGTTGCCCGCCTTCATGCAATTCGAATTCACAGTGGTCGAACTGACCCTCGGCCTGTCGGAGGAACGCTTGCGACTGTTCGGCGGTCACGTCTTCTCCATAGAACAGGGTGACGACCTCAGTGTCTTCGTCAATCATTTTCTCAAGCAAAGACAACATGGTCAAATCCAATTCTTGGCCCAGCGCGACCACTTTGCCTTCCTGCAAGCCCATGAAGTCGCCTTCCTTGATCTCAAGGTCTTGGAAGTTGGAGTCGCGCACCGCTTGGGTGATCTGACCGGACTTGACGGTGGAGATGCTGCCCATCATCGAGTCACGGTTCTCCTCCGGAGCGGCCGTCGCGTCAAACGCCAGCGCAGCCGCGATGCCTTGCGGGATCGTCTTGGTCGGGATGACCGTCACCCGGTCGCCCAGCACTTCCTGCGCCTGTTGTGCCGCCATGACGATGTTGGAGTTGTTCGGCAGGATGAACACGTGCTCCGCTTGAAGCGCTTTCACGGCGGTGACGATATCTTCCGTGCTCGGGTTCATCGTCTGGCCGCCTTCGATGATGCCGTCGACGCCCAAGGAAACGAACACGTCTTTCAACCCGTGACCGACGGAGACGGCGACCAGACCGTACGGCTTGCTCGGCGCTTTTGCCTCGGCAATCGCTTCCGTCGCCACCGCAACCGCAACGCTTTCGTCTTCCATCACGGACAGGTTGTGATGCTGTTCGGTCATG
Source organism: Bacilli bacterium (assembly GCA_035776695.1). Taxonomy (GTDB): domain Bacteria; phylum Bacillota; class Bacilli; order Tumebacillales; family Tumebacillaceae; genus Tumebacillus. Next base: position 28,388 of record DASTWJ010000054.1, read on the forward strand.
TTGTCGATCTTGATGCGGGTCAAGGCGCCAAACTCGATCGCTTTGTCGAGCACGCTGCCAGGCTTCAGCGCGTGAATGTGGACTTTCACCAGATCGTCCGCCGCCACGACGAGCATCGAGTCGCCGAGCGGGGTCAACATGTCACGCACTTGCCCTTCAAGTGCTTTCTCATCCTCGACAGGCTTATCCAAACGGATGATAAACTCCGTACAATAACCATATTCAGACTCATGGTCGCCGTGTGCAGCGGCCGGGGTGAGATTTTTCACCACATCTGCCGCCGACGAGGAAGTGGATGCCCCCGCCGTAGCGGTGTTGGCGACCGACTCGCCCTTCATCGCAGCCAACCAGCCTTCATAGATACAGACCAGACCTTGTCCACCGGAGTCGACGACGCCCGCTTGGCGCAGGACGGCCAGCAGATCCGGCGTGCGCTCCAAGGAGCGCTGCGCTTCGGTCAGCGTCGCTTCCATCACCGACAGGACGGTCGCGCCCGGCTCTTTCGCCGCTTGTTGCGCAACGGCCGCCGCGTCTTTGGCGACGGTGAGGATCGTGCCCTCGATCGGCTTGACGACCGCCGAATAAGCGGTGGTCACGCCGTTTTGCAGGGCGGCGGCAAACTGCTCCGCGTCGATCTCCGTCTTCTTCGCCACCGCTTTGCCGAAACCGCGGTAGAGCTGAGACAGGATGACGCCGGAATTGCCCCGTGCGCCCATCAAAAGGCCGGTGGAAACCGCTTCCGCTACGCGGTGCAGCGGTTCTTGTATGTATCGTTTCAGTTCGTTGACGCCCGAAGTCATCGACAAACTCATGTTGGTACCCGTGTCGCCATCCGGAACCGGGAATACGTTCAAGGCGTTGACCTTGTCCTTGTTGCTTTCGAGACGGTTATGTCCGGCCAATACCATCTGAACGAAGGTGGAGCCGTCCAAATGTCGTGTCATAAAAAAGCGTACCCTCCTTCTATCGTTCGCCCGTCAGGCGAACCCCTTGGACCATGATGTTCACTTGGTCCACAACGAGACCCAGGAAGTCTTCCAGCGTATATTTGACCTTGTTGATGACGTTGTTGGCCACTTCCGTAATCTTCGTACCGTACGAAACGATGATGTACATATCGATGATGACTTGATCGTCTTGGATTTTGACCTGTACGCCTCGGCTCAGGTTCTCACGGCCGAGCAATTCGGTGATCGAGTCTTTCACCTGTTTGCGGGAGGCCATGCCGACAAGCCCGTAGCAATCGAGGGCCGCATGTCCCGCCACATTGGCGATGACGTCTTCCGTAAGCGTGATCTTGCCGAGTTCCGTGCGAATTTCTTTAGGCATGCATACACACCTCCTGTAAACTCTGGGACCGCTAATACCCTTAGTTTACTACAAGGATTCCCAAAGGGAAAGTATCTCCGCCGGAGATTGACCTTTTCCCCCGAAAAATTCCCGCCGGAAGCGCAGGATGACATCTTGCAAGCTTGTCTGCCCTATGGTAATATAAGTGAGTGTTTGCGACTATCGCATCGATCATTCGCGATGTGTCCCGGAACTATTGCGGTTAAGGAGGTGCACTATAAATGGCTAAGCGTTGTGAAATCTGTGGGAAGGACCCGAAAACCGGTAACCAAGTCTCCCACTCCCATATCCTCACCAAGCGTCGTTGGCTGCCGAACATCCAAAAAGTTCGCGCGAACCTGAACGGCACTGTTAAGCGTATCAATGTCTGCACCCGTTGCCTGAAAGCTGGCAAAGTAAAGCGTGCGATCTAATTCGAATTGCATAGTCAATTTGATGCAAATAAAAAAGCACCTTCATAGGTGCTTTTTTATTTTTCCTTTTGAAACGCATTTAAAATGGCTTTGACGATCCCGCCCAGAAAACGAGGCAACCTTATTGTATAGAATCGCAAAAGTGACCCCTCCTTGTGTCTCGTGGTCAGTTCTTGAACAGTCCCCACCCGGCCCAGATCAGGACTAGACCGATCAGCGACAGCCACATGTCAGGCGGCAGAAAGCGGACCCACACACAAAGTCCGATCGTCGCCAAGGCGATGCCCGTTCCCCGCCTCAGTGCCCCGCTCCTCTTCCGCGCCCGGTAGCCGATCAACAGCGTCACCTCTCTCCGCCGGTGGACGTTCGCCTACTTTGACGTCCGGTATTATTTATATTCCTATGAGACCGATTTGTGCAACGAAAAAACGGCGTTCCCGCTGCACCGGGGAAGGCCGTTTTTCCGTGTCTTGCCCGCCCGCGTAGTACATCCTATGCATCGGTGAAGACGCTTTAGACTTGCGGACAGGGTGTTTTTTCATTTGTTTTCGCCGCGAATCTGACGAATCGCTTCGCTGCGGTCGGGCGCGTTGTAGATCGCATTCCCGGCGACGAGCACGTTCGCACCCGCTTCACGCACGAGGCGAGAGGTATCGGAGTTGATCCCACCGTCCACTTCGATCTCCACGTGCTGCAGCCCTTGCGCGTCGAGCATCTGGCGCAGAGCGCTGATCTTCGGTACGACGTTCTCGATAAACTTCTGGCCGCCAAATCCGGGGTTGACCGTCATCAGCAACACCATGTCGAGGTCGGTCAGCACGTGCTCGATCATCGCCAGCGGGGTGTGCGGGTTGAGCGCCACCGCCGCTTTCACCCCTTGGGCGCGAATCAGTTGCAAGGTGCGGTGCAGGTGGCGCGTCGCCTCGACGTGGACGGTGAGAAGGTCCGCCCCCGCCTTGGCGAATTCGGGGATGTAACGATCCGGTTCCTCGATCATCAAATGCACGTCCAACGGCAACTCCGTCTGCGGGCGAATCGCTTTGACGATCAACGGGCCGATCGTGATGTTCGGCACGAAGTGTCCGTCCATCACGTCGACGTGAATCCAGTCGGCGCCGCGCGCTTCCACGTCGCGAATCTCCTCGCCGAGCTTGGAAAAGTCGGCCGACAGGATCGACGGCGCGATGCGAATATCCATCGGTTAGTACCTCCGCTCTTTGGCTTCTTTCAGTTCTTCGAGAAATTCTCGGTAGTTGGCATAGCGCCGCGGGCTGATCTCCCCCGCTTCCGCTGCCGGGCGCACGGCACAGCCATCCTCGGTGGTGTGCAGGCAGCCGCGGTACTTGCAATCGTGGCTTTTCTGCCAGATGTCGCGGAAACAGACCGCCAGCACTTCCGGTTCCATGTCGGTAAATTCCAACGTGGCAAATCCGGGCGTGTCGATGACGAACGTTTCTTCATACAGGCGGTAGATCTCCGAATGACGGGTGGTGTGCTTGCCGCGCCCCAGCTTCTGGGAAATCTCCCCGACATTGAGGTTGAGACCGGGGACGAGCGCGTTGAGCAGCGTCGACTTGCCGACGCCGGAGTTGCCCGCCAAGCCGGAGAGCTTGCCGGCCAAGGTGTCGCGCACCGCTTCCAGCCCTTCCCCCGACTTGGAGGCGACGGGCAGTACGGTGTAGCCCATCTCCAAGTACGGCTGCATCCACTTGTCGAGCACGCTTCGGTCCGGCAGTTTGTCGATCTTGGTGATGATGATCACCGCTTCCAGATCGACCCGCTCGGTTTGCACCAACATGCGATCGAGTAGCTTCGGGTTGAAGTCCGGCTCGACCGCGGAGAAGGTCAGCACCGACTGGTCGATGTTGGCGATCGGCGGACGCACCAGCTCGTTTTTGCGCGGGAGTACTTCTTCGACAACCCCTTCGCGGCCGCCGATCGGGGAAAAGACCACCCGGTCGCCGACCAGCGGGTTGATGCCATGTTTCTTAAATACGCCACGCGCTCGGCATTGGCGCACGATGTCTTCGTCTTGCACGTAATAGAAACCCGCGATAGCTTTGGTGATAATCCCTTCCGGCATAAGAGCCTCCCTTGTTACTTCCAATGGTGTGTGGTGTGGGTCGATTCGCTTCTAGCTTTCGTAGGGAACGGGGATCGTCTCGGCTTTCTTGCCGTCGATGTAAACCTCGATGGAGCCCATGGTGTCTTTTTCCAACAGGACTTCCACTTGGTAGTTCTTATCGGCGGTGATGTTGTCACCGGGGACGACGTCCGTCACGCCGCGAGAGTCGGTGCGCACGATCTTCACTTGCACTTCCGTCCCGGGCTTCGGGTGTTTGACGTTGACGGTGACCGTCTTCTTGACCGGTCCGGTCTGTTCCGGCTCGGGCGACGGGCCGTTGGAGAGCACGATGTCGACGGTGCCGCCTTTTTGGACTTCGTCGCCGGCGGCATACGGGTTGGTGCCGATGACATGGTCCTTTTTGACCGCTTCGTCGAACTTGTTGTAGACGGCTCCGACTTTCAGGCCGACGTCGTCCAGTTTCTTTTTCGCCTCGTCAAGCGTCAGGTCTTTCAGGTTCGGCAAGGTGACTTTCGCCGGTTGCTTGGCGATCGTGAGGGTGACGGTGGCGCTTTGGTCGATCGTCGCTTCCGCCGCCGGGTCTTGGTCGATCACGGTGCCCGGCACGTCGTCGGACGACTCTTTTTCCACCGTTTTGACGTTGCCCGCCTGTAAGCCCAGTTGGGTGAGGAGCTTGGTGGCGTCCTCTTTGCTCATCCGGGCGAGGTTTGGCATCTCGACTTTTTCCTTGCCTTTGGAGACGGTCAAGGTGATCTCGCGGTTCGCTTTGATCGTCTTGCCTGGGTATTGGTCCTGTTTGCTGACCAAGCCGGGATCGAATTCGTCGCTCGTCTCTTCGACCTTGGTGACGTTGTTGATGTCAAGGCCGGCCTTGGAGATGTCCTTCAGCGCTTCTTCGTACGGCTTGCCGACGACGTCGGGCATCTTGACGTCCTCTTCCCCCATGTAGGTGGTCACCAGCGTATAGGCGGTGACGGCCCCCAGACCGAGCAGCAGGAAAATGACGGCGAGCCAGATGACGGGACGCCAGAATTTGCGCTTTTTCTTGGGGGCGTTTTCATGCGCCGCTTCGGTCGAGGCGTGGTGCATGTCTCCGCCTTTGGCTGCGGGTGGCGGTGTGACGACCGTGTTGTCTTGGTTGTGCGGTTCGCCGTGCGGAGCGGATGCTTCCATGTCGCGCAGCCCAACGGCCGGCATCTGCAGGGTGCGCTGGTCGTTGAACGGCGGTGTGATAAACTTCGGTACGTTCGGATAGAGCAGCGCCTTTTCGAGGTCGCGGTACATTTCCCGTGCGCTCGGATAGCGGACGCTCGGGTCTTTGGCCAGCGATTTCAAGATGATGTTCTCGACCGATTGCGGCAGGTTCGGGTTGAGCTGGCGCGGTTCGACGAACTGGTCTTGCAGGTGCTTGAGCGCCACGGAGATCGGCGATTCGCCGGAGAACGGGAGCTCGCCGGTGACCATTTCGTAGAGCACGACACCCAGCGAATAGATGTCCGATTTGACGTCGGTGATACCTCCGCGCGCCTGTTCCGGTGAGAAGTAGTGCACGGAGCCGAGCACGGAGCCGTCCTGAGTGATCGTGTTGGACGTGATCGCCCGGGCGATGCCGAAGTCGGTGACTTTGACGCGACCGTCTTTGCCGATCAGGATGTTGTGCGGCTTGATGTCGCGGTGGACGATGTTGTTCTCATGGGCGTGACCGAGCGCGGAGCAGATCTGCTTGGCGATGTCGATCGCTTCGGAGACCGGCAGCGGGGCGCGGTCTTGGATCACTTCTTTCAAGGTCAGGCCGTCGATGTATTCCATGACGATGTAGTAGTCTTCCCCTTCGATGCCGACGTCGTAGATGTTGACGACGTTCGGATGCGACAGGGACGCCGCCGCTTGGGCTTCTCGCTGGAAGCGACGCACGAAGTCGTCGTCGGTGGAGAAGTGAGCGCGCAGGACTTTGATCGAAACGAAGCGGTTGAGCAAGGTGTCTTTGGCTCGGTAAACGATCGCCATGCCGCCGCCGCCGATCTTCTCGAGCACTTCATAGCGATTGCCGAGCTTGCGTCCGTTCACCGGTCACCACCTCGCTCCGACTCGTTTTGGACGGCGACGACGGTGATGTTGTCATGGCCGCCTGCTTGTAAGGCCAACTCGACGAGCTGATCGACTTTGGCGGTCAACTCCGCTTCGCCTTGTAGGATGTCTTGCATCTTCTCGACGCTGACCATGTTGGTCAGGCCGTCGGAGCAGAGCAACAGGATGTCGCCGTGCCCCCATTGTTTGTGGAGGAGGTCGGCTTGGACGCGCTCGTCGGTGCCGACGGCGCGGGTGACGATGTTGCGCTGCGGATGCTGGCTGGCCTCTTCGGCGGTGATCTGCCCGTTTTTGTACAGTTCGTGGACGAGGGTGTGGTCGTCGGTCAGTTGGGTCAGTTCGCCGGCTTGGTAAAGATACCCGCGCGAGTCGCCGATGTGACCGAGGTAGAGTTGCTCGCCGTCGAACATGGTGACGATCAGGGTGGTGCCCATTCCGCTCAACCCCTCGGAGGAGGTGGCGTGTTGGTACACCACGCCGTTGGCTTTTTGCATGGCTTCGACCAGCAGGTCGGAGCGGTCATAGGCCAGGTCTTGCTGGTGGGCGGTGATGTGCCCGATTGCTGTTTCAACCGCGAGAGAGCTGGCCACCTCACCCGCAAGGTGACCCCCCATTCCATCGGCGATGACCGCCACGCCAAACGGTTCGAGGTCCGCTTGGACGGCGTACCCGTCTTCGTTCAGTTGGCGGACGAGCCCGATGTGCGTTTTCGCCGCTGCTTGCATGTGTTTCACCTCTAGTTTCTCCCCTGTTCCGCTCGCAGTTGCCCGCAGGCGGCTGCGATGTCATGTCCTTTTTCGCGACGCACGGTGGCGTTGGTGCCGAGGCGTTGCAGTTCTTTGACGAACGCCCGGATCTGGTCGAGCGGGGTTCTGGTGTAGTTGCGTTCCGGGACGTAGTTGACCGGGATCAGGTTGACGTGGCAGTCGATGTGCTGCAACAACCCGGCCAGTTCTCTCGCATGCGCGAGGTCGTCGTTTTGCCCGCCGACGAGGGCGTATTCGAAGGAGATTCTACGTCCGGTTTTCTGGATGTAGTACTTGCAGGCGTCCAGGAGTTGGTCGATGTTCCACGCCCGGTTGACGGGCATCAGCGAGGAGCGGATGTCGTCGCGGGTAGCATGGAGGGAGATCGCCAAGGTGATCTGGCGCTGTTCGTCGGCCAGTCGCCGGATCGCGGGGACGAGTCCGGAGGTGGAGACGGTGATGTGGCGCGCTCCAATGTTGACGCCGTTCGGGTCGTTGATCAGGTCGACGAATTTCATGGCGGCGTCGTAGTTGTCGAGGGGCTCGCCGGAGCCCATCAGGACGACGCTGGAGACGCGGGCTTCTTCGGTGTCGAGGAAGCGTTGGACGTTGAGGAGTTGTTCGACGACTTCGCCGGCGTTCAGGTTGCGTACGAGTCCCCCCAATGTCGAGGCGCAGAAGGTGCAGCCCATGCGGCAGCCGACTTGGGTGGAGACGCAGACGGAGTTGCCGTAGTCATGTCGCATCAGGACGGTTTCGATGGTGGAGCCGTCCCAGAGTTCCCAAAGCCATTTGATGGTGCCGTCGGTGGAGACTTGGCGGGTGACTTCTTTCATCGTCGTGATGGCGGCCGTCTCCTTGAGTTGATCACGCAGTTTGAGCGGTAGGTTGGTCATGGCGTCAAAGGTTGTGACGCGGTCTTTATGTAACCAGGTAAAGATCTGCTTCGCCCGGAACTTCGGCTGCTTCAACGTCTCGGTGACGTAAGCTTCCATCTCGTCAAGCGTCAGGTTGAGGAGGTGGAAGGGCTCAGGCTTTTCTATGGTGATGAGCGGTTCGATTGGAATCACCTTCTCTTAGGTTGGTTGTTTGCGTTGGCTGTCAGGTTGTTTTAAGCAACCCCGCACAGCCAAACCTGTTCCCTCCCGGCTCGGGGGAAACTTTTTTCCCTGATTGTTCAAAAGCGGTGGGAAAAAAGGTTTCCAATCTCGCCGTACGGGAACAGGTTTGTCTGTGCTCCCACTTGGTAGCACCTCGTGCTTCCTAGGGTTCGTTAGGTCATCTATGTGTAAGACGCCTCTCTCTGTAGGAGAGCCGTTCCTTGCACGCTTGTTTTAGAAAAAGGGTTCGTGTCCTGCCACCCTCGTTCTTATAAGAGGGTTCGTGCTCCGATACTCACGTTCTTGAAAATGAGTTCGTACCCTGACACCCTCGTTCTTGAAAAAAGGTTCGTGTTCCGACACCCTCGTACTTGAAAATGAGTTCGTACCCTGACACCCTCGTTTTCCGACAAGTACTTGGAACCGATCTTCGAGACATGAGATGTTTCTTCCCTATATATTCGATTCTGGAAAAAGATTCTTGTCCTGATACATACGTGCAGGGGAAGGTTCCCCCTTCCCCTTTCCATCCCGTCGCAACTGCTCGACTTCTCCCCTCTTCTTGCCCCTCGGGCAAGAAGTCAGCCCTTGCGGCGCAGCCGCGAGATGAAGAAGCCGTCACTGTTGAAGTCTTGGGGTAGAATCTGCACGAACCAGGCGTTCGGGTCGGCCGGGCGTACGCCCGCAGGCAGGACGTCGCCGATCGGTGCAGGCTCGAAGTCGGGGTGGGTGTTCAGGAATTCCTGAACGAGTTCCTCGTTCTCCTCCGGCATGATGGTGCAGGTGGAGTAGATGAGGTAGCCACCGGGCTTCAAGGCACCGGAGACGGCGTCCAGCAGGTCTTGTTGGATGTCGGCGATGTCGTGGACGTCGACCGGCTCTTTGCGCCATTTGAGGTCGGGCTTGCGGCGGATGACGCCGAGGCCGGAGCAGGGCGCGTCGAGCAGGATGCGGTCAAAGGTGCCAGCGTCGGAAATGACGTCGCGGATGTCGCCCGCTGCGGTGCGGATCGAGGTCAGCCCGAGGCGGTCGGCGATGTTGTGGATCAGTTCGATTTTGTGGTCGTGGATGTCCACGGCCAAGACTTCGCCGTCGTCGTGCATCAGTTCGGCGAGGTGCGTGGTCTTGCCGCCAGGAGCGGCGCAGCAGTCGAGGACGCGCTGGCCGGGTTCGGGCGCCACGGCTTGGGCGACGAGCATGGAGCTTTCGTCTTGGACGGTGCACAGGCCGTCGCGAAAGGCGGGCAGCGCCGTGATGTCCAGTCCCTCGTCCAGCAGGATGCCGTCCGGCGAGACGGTGGACGGGGTGGCTTCGATGCCCGATTCTCGTAGGCTCTGCAAGAGTTCATCGCGGGTTGTGCGATGAGTGTTGACGCGCAACGAGAAGGCGGGGCGGGTGTTGTTCGCCTCGCAGATCGCTTCGGTCGCGTCACGCCCGAAGGTGCGCTCCCAAGTTTCGACCATCCAGTCGGGGTGCGCGTGTTTGATGGAGATGTGGCGCACCCAGTCTTTTTGGGGGCTCGGGAGTTTGAGGTTGTCTTGGTTGCGCAGCGTCGCGCGCAACACGCCGTTGATGAAGCCGCTGGCTTTGCGGCCGCGTCGCTTGGCGATTTCGACAGCTTCGTTGATCGCGGCGAAGTGCGGGATGCGCTCCAAGAAGAACAGTTGGTAGACGGTCAGGCGCAACAGGTTGCGAACCCACGGTTCGAGTTTGTGCAACGGGGTTTTCAGTTGCGGCTTGAGGTAGTAGTCCAAGGTGTTGAGTCGCCCGACGGTTCCGTACACCAGTTCGGTGGTTAAGCCGACGTCGCGCGAGTCGAGTCGGGCTTGGCGCAGGGCGTTGGTCAGCGCGAGGTTGCTGTAGGCACCGCGTGTTTCGACGGCGAGTAGGACGTCTAGGGCGAGTTCTCGTGCGGAAACGGTGACGGCCAAAAGCTATTCCTCCTCTGTGGTGAAGCGGGTGCCCGGTTCGAGCTGAACGCCGCGCAGGTAGTCGGACACCGCCATCCGGCGCTTGCCCGCCGGCTGGATTTCGGTCAAGGCCAGTCGGCCTTGGCCGCATTGGACGATGATGGAATCGTCTGTCGTCGACAGGATGGTGCCCGGTTCGGCGGTCGGAGCACCCGTTTCCTCTTGTATCCTAGCTTGCCATATCTTCATCACTTTATGAGAGAAGTAGGTGAAGGCGCCCGGCCAGGAGTTCAGGCCGCGCACTTGGTTGTAAAGGCGACGCGCGTCTTGCTGCCAGTCGATTTTCTCGTCTTCGCGCTTCAAGGTCGGCGAGTAGGTGACGAGTGATTCGTCTTGCGCGGTTTCGGTCTGGGTCCCCGCTTCGATCGACGGCAAGGTCTCGATCAGCAGTTGGGAACCGGCCGCCGCCAGTTTGTCGTGCAGGGTGGCGACGGTGTCGTCTTCGGCGATCGGAACGACGACTTGCGAGATCATGTCGCCTGCGTCAAGAGCCTGAACCATCCGCATGATGGTGACGCCCGTTTCTTTGTCGCCTTCCAAGATGGCGCGGTGCATCGGCGCACCGCCCCGCCAGCGCGGAAGCAGAGAGGCGTGGACGTTGACGCAGCCGAGGCGCGGCAGGTCGAGCAGGCGCTTCGGCAGGAGTTGTCCGTACGCCGCCGTGATCAGCAGGTCGAAATCGAGCTGCTCGATCTCGGCCAACGCGTCTTCGGTGCGCACTTTTTCCGGTTGCAGGACGGTCAGGTTGTGTTGCAGGGCCGCCACTTTGACGGGCGGCGGGGTCAGTTCGCCTTTGCGACCTTTTTTGCGGTCGGGTTGGGTGACGACGGCTGCGATGTCGTAGCCGTGTTCGACGAGGGCGTTCAGGCATGGCACGGCAAAATCAGGGGTGCCCATAAAGAGTATCCGCATCGAGGGTTCCTCCTTGGCAGGGGTTTATTTTTTGTTGCGTTTGGTCGATTGGTTCTGGCCTTTGCCCACGGTTCCGGGCAGGGCGCGGTCGGTGAACAGGATGCCGTCGAGGTGGTCGATCTCGTGCAACAGGCAACGAGCCAGCAGCCCCTCGCCTTCGACGATGATCTCTTCGCCGTCGCGGTTTAAGGCGCGTACTTTGACTTTGTTCGCACGCAGGACGTCGGCCGACATGCCGGGCATCGAGAGGCATCCTTCGGGGCCGATCTGTTCGCCTTCGGAGTGGATGACTTCCGGGTTGACCAGCTCGTACAGACCGCTGCCGACGTCGACGACGAGGGCGCGTTTGAGGATGCCGATCTGCGGAGCGGCCAGACCGATGCCGATTTTGGTGTCGTACATGGTGTCGGCGAGGTCGGTCAAGAGTTTCTGTATATTCGAGGTCACTTCGGGGATCGGCTTGGCCTTTTGACGCAAGACCGGGTCGCCTTCCTGCCGAATGATCTTAATAGCCATATGGGTGAAAACCTCCTTGGGGATGTTCCATCTTTCATCATACCAAACGCTCTATGGTTCCGAAAGCCATTTTTACCCGTTTTTGCCCGATTAGAGGATGATCTGGGCGTTGACGTCGAGCGTCAGGTAACCGCCCAATTTCTGGGCTTCCGGCTGCAGGGCCTGGTAGACGTCGCGCAAGGCGGTGCCGACTTTGTTGAAGCGTTCGTATTTGAGCACGACGTTGAAGCGGTACTTGCCTTGCAAGCGCGACAACGGCGCGGGTGAGGTGCCGAGCACGACCACGTCCTCACGCCCGTGAAACGAGCCGCGCACCCGATCTTCCAAGGTGCGGGCGATGTGCAAGGCATAGTCTTCGTCCTCGTTGACCGAGGTGAAGACGGTCAGTTCGGCAAATGGCGGGTTGTGCATCGAATAGCGCACCCGCGTTTCGTGTTGGAAAAAAGGTTCGTATTCCTGCCTCTTGGCAAACTGGATGACGTAATGTTCCGGGTTATAAGATTGGATGATGACTTCGCCCGGCAGTTCGTGCCGCCCCGCCCGACCCGCGACTTGGGTCAGGAGTTGGAACGTGCGCTCGGAGGCGCGGAAGTCGGGCAGGTTGAGCGTGGTTTCCGCGGAGATGACGCCGACGAGGGTGACGTTCGGAAAATCAAGGCCCTTGGCGATCATCTGCGTGCCGAGCAGGATCGGCGCTTCGCCGTTTCGGAATTGTTGGAGCAGTTTGGCGTGCGCCCCTTTGCCCGTGGTGGTGTCGACGTCCATGCGGATGACGTTGACGTCGGGAAACAGCCGCTTCAGTTCTTCTTCGACCCGCTGGGTGCCGGTGCCGAAGTGGCGTACATGGTCGCTCTTGCAGTCGGGACAGGTCTCCGGCATCCGTTCCGCGTAGCCGCAGTAGTGACAGCGCAGTTGCTGGATGTACCGCCCCTTGTGATAGGTCAGCGGGATCTCGCAGTCGGGACAGCGAGCGACGAAGCCGCAGGAGCGGCAGAGGACGAACGTGGCGAACCCGCGCCGGTTGAGAAACAGGATGATCTGCTCTCCTCTCTCCATCCGCTCTGCCATGCCTTTTTTCAAGGCGTTGGAGAACATCGAGCGGTTGCCTTCTTGCAGTTCGTGACGCATGTCGATGATCCGGACTTTCGGGAGCTGCTGCCCTTTGACCCGGTCGGGCATCTCG
>DASTWJ010000055.1:0-22533 GCA_035776695.1 Bacilli bacterium
GTAGTCGATATATGATACACATACAATGTTTACCACCTGCAACATGGGCATCTGTCACGCCCTGCCTCCCACGCCCATACACTACAGCAAAGACTCGTTACGCAGAGGGGAGGGCTCCGGCATGATGAACCGGCACCCGCACGAACAGCAGCAGATGCACGAACTCATGCGGGAGAACTACTACCTGCGCCAACGCTTGCTGGAACTGGAGCGGGAGAACCAGCGGATCAATTTGCTGCTCGCCGCCAAGACGCTGGTGATCAACAAGATCGAGTTCAAGTTCGACAAGGTCGACATCGAAAATCTCGACGGCGTGGTGCAGATCGGGCTGACGCACCAAGCGGACTCGCTGAACAGCCCGACCCAACTCCCCAAGCTAAAGGACTGCCATTCGGACAAAAAGGGCCCGACGATGGGCATTTAGTATGACACAAAAGGCAGGTGACAGAATGTGGCCGATACCGGCGGGCGTTCCCTGCTCTTGGCGCTCGGCGACTCGATCACGGCCGGCGTCGGCGGCAAGTGGAACAAAGGCTACCCGCACCATCTGCACAAGTTGTTGCAACAGGAGGCGGGGGATGACGACGCCGACTTGAAGCTGATCAACTGGGGCATCCCCGGTCTGACCATCCCGCGCCTGACCCGCGCCTTGCAAAAGGGCAAGCATCTACACGACAAACTGGCCGTCGCCGACCTGATCGTGATGACGATCGGTGGCAACGACCTGATGGACGCGATGCCGAAAAAGCTCCCCGATGACCTGCCCGAAGCGGTGGCGGACGATGCGCTGCTGCCTCCGCTTCTCGGGCGTCAAATTGCGGAGGACCTCGACGATCTGATGCAGACGCTACACCGTCTGGTCGCCTGCCCGATCTACCTCGGCGACATGTACAACCCGTTTCCGGCCTCGCCGTTTGCCACGCAGTTGATCGGCCGGATGAATCGGCAGTTCTTCCACCCGCTGCCCGACCGCTACCCGAATGTGCGGGTCGTCCCGCTCTCGCAAGCGATTCGCGGGCAAGAAGAGGAGAACATCCAATACTACAAGTCGGGCACGCTCAAAGAGCTGAAAAAGTTCTGGCGCCGCCCGATCCACCCGAACGACCAAGGGCATGAAGTGGTCGCTCAAGCATTCTACGAGGCGATTCGCCTCGACGAGGCACGCTCCAAGAAAGCTCAAAGCCGCACCGCCAAGCGTCACGCAGCGAAGACCAAACGAGCCAAACGAAAACGGACAACTGCGAGGAGACCCAATCCCCACAATCGCCGCCCTCGAAAACGATAATCGCATCTCGCACAAATCCCCCACCGCCCAACTCCCGCCAATCTCCACGTTTGTCCGTGTGCCCGTCCCTGCCTCCTGCATAGGATACAATACAGTCACACAAACAAGGAGGAATTCTCATGAGCGGTACTGCTGCAGGTTATGGCGGCTATGGCATGTTTGGCGGTTTCACGCGTTGGGCGATCGTGTTCCTGATCATCTTCGTGTTGTTCATCCTCTTGGTTCCGGACGGCTACGGCGCGTACTAAGCGCGAAACGAGTCATCACCAAGACCCCTTTTGCCACACCCAGGCAAAAGGGGTTTTCTTCGTACCGCCGGCGCCACGCCGTTGTTCCGATCGCCTACGACAAAAGGCAGCCCGTCCTCGTCACGAGAACGAACTGCCTCTGTTTGTCGTCATACGCGCACCGTGCTCTCACTTGCCAAACATCTGCGACATCATATTCGCGATGCCGTCCAGTGAGAAGCCGCCGCCTTCCGAAGACTCCCCGCCACCATTACCATCGCCGGAGCCGCCGCCCGGCATCCCCGGCAGGTTCATGCCCGGCATCATTCGCTGAATCATGCCCATCGGGGGTCCGCCACCGGGGCCATGTCCCTGCATCCCGGGAGGAAATCCCTGCATCCCCGGCATCGGCATCCCGCCGCCCGGCATGCCGAATCCGTGCGGATGTCCACCCGGCACTTGCTGCGGAGCCGTCTGCTGCCCTTGCCCACTGGCATTTCCATCGCTTTTGCTCCCGCCGGAGCCCATGCGTGACATCACGTTCCCGACCATGCCTTTGAGCATGTTCAGCACCATCGGATTCGAGATGATCATCTTCAACAGGTTTCCATCGAGCAGCCCGGCCGGCAGCACCTGCGTGGTCACCGCTTCCGAGAAATGCACCACCAAGCGCAGATACTCCTCTTCGGAGATCCCGAACTTGCGCGCTTCCTGCCGAATCATCTTTTTCAAATCGCCGTCCAACACGATCGGCCGCCGCGTGCTCGCTTTGCGCCGAGTCGTCGTGCGGGAGACACGTTTTTTGCTTCCCTTGCGTTTGCCTGTTCCCGTAGTCTTCATCACCCGCTTCCCTCCCAGTCGACGTTACCTTATCCTATACACCCGCCCCCGCTTTGGCGTGGACAATCACCTACTCACGCGCCAATTTGTGCCTCTGCCTACCTCGCAAGCGGTTGACCACCGCCCGTCAGGTGGGCGATAATAACAAATGGACCACATAGACCCTGTCCCAAAGGAGGCGCATCTCATGCCGTTCGTACATATCGAGTGGGTGGAAGGCCGCTCGCTGGAGCAAAAGCGTGAACTGACCAAGCGCATCACCGACGCCGTCGCCGAAGTGGCCGGCATTCCCGGTGACCGCGTACACGTGTTCATCCGTGACATGAAACAGGATGAATACGGCGTCGGCGGCGAACTGATCGTCGACAAGAAGAAGTAAACCCACACACGCACACGCAAAAAGGCCCCTGACACGATCCGTGCCAAGGGGCCTTTTCCAATTCAGATCCAATTGCGGGTCTTGAACAGACGCAGCATCCAATAGGTCATCCCCACCAAGCCGAGGAAGATAAACGCCGTCGACACGTAGGTGTGGCCGAAGGGAATCGGCACGTTCATCCCGAAAAAGCCGGTGATAAACGTCAACGGGAGCATGACGGTCGAGATGACGGTCAGCACGCGAATCGTGTCGTTGGTACGCGCGGTGACCAGCGAATAATAGGTCTCCAACGCACCGGAGATCAGATCGCGATGCGACTCGACGGAGTCGGCGATCCGCTCCAAGTGGTCGACCAAGTCGATGTAATAAGGAATGTTGTCCTCGCTGATCTCAAACGAGTACCGACCGTTGACATTGGCGAAGATCCGCTTCTGCGGCTGGATCACCCGGCGAATCAGCACGATGTTGCGCTTCAAGGCTAGGAATTCCTCCGTGATCTCATGCGCCGGCTCCGAGTAGATCTCGTCTTCCAGCTCGTCGATCCGCGTGCTCATCCGATCGACGATCGGGAAGTATTCATCGGTGATTCCGTCCACCATCGAATAAAGCAAAAAGTCCGGCCCGCGGTTCATAAAATGGCTGCTGCGCAAACAGGTCGCCGCAATCCGTCCGATCGTATAGAGCGGCTTCTTGTGAATCGTGACCAAGTAATTTTTCCCGAGGAAAATATTCAGTTCCTCCGTCGTGATCTCGATTTCCTTCTCCTCGTCATAGCGCAACGCATGGAACACGAAAAAATAATAGTCTTCGTATTTGTCCACCTTCGAGCGCGGCGAGTCATGCAGACAGTCCTCAATCGCCAACGGGTGAAATTCAAAAATGTTGCCGATGTACTTGAGCTCCTGTGCGGTACAATTGTACAAGTCGATCCAGAGCAAGTTGTTCGGGTCTTGCAACAGTTCGGCTCTGCGCAGCAGGTCCACGTCGTGATACATTTTGTTTTCGGCGTGATTGTAAAAATAGGTCTTGATCATGCGCAGCCCTTCTCCCATATTCGTTCTTCTGGCTTGATTATAGTGCTACAGGCTCTAAGCGTCAATCACGGAACGCACACAGAGGGACGTCCGCCTCTTACTTTATGCCGACTTTTCAAGAGATGTGCCTAGAAGTGAACGCCGATCGCTAGTGAATCATCCCCGTCTGCTTGATCGTGATCTTTACGTCGATGTCGATCTTGGCCTTCTCGTACAACTTCCGCCACGTTTTCTCTTCCAGTTTCTTGACATAGCCTCGGGAGCGATACAACTCCCCGAACCCCAGCGGGTCGCTGTGAAATTCGTGTTGCAGTTTCTCCACCACCCGCTCCATCTGACCGCGCAGTTTGTCCGCCAATTTGGTTTCCAACTGCTTGACCACCGGCTCTTCTTCCAGATTCTGCTCCCCGGTGTACTCGGTGATGCCACCGTCGATGCTGTACAGCAAATGAAAATGAGGAATGCCTTTGACCACGCTGACCTCCCGCTTGCGATTCAGTTTCAGATACATCATCACCGCTCGCCCCGGCGTACCGTGCGGGCCGGATTCGTCGACATTCGCCTCGATCGCCCCGACCGAGTTGCGCCCGTACATATAAGCCAGCGCTCGCGTCTCCTCGCCGGACAGACGACCGACCATGCGGTCTTCGTTGAACACCGCCACACCGTTTAAGATCACGTCCTCTTGACCAAGTTCCAGATAAGGCAACACCGGATCGGCACCGGCGTTATAGGCATCATGAAGAAACAGGTGCAGATTGGACAGCGGGATCGTGTTCTGCTCCATCTCTTTGCGCAACATCTGGTAGAGGTAGATGTCGACACTCGGCTTATCAGGATAGCGGTGTGTCAGCATATCCACCGCACGCCCGTCGACGACGGCGAGGTGAATCTGCGACCCGATCTCCGCATCGCGAAACAACGTGTCG
Source organism: Bacilli bacterium (assembly GCA_035776695.1). Classification (GTDB taxonomy): domain Bacteria; phylum Bacillota; class Bacilli; order Tumebacillales; family Tumebacillaceae; genus Tumebacillus. The sequence continues at coordinate 4,695 of DASTWJ010000055.1, forward strand.
CTCAGCGGCAAGATGCCCTCCTTCGCCAACTCGTCCCCGTAGAGCACGACGCGAATCTGCCCGCCGACCAACTGCCGTTCGCTCATGCGAGACATGTTGAAGCGCATCTCCTTGCTCGTTCGTCCCGATGCCGTCAACACGTCGACTTTTTCCTTCCCCGTTTCCGTGAAGTTTGGCAGGACGAACGTGCCCAGCTTGAAGTCCTGCTTGTCGGTCATGTCATACCCGACGGCCGAAATCACCCCGAGGCGCTCCAACAATTTCTGCTTGCTGCGGGAGTTCGGGGAACATCCGCTGCCGACCACCGCCAACACGAGCACCCACACAAGCCACCGCTTCATGCCGCTCCCCCCTTTTTGCGCAAGACCAAACTGAGCAACCAGAGCAACAGAGGGTAGCCGATCAGGTACCCGAACCCGACCTTTGATGTCCTGTCGAGCAACACGTTCATCTGCGTGCGGCTCTCGATCCGATTGGAAAAATAAAGCGTGGCGATGATGAGCAGGAGATACAGCCACACCTTGCGCTTGCGAGTGAGCTTGACGATCGCGTCCATCCCTTCGACGCCCGCCCAGAGATACGTGCCGGCCGTGTTGACGATCTGCAGCACCCAGACGGCGATGATGATCGTTTCAAACCGCTCGATAAACGGGATCTGCACATGCTTGAACATCGTCAACATCGGCCAGATCGTCTTGTCCAACTGCTCCGGCGAGAAAAACATCAACGTCGCCGCCGCCACCCACGCGTAGACGAGGATCGTGAACCAGGAGGCGATCGAAGCCAACTTCAACGTACCTTTGCGCTTCGTGAGGTACGGATAGTACACCATGAAAAGCTCCAAGCCGAGGATCGAGAGCGCCGAAAGCAAACTGCCTTGATAGATCGCCTTGACCCCTTCCCCGCCGGACGGCAACAGATGGGTGAACGAACCATCCCCCATCGGAATATACACCAGCACGATGATCCAGATCGTTAAAAAAAAGGCGGCGACGGCGAACCGCCCCAGTAACCGCAGCCCGATCATTCCCGCATACAAGGTCGGCACCAGAAACAACGTCGTCAACACCCAGACCGGCGTCATCGGAAACATCCACGTGTCGACCAACTCGACGTACGTGCGCAAAACCATGAAGTAAGCAAACAGACAATACCCGGCAAAACACAGCGAGAACAGTTTGCCCAGCCATTTGCCAAACAATTTGGTGTGGATGTCATAAATCCCGAGGTTTTGGAAGCGTTTGAGCAGGAGCCACATGAACAGGAGGCCGACTTGCGGATAAAGTCCGGACACCAAGATCGCCAAGGCGGCATCATGCCCCGCGCTCTTGGCGACAAACTTGACCAACCCCAAGATCCCAACCCCGACCTGCGTCGTGTGCAGCAGGAAGAGCAGTTGGATCGAGCCGATCGACTTGTTGCCGGCACTCGTCGTGGTCGCGTTCGCGTTCGATGCGCTCATGCTCGAACCTCACTTTCTGATCATCTTCTTTTGATCGGTTGTTGGGCCTGCCGCTTGTCTTTTTGCGAGCGGGTGAGCGACGGGCGGAACGTCAACAACTGCGAAGGGAATCGCAGGATCGTGTCTTTGAGGTCGCCAATCTTCATCGGAGAGAACGGCGAGAAATAAGGGGCGCCGAGCGACGACAGGTTGAGCAGATGCAGGAGGATCGTCGTCAGCCCGACCATCAGCCCGACAAACCCCCAGATCCCGGCGAGAATCATCAGCGGGAAGCGAATCACCCGCACGGCGTTGCCCATCACGTAGCTGGGCGTCACGAACGAGGCGAGCGCCGACAGGGAGACGACGATGATCATCACGTTCGAGGTCAGCCCCGCCGAAACGGCCGCCTGCCCGATGACAATACCGCCGACGATGCCCATCGTCTGACCGACTTTGGTCGGCAACCGCGCCCCCGCCTCGCGCAGGACCTCCAAGGCCAATTCGAGGAAAAACGCCTCGTAGATCGGCGGAAACGGCACGCGGGCCCGCGATTGAGCGATCGTCTTCAACATGTTCGCCGGGATGATCTCATAATGGTAGGTCAACACCGCGACATAGATCGCGGAAAACGTCAGCGACACCAAGACGCCGAACACCCGCAACACCCTGATCAGGCTGGAGGACATCCAGCGATTGAAATAGTCTTCCGGGGATTGAAAAAATTCGATGAAGTTGCTCGGCCCCGTAAACGCATACGGCGTGCCGTCGAGCAAGACGGCGACCTTGCCGTCCATCAGTTCCGAGACGACACTCTCCGGTCGCTCGATCTGGTTGAACTGCGGAAAAGGCGACAACGGCTGGTCGTCGATCAATTGCACCAGCTCGCCGGAATCAAGGATGCCATCCACCTCGATCTGTTGAATACGCCGGCGCATCTCGTTTAGAAACCGATCGCTCGTCAACCCCTTTATCGAGACAACCGCCACTTCCGTTTGCGTCAACTCTCCGACTTTCAGTTGTTCGATGCGCAACTTGGGCGTTTTCAGCCGTTTGCGAATCAGCGACAGGTTGGTGTCCAACGACTCGTTGAACGCTTCCTGCGGCCCCATGACGATCGATTGGTTTTCCGCTTTGGAGATCGGCCGTCCCGAGTCCTTCTTGGTCTTGTACGCCATAAACCCCGTCTGATGGGGCAGGGAGACCAGCGTGTTCCCTTCGAGCAGCGCTACGACCGCATCGGGCAGGCGTTGCACCGTCTTTTTTTGCGGAATGGGGACGACGCGATCCAACCGCTCCCAGTTCCCGCCTTGCAGGTGCAGGGCGAGCAGGGGGCGAATCAGGTCGCGCTGTTGCAGGGACGAGTCGGTTGCGGATTTGAGATAGAGCAGGCGCGGCACCTGCGACCCGTTGCCAAGCGGCATGTGCAGCAAATCGGCCGCCTGCTGCATCGCCTGCACCACCCGCCGGACATTGTCTTCCCCGTTGTCGGAGAACGGCACATCCGGCACCCCTTCCTGCGGGCGCTCCTCATTCTGCCCCTGCTGGGCGCTGACCATTTTCAACAGTGACAAGAGCCATCCCGCTTTCATGCCGATCCCTCCTATTGCCCGTCCTACCAGCTTCTTCCCCTTAGTGTACAAAAAAGCCTGAGCGTTATACGCTCAGACTTTCCTCTTCATCGACCGTCTTCAAGCGCTTCACCGACAGGCGGGTGATGCGCAACGAATCCATCTCGGTGATGATAAATTGATAGTTGTCGACCGTGACCTTGCCACCGACCAACGGCATCTGGAACTGGGCATACATCCAGCCGCCGATCGTGTCCACTTCTTCCGATTCGATGTTCAGGTGAAAATACTCGTTGATCTCGTCGATCAGCATCCGCGCATCGATCGAGGTCGTGTCTCCTTCCACCTCGATGAACGGACGCTCTTCGTCGAACTCGTCTTGAATCTCGCCGACCAGTTCCTCCAAGATGTCCTCCGTCGTCACGATGCCGGCGGTGCCGCCGTATTCGTCGATGACGACCGCCAACTCGGAGCGGTTCTTCTGCAGGATCCGCAGCACGTCTTTGATCGGCATCGATTCGGGCACCGTGACGGGACGTCGGGAGAGCTGATCCAGCGTGAAGTCGTCCGCCACGCCCCGCAGGGCGAATTCATAGAGGTCTTTTATATGAACAACACCGATGATGTTGTCTTTGTCTTCTTTGCACAGCGGGAAGCGGGTGTGCTTCTCCGTTTCCGCTTTTTCCAAGTTTTCTTTGAACGGTCGATCGACATACAGACAGCTCATGTCGGTGCGCGGTACCATGATCTCGCGCGCGATCCGGTTGGTAAAATCAAAGATGTTGTCAAACAGCACGCGCTCCGTCTCGTCGATCACGCCGCTCTCGTGGCTTTGCGTGACCAGCATCCGCAGCTCTTCTTCGTTGTGCGCCAGTTCCGCCTCCGAGGCCGGGCGAATGCCGATCAACCGCAGGAATTGGTTGGCCGCGCCGTTGAGCAACCAGATGAACGGGTACATCACTTTGTAGAAGATGACCAACGGTCCGGACGTCCAGAGCACGGTGCCTTCCGCCCGCTGAATCGCCAGCGACTTCGGTGCCAGTTCACCGAGGACGATGTGCAGAAACGTGATGACGGAGAAACTGATGATCGCCGCCATCGTATGAATCGTGGTGCTCGATAGGTTCATGCCGTCAAAGATGATCAGAAATACTTTGGATAATGCTCGTTCCCCGACCCAACCGAGTCCAAGCGATGCCAGCGTGATCCCAAGCTGAGTCGCCGACAGATAGGCGTCGAGCTTCTCGGTGATCGTTTGGGCGAACTTGGCTCGCTTGTTCCCTTCCATGACCAGTTGTTCGATCCGCGTCGAACGAACTTTGACCATCGCGAATTCGGCCGCGACGAAAAAGCCGTTCAGTAACACGAGAAACACGATCATGAAAATTTCAAGTGCGGAGATGTTGGTACTGCCAAAAGGGTCTTCCAACGCTAGGCGCCTGACAATACGCGAAGTACGTCAGGACTCCACCTCCCGAATGTAGAATATAGTTTGACAAGAGTATAGCATATTTTGTTGAAATCTTCCACCGTCATTACACTCACAATATGCGGCAACGGAGGGGAAACATGCGCAGGAGATGCGCGGGAGACAATGTTGCGTTGTCAGAGCGGCTCTGTCTTGCTATAATTTATCTTGGTTTATCCTGAACACCCTACTTTTAGGAGGTACGATACACATGGCAAACGAATTGATCGTTGACGTTCTGGTCGAGATTCCGGCCGGCTCGCAAAACAAGTACGAATTTGACAAAGAAAAAGGCCGCTACATTCTCGACCGCGTTCTCTACTCCCCGATGCACTACCCGACCGAATACGGCTACCTCGAGAACACGCTGGCCGAAGACGGCGATCCGGTGGACGTGCTCGTACTGACCACCTTCCCGACCTTCCCGGGCTGCATGGTCGAATCCCGCGTCATCGGCGTGCTGATGATGTCCGACGACAAAGGCAAAGACGAGAAGCTCCTCGCTGTGCCGACCCAAGACCCGCGCTGGGCGAACGTACATAGCCTCGACGACGTGGCACCGCACGTGCTGAAAGAGATCTCCCACTTCTTCCAAGTGTACAAGGACCTCGAAAACAAAGCGGTTCAGATCGACGGCTGGGAAAACGTAGAAACCGCTGCTCGCCTCGTAGACGAAGCACGCGTTCGCGCCAACGGCTAATCCACACAAAAAATCCTGAGTCGCTGCACTCAGGATTTTTTTCTACGATTCGATTGTCGGGTGTTGGCTTTAGCCGAACATCTTGAAGCCGCGACGTTGCAGCGTGCGGATCGTCAGGGAAGCGATGATGCCGCCCAGTGCCCACGGAAGCGAATAGACGATCTTGGAAGCGACGCCGTCCATCCGGATCAGGAAGTAGGCGGCGATCACGACCATCACGACGGTCGAGGTCCAAGGGAACTTCTTGACCAGCATGTTCAAGATGAAGCCAACGCCGAAAGCAGCGATCAGAAACAGCAAAAACGGTAAAATCAGAATGGCAGCGCCCACGAAACTTTCACCTCGTTTACATTTTGCAAGTCCAATTGTACCATTGCCGTCAGACGGGAGCAACCGACTCCCGCAGGCCGGGAGGGGATAAACTGTGACAGAATCGAAAAGCGCACGGCGTATCGTGTCGATCTGCCCGAGCAACACCGAGTTGCTCGATGCGCTGGGGCTGATGGACCGGGTGGTCGGGGTCGACGATTATTCCGACTGGCCGGTGGAGAAGGTCAAGGACCTGCCGAAGCTGGGACCCGACTTGAACATCGACATGGACAAACTGCAAGCGCTAGAGCCGGACCTCGTCATCGCGTCGCTGTCCGTGCCGGGCATGGAGAAGAACGTGGAGCGGCTGGAGGCGTTGGGGATTGCGCATCTGGTGCTCAACCCCAAGTCGATCGACGAGATCTATGGCGACCTGCTGACGCTTGGGCAGGCGTGCGGTGTGGAGGAGCGGGCGCGGGACGTGATCGCTTCGCTACAGGCGCGAGTCGCCGCCGTGCAAGAAAAAGTCCAACACCGCAAGCACACGCCGAAAGTCTTCTGGGAGTGGTGGCCCCGCCCGATCTTCACGCCGGGGGCGGCCAACTGGTTGACGCCGATCTCAGACTTGGCGGGGGCGACAAACCTGTTTGCCGATCAACCGGGAGACAGCTACACGGCGACCCATGAAGAAGTGATCGAGCGCCGACCGGACTTCATCTTCGCCGTTTGGTGCGGCGTTCACGCCGACAAGGTCAAACCGTCGATGATCACGGAGCGCGAAGGCTATGCGGCGATCCCGGCGGTTGCCAACGAGCAGGTGCATGTGCTGGAGGAAGGGTTGTACTGCCGCCCTTCTCAGCGGTTGTTTCAAGGGCTGGAAGAGCTGGTGGCGCTGTTGCACCCGGAGCTATAGAGGAAAGGGTTGAAAAGAAGATGAGCAACGAACGAGGCAACGTCTGGCTGGCCGTCGGCGGGCTGGTGATGCAGGACGGCAAGGTGCTGGTCGTGAAAAAGACCTACGGGCCGACCAAGGGGCTGTGGACCCTGCCGATGGGCTTTGTCAACGCCGACGAGACGGTCGATATGGCGATCGTCCGCGAAGTGAAGGAAGAGACCGGTCTCGATGCCAAGGCCGAATCGATCCTCGCCCTGCGCACCGGCGTTCTGCGCAAAGGGGTCAGCGACAACCTGCTGATCATGCGCCTCGCCTACGTTGGCGGCGAAGTAGAGCGCTGCGAGCGCGAGATCGAAACGATCGGCTGGTTGACGCCCGACGAGTTGATCGACTCCACCGAAACGGTCGAGTTCTTGCAAACTCTGATGCGGGAAGTCAAGGGCAAAGAAGGACTCGGCGAGCAGAATCTCACGCTCAACCGCGACTACGGCTACTCGATTTTCAAGATGTTTGTCTAAATAAATACGAAGCACGAAAACGCAAACAGGCTGCTACCTATCGAGGTTGCAGCCTGTCTGCTTATGTCTTATCTGCTTCTTCCGACTATTTTACCGAGTTCGATTCTTGGTTGCGCAACGCTCGACGCAGGATCTTGCCTGTCGAGTTTTTCGGCAACTCTTCCAGCAGTTCGATCTCCTTCGGTACTTTGTACTCGGTGAGGTTCTGCTTGCAGAACTCGATCAGCTCGGCTTCGGTCGTCGCGCCGTCTTCCTTCAAGGCGACATAGGCGCGAACCGCTTCGCCGTAGCTCGGGTCGGGCACGCCGATCACGGCCGCCTCGCGGACGTTCGGGTGCTTGAACAGAAGTTCCTCGACCTCACGCGGGTAGACGTTGAAGCCGCCGACGAGGATCATGTCCTTCTTCCGATCGACGATGGTCACATACCCTTCCTCGTCGATCGTCGCCATGTCGCCCGTGTGCAGCCAGCCATCGCGCAGGGCGTGCGCCGTGTCCTCGGGACGGTTGAGGTAGCCGAGCATCACGTTCGGGCCGCGGCAAATCAATTCGCCGACCTCTCCCGGCCCCATGTCGAGCCCGTCCTCGCGCACGACCCGCACTTCACAGCCCGGAATCGCCACGCCGATCGTCCCCGGCTTGCGGACGGCGTCCAACGGGTTGAACGTGACGACGGGAGACGCTTCCGACAGGCCATAGCCTTCGGATACCGTCACGTCGTACTTGCGCTCAAACCCTTCGAGCACCGCAATCGGCATCGGTGCGCCGCCGGAGATCGCCAAGCGCAGCGATCGCAGGTCATCCGGCTGGCATTCCGGATGCTGGGTCAGGAAGTTGTACATCGTCGGCACGCCGGCGAACACCGTCGCCTGACTCTCGCGCACCGCCTTCGCCGTCTCCGTAGGCGAGAAGCGCGGCAGAACGAGCATCGTCGCCCCGCGATAGACCGGCGCGTTCAAGCAGACGGTCATGCAGAACACATGGAACATCGGCAGCACGGCGACCACCGTGTCCGTTTGCGTGATGCCCAAGAAGTCACCCGCATTCTGCGCGTTGGAGCACATGTTGCGCTGGGACAACAATGCTCCTTTCGGCTTGCCGGTGGTGCCGGACGTGTAGAGGATCACAGCGAGGTCGTCCTCACCGATTTCCACCGCAGTCGGAGCATCCGCTCGCGACACGTCTTGGAACATCAAGCCCTCTTCCACCGGTTCGCCGACATAGATCACATGCTGCAGCGCGGGCAAAGTCTTGCCCATCGCCTGAAACGCCGGAGCCAGCGGCGAGGCGGCCACCACCGCCTCCGTCTCGGAGTCGGCCAGGATAAACTGCAATTCACCCGGCGTATACAGCGGGTTGATCGGCACAGACACCGCACCCAGTCGGGCGATCGCGTAATAGGCGATCACAAACTGCGGGCAGTTGCCGAGCAACAGACCGACGCGCGAGCCTTGCCTCAAGCCCAGCGCCTGCAAACCGGCCGCAAAGCGGTCGACGGCGACGTCGAGCTCTCGGTACGTGATGTGTTGCCCCTGAAACAGAATCGCTGACACTTCCGGTTGTGTTGCTGCTGAATGACGCAAATTCGCACTCAGATTCACAGGGATCACCTCGAACTAGTAGGTCAATTCGGTATGGGCGAGTCCAACCGAACGGTCGGTCGGTTCCGGATTGGCAAAGGGGGACTCGGTGACAAGTCCCCTTTTCACATAAGCCTTTCGACTAGCGATGTTTGAACTTCGGCTCGCGCTTTTCGAGAAACGCGTTGCAGCCCTCTTGAATGTCTTCCGTCTGGAACACTTCGTCAAGCAGTTCGGCCTCGTACAGCACGCCGTTGGTCAAGTCCATTTCCAACCCTTTGTCGACAGCCTTTTTGATCCGCGAGATCGCGGTGAGCGTGCGGGTGGCGAGCACCTTCGCCATCGAAAGCGCCGTCTCCATCACCTGATCGTCGGGCACGACTTTGTTGACCAAGCCGATGCGCCACGCTTCTTGCGCGTCGATCGGGTCACCCATGTACATCATTTCTTTCGCCCGACCTTCGCCGATCAAACGGGGCAGGCGCTGCGTGCCGCCGGCACCGGGGAACAAGCCCAGCTTGATCTCCGGCAGGCCGAGCTTGACGCTTTCACCGCAGATGCGGATGTCGCACGCCATCGCCAGCTCCAACCCGCCGCCGAGCGTGATGCCGTTAAGCGCCGCGATCGTCGGTTTGGGCAGGAAGTCCAGTTTGTTATAGGTATGAAAATGTTCCAACGCCATCTTCTTCGCTTCGCCGCGCGCCATCTTCGACGGGAATTCCTTGATGTCCGCTCCCGCCATGAACGCACGACCCGCGCCGGTGACGATCAGCACGACCACTTCGTCGTCCAGTTCGACCTCGTGTACACACTCGCGAATCTCCATGCCGACCGCTTCGCTCAGCACGTTGACCGGCGGGTTGTCGATCGTCAGGATCGCGATGCCGTTTTCCTTCGTCCACTGTACATACTTGCGCGTGTTCATGTTTTGTAAATCCTCCAGTCCCGTTCCCATACCAAACGGTTACGATATAGATTCGACAGGTGTCAGACATGTTCCTGCCGTTTTTATACTAAACGGTCAAATTCTCAAATTTTTCTCACGGCTTCTTGCGCTTGATCACGCGACGGAGATAGACCACCAACGAAACCGCAGCCACCACGACCGCCAAGCCGATCGCCGCTTTGACCGGCCACCCCATGCCCAGACGTCCATACAGATAATAAGCAAACTCGCCCAACCCGGCGACAACAGCTACCAACATCCAATTGGGAAACGCATACTCATTCACGATGAACCCTACCCCACCTTTTCTAGTTTTACCCTTTCTCTATATTTTCGGTGATTCGGACAAGAAACACAAGGAAAATCGACCGATCAAACCATTTACAAGTGCAGGCTAAAACCTTATAATTCAGATACACATAGTTGGAATTGAAGGGAGCTGACTCAGTTGGCATTGAACAAGGAAGAACAAATGAAACAGGACAAAGACGGACTCGACGTCCTCGCCGACATACATCGCTACGCCAAGGAAGGATTTGAGAGCATCGAAGCAGGTGACTTCGTGCGCTTCAAGTGGTACGGCATCTACCAACAGAAGCCGAAGACCGACCCGTACTTCATGATGCGGGTGAAGATTCCGGGCGGCATGCTCACCAACGAGCAAGCGGTCACCGTGGCGCAGATCGCCAACGACTACGGCCGCGGCTTGGCCGATGTCACCACCCGCCAAGCGATCCAATACCACTGGCTGCAGATCGAGCACATGCCGGACATCTTCGACCGTCTGGCCCAAGTCGGCATGTCGCCGATCCAAGCGTGTGGAGACGTCGTGCGCAACGTCATCTCCTCCCCGGTCGCCGGTCTCGACGGCAAGGAGCTGTTCGACGTGCGCGACCTCGTCTTCGCGGTGGAGCAGAAGTTCCTGAGCAACCGCGACTACTCCAACCTGCCGCGCAAGTTCAAAGTCTCCATCTCCGCCGACCCTCGCGACCTCGGCCATCCGGAGATCAATGACGTCGCACTCGTTCCGGCGCGCCTTGGTGAAGAAGTCGGCTACCACGTGCTCGTCGGCGGCGGTCTGTCCGCGAAGCCGTTCCTCGCGCAAAACCTCGGGATCTTCGTCCGGCAAGCGGAAGCGCTCGACGTGATCGAAGGCGTGGTCAAGATCTTCCGCGACTACGGCTACCGAGAGAAAAGAAACCATGCCCGCCTGAAGTTCCTCGTCGCCGACTGGGGCGCGGAGAAGTTCCGCGACAAGTTGGAAGAAGTGCTCGGCCGCACCTACACCCGCGGCGGTGAGCGCGTGCAGGAAGAGTGGAACGGCGGCTATCTGTACGGCGTCCACAAGCAGAAGCAGGCAGGCTTGAACTTCGTCGGTCTCTCCCTGCCCGTCGGCCGCATCTCCGGCGACATCCTGCTCGAAATGGCACGCATCGCCAAGCAGTACGGCAACGGCGACCTGCGCACCTCCAACACGCAGAACATCATCATCCCGAACGTGCCGGACGAGAACATCGAAGCGCTGCTCCAAGAGCCGCTGCTCGACGAGTTCACGATCAAGCCGTCCGCGTTTGTCGGTCATGCGGTCTCCTGCACCGGCAACGAATTCTGCAACCTGGCGCTGGTCGAGACCAAAGTGCGGATGAAAAACATCGCCCACTACCTCGACCAAGCATTCCCGAACTTCGAGACGCCGATCCGCCTGCACGTCAACGGCTGCCCGAACCAGTGCGGCCAACAGGCGATCGCCGATATCGGCCTCTCAGGCGCCTTGGTGCGTCGTGACGGCCGGATGACCGATGCGTTCGACATTTCGATCGGCGGCGGTCTCGGCCAAGACGCCAAGTTCAACCGCAAAGTCGTGCTGAAAGTGCCGGGCGAGCACGTGCAATACCACATCGAAGCGATCGTCCGCTACTACCTCGCACAGCGCACCGACGGCGAATCGTTCCGCGCCTTCGCCAACCGCGTCGATGACGAAGCGTTGAAAGAAGCGGTTGCCGCTACCGTTTCCGCCTAATCTCAGCTCCAGACAAAGCCCTTCTCCTCTGCTCCGGCAGTCGGAAGGGCTTTTCCATTTCTGGTACAATAGAAGAACTTAGAAGAATCATTGGAAATTGCAGGTGAACCGATATGATCCGCACATTTGCCCTCACACATAAGGGAGAAACGCTCCTCAACGTCCCCTTGCCGGAGTTGAACCGCGCGGATATCGCGTGGTACTGGGTGGATTTCTCCCAACCGACCGATGCGGAAGGAGCGCTGCTCGACACGCATTTTCAATTCCATCCGTTGGCGATCGAAGACTGCTTTCATTTTCTGCAACGCTCCAAGCTCGACCACTACGAAGGCTACGACTTCTTCGTCATCCACGCCCTGAACCAGAAAACGCTCGAATCGGATGAGGTCGATCTGTTCCTCGGGAAGAATTACCTCGTCTCGTTTCACGTCAACCCGTTGCGCGAGATCGATCAGGTCTGGGCGAGCGTCCAACAGGAACGCAAGCATCACAAAAAGGGAGTCAGCTACCTCACCTATCGCATCATCGACAAACTGGTGGACAACTACTTCCCCGCCCTCTACCAGATCGAAGACCAATTGGACGAGATCGAAGACAACACGGAAGGGAATTCGATCGGCAACCTGATGGACCAAGTGTTCGACATCCGCTCCGACCTGCTCCGCATCCGCCGCACCGTCGTGCCGATGCGCGACCTGATCTACCGCATCCTGAGCACGGAGCAGACGGCGCTCGTCCGCGAGCACCGCGCGTATGTCACCGACATCCAAGACCACCTGATCAAGCTGGCGGAGATGATCGACTCCAACCGCGAGATGACGTCCGACATGCGCGACTCCTATCTCTCCGTCAACCAGAACCGGATGAATCAGGTGATGATGACGCTGACGGTGATCACGACGATCTTCATGCCCTTGACCCTGATCGCCGGGATCTACGGCATGAACTTCGACAACATGCCGGAGCTGCATTGGCACAACGGCTACTTCCTGATCCTCGCCGTGATGGGCGTCACCGGCGTTGCGATGTACTGGGTCTTCAAGCGCAAAGGCTGGTTCGATTAGGAGGAACCGTAGGCCAAGGCGAAACAAAAGCCCCCTTCCCGCGAAAAAGGTTCGTGGGAAGGGGGCTTTTGGCTATTACAGCATCCGTTTTTTCGTGAAGAGGAAGTCGGTGAACTTGTTCTTCATCAGTTCAAGCTTCTCATTTTCCTTCTTCATCGCTTTGTACAAGTGCTTGTTCTTGCCGATCCCGAGCTTCTCCAACTCGGTTCCGGATTCGGCCCAGCGCGCCGCTTGGCGCTTGAGCTTGGACATCTCGCGCTGGTTCTCGATGATCGAGTGCTGCAGCGCCGTGTGGACCTGCTGAATCTGATCGATCGACATGTTCAACGTGTAGATTTCATTCTCCGGGTCGATCTCGTTAAATTGCAGGTCGACGACATATTCCCTCTTGCCGTCGGGGAGCAGAGGATTGACCCAACCCTCTTCGCCCGGCTTTTTCGTTTCATCGGACATGTTGCTGACACCTCTCTTTTTGAAAAAACTCCCTCCGCAACCACGGAGGGAGTCTGTGTGAGTGACTTGAAACGGCGATTACTCTTCGTCCCAATCCTCGAAGTCTTCTTCGTTCAGGCCGAGGTTCTTGCCGGATTTCTTCTGGTAGTCGAGCAGCGCCGCTTTCAGCGCTTCCTCTGCCAGAACGGAGCAGTGCATTTTCACCGGCGGAAGGCCGTCGAGTGCGTCTGCGATTGCGCGGTTGGTCACATCCAATGCCTCTTCGATCGTCTTGCCCTTGATCATCTCGGTGGACATCGAAGAGGTGGCGATCGCTGCACCGCAACCGAAGGTCTTAAAGGTCACGTCTTCGATCACGTTGGACTCGTCGTTGATTTTCAGGTACATCTTCATGATGTCGCCGCATTTCATGTTGCCGACTTCGCCGACGCCGGAAGCGTCGTCGATTTCACCTACGTTGCGCGGGTTGGTAAAGTGGTCGAGTACTTTATCAGAATACATGTGTGAATTCCTCCTTGTGTGGGGTAAAAATGGTCTTGCTTATAGGTATCGCAACCTTAGTGGATCGGCAGGCCCTTTTGGAAACGTTCCCATACCGGGGACATCGCGCGCAGGCGCTCTGCGATCGGTTGCAGTTCGTTGATCACGTAGTCGATGTCTTCTTCGGTCGTCGCGTGGCCCAAGGTCATGCGCAGCGAACCGTGTGCGGTGGTGTGGGTCAGGCCCATCGCCATCAGCACATGAGACGGGTCGAGCGAACCGGAGGTGCAAGCGGAACCGGAAGAGCATGCGAAGCCCTTCATGTCGCAGGTCAGGATCAGCGCTTCACCCTCGACATACTCGATGGAGATGTTGACGTTGTGCGGCAGACGCTTGTCGCCGCGCGGGCCGTTGAGACGGGTTTCCGGGATGCTGCCCAGCACGCCTTCGATCAGCTTGTCGCGAAGCTTGGTCAGACGAGCGGACTCTTCCGCCATCTCCTTCACCGCCAGTTCGATCGCGACGCCGAGGCCGACGATGTTGACGATGTTCTCGGTGCCCGGGCGCAGTTTGCGCTCTTGACCGCCGCCGAAGTACAACGGCTGGGTGCGAACGCCGCGGCGCATGTACAGCACGCCGATGCCCTTCGGACCGTAGATCTTATGACCGGACAGCGCGAGGAAGTCGCATTGGATCGCCTTCACGTCGACCGGAATCTTGCCGACCGTTTGCACGGCGTCGGTGTGGAACAGGATCTTGCGCTCACGGCAGATCGCGCCGATCTCAGCCACCGGCATGATCGTGCCGACTTCGTTGTTGCCGTGCATGATCGACACGAGGATGGTGTCGTCGCGCAGCGCGTTCTTGAAGTCTTCTACGGAGATGAAACCTTCCGCGTCCACCTCAAGGTACGTGACCTCAAAGCCTTCCTTTTCCAGCGCTTTAAAAGCGTCCAGTACCGCGTGATGCTCGACAACCGTGGTGATCAGGTGGTTGCCTTTCTTCTTGTTGGCGCGGGCGCCGCCGACGATGGCGATGTTGTCCGCCTCCGTACCGGAACCGGTGAAGATGATCTCCTTCGGATCGGCGTTGATCGCAGCCGCGACCTTCTCACGAGCTTCTTCCATCAATTTGCGAGCCGGACGGCCGAATTGGTGGATCGAAGACGGGTTGCCGTACACGTCTTGCATGGTCTTGGTCATTGCTTCGATGACTTCGGAGCGAATCGGAGTGGTCGCACCGTGGTCGAGGTAGATTTTACGCAAGTCTGTCATCTCCTTCAAACATGTTGACATGGTCACTTCTGAAACAATTTTGAACTGCCGCTGACGATATCGTGCAACGTGATGTCGTCAAGCACAGCTACCATCGTATCTCGCAACTTCTCCCAAACGACTTTGGTCGTGCAGTTGTCCGTTTTCGAACAGCACGTCTCAGGGTCCTCCTCGGTATGCAAGCATTCCACCGGGGCGATCTCGCCTTCCAGAACGCGCACGATCTGGCCGACATTGATCTCTTCCGGCGGGTGTCCGAGTCGGTAGCCGCCGCGAGCACCGCGCACACTGGTCACCAACCCCGAACGCCGCAAGTCGACGAAGATCTGTTCCAGATACGGTTCCGGAATCTCTTCGGCCGCTGCGATCGTCTTGATCGGGATCGGACCTTGCTCCACCTTCTGCGCCAGGTAAGCCAGTGCCATTAAGCCATAATGCCCTCGCGAAGAAAGCTTCATTCCGTGCACGCACCTCCCTGGGAAAAGCACTAAGCCCTACCTTGCACTTCCTTAATCTTGACCGCTCGGGTCAGGATTATGTGCAAGTGAAGATCAGATCGGAAAATCAATCCTGATCATCAGGGTCAACTTTATTATGACATGTGCGTTTGCTTGCGTCAAGGTATGTAGGTGTAAGACTTCTTACATTTGTCAAGATCATTTTCGACCTTTTTACAAGAAATCTTCATCGAAATTCAGTTATTTTAACATATCGGGCGGCGGTTCCTTGCGCGGGCGGTTGCGGTTGTCGACGATCACCGGTTCGGCGACCGCTGCCGGGGCATCGACGCGGTTTTCATAACGCATCAATTTCTCCACCGCCGGTTCGGCCAGGCGGTTGATCTCCGCTTGCACCGTTCGCGCCAGATCGAATCGACCTTGCGCCTCGCAAAACTTGCCCACTTCAAACAACTGATTGTACCGCTCGATCGACTCGCGATCGAGCAAGCCGCGCACTTGTACACTTAGCGGTGTCATCGGGCTCTCCCCTCCACTCTATCTGTAGAGTACCCAACGTCGGCCCGTAAATCAACCCCGTTTACCGGATCGACCAAAATCGATCTCCCCCGCCCTCCTCTTTCCAAGGAATGGACAGTCGTGTAAGCTAACAAGTAAGATTCCAATTCGTTCGGAGGAACTATCCGTGATGCGTCCGCTTCGTATGTTTTCCTCATCTATATGTGTACTTCTATTCACTTCCTGCCTGCTCGTGAGCGGCTGCTCGACTTTCCAAGACGTCTCCCCCGATGAGCGGATGCCGCTCTACGTGTTGTCGGCCGCCTCCCTGTCCGATGCGATGCAGGAAGTCAAATCGGTCTACGAATCGTCTCACCCCGATGTCGAGCTGCTGGAGAGCTTCGGCTCCTCGGGCACCTTGCAGCAGCAGATCGAACAAGGCGCACCGGCCGATCTGTTCCTCTCCGCCGGGGAGGGGCAGATGCAAGCGTTGCTCGCCAAGAACCTGATCGACACCGCCCACCGCCAAGACCTGCTCACCAACGAACTGGTGCTGATCGTGCCGTCCGATGGAACGACATCGACGGTCAAGTCCCTTGCAGACCTGACGCAACCTGACGTGAAGAAAGTCGCCATCGGCCAGCCCGATACGGTTCCCGCTGGCCACTATGCCAAAGAAACCCTGTCCGCCGAGCGACTCTGGCAACCGTTGCAAGACAAACTCCTCTACGCCAAAGACGTGCGCCAAGTGCTGACCTACGTGGAGACGGGCAACGTCGACGCCGGGCTGGTCTACGCCACGGACGCCCGCACTTCGAAACGGGTCAAGGTCGTCGTGACGGCCGATGCGAACAGCCACAACCCGATCGTCTATCCTTACGGCATCGTCAAGGCGACCGATCATGCCAAGCAGGCACAAGCGCTCTACGACTGGCTGCAAAGCGCGGAGGCCACCCGCATTTTTGCCTCCTACGGGTTCAAAATGTCAGGTGCGGCGGGGTCAGGTACCTGATGGCGCACGCTGATTTCTGGTCGCCGATCCTGATCTCCTTGAAGATCACCGCCGTGGCGAGTGTGCTCGTGTTCCTGCTCGCCCTGTTCGCCGCCTACCTGCTGGCCAATCGTGATTTTCGGGGAAAAGCGCTGCTGGAGACGGTGCTGATGCTGCCGCTCGTCCTGCCGCCGACCGTCGTCGGGTTCGGGCTGCTGATGCTTTTGGGGCGCCATTCGTGGCTCGGGCACTTCATCGAGTGGCTGTTCGGGCAGCCGGTGATCTTCACGTGGTGGGCAGGCGTGATCGCCGTCACCGTCGTCGCGTTTCCGCTGGTGTTTCAAACGCTGAAGACCGGCTTCGAGTCGGTCGACGAAGAGATCAAAGACATGGCCCGCTCGTTCGGAGCCAGCGAGTGGCAAGTGTTTCGCCATGTCACCCTGTCGCTGTCTTGGCGCTTTCTGCTCTCCGGCTATACGTTCGGATTCGCCCGCGGGATCGGGGAGTTCGGGGCAACGCTGATGTTCGCCGGCAACATCCCGACACGCACGCAGACGGTGCCGACCGCCATCTACCTCGCCGCCGAATCGGGCGATATGCGGCTGGCACTCTATTGGGTGATCTCGCTGGTCGTGCTCTCCTTTGCGCTCCTGAGCTTCGTCCATCGCCTGCGCGGATTCACCGCCAAAGACAAAGCAAGGTAAAAAGGCACGCTTCCCACTCCCCGGAGGAAAGCGTGCCTTTTACAGGTCATCAAACAAGGACAGTTGATCGGTCGGTAGCGGCGCTCGCTCCACCGGCTCTCCCAGCAGCTCCATCAGGTCGAACGCGTTTTGCACGGCATAATTGGAGAAGTTGTTGTTCATCAGGAGTTGGACTTTGGAAGCCTGTTGCGTCAGTTCTTGGACGCGCGGCACCCATTCGGCCAGCTCTTCTTTTGCATAGTGATAGCGAAACCGCTCGCCTGCGTGCTTCGCGTCTTTGATGTACCACGTGTCCTCGTTGCGCCCGTGAAAGCGCACGACGGCCAAGTCGGGGTCGGTCACCTGCGCCACCGTCGGGATGCTGGCGTCCCCCACTTGCGGCTCATCGACGATCGTGTTGACCAGCTTTTGTTTTCGCAAAAATTCCAAGGTCCGCTCCCGCATCTCCGGCGCGAACCACGAGCGGTGAC
>DASTWJ010000056.1:0-10809 GCA_035776695.1 Bacilli bacterium
TGCTGTTGTCCCTGTTTCTGTTCGGGTTTGTGATTCCGCGATTTGCCGACCTGTATGCCGGGATGGATTTGCAGATGACGGGTGCGACCCAGGTGTTGTTCACCGTCGCCCCGTATTATCCCTATGGATTGCTGGCTGTGCTCGTCGTTCTGCCGGTCGCTTGGTGGCTCACCCGCCGCGGAAAGCGAACCTTTTTCAACCCGGCGGTTTGGGAAAAGTGGCCGTTGCTCGGGCCTTGGCTGCGGTTGGAACGGACACAGGAGTGGGTGGCGACGTTGGGATTGCTGCTCGATGGCGGGTTGCCGTTGATTCAGGCGTTGGACGTGCAGAGACGCTTGCCGCTGAAAACGGAGAACCGTCAGCTCTGCGAACGGATTCGCGAGCGGATTTTGCAAGGAGAGACGTTGGGGGCCGCCTTGGGACAGGAAGAGTTGGAGGAGACGGTCGTGTTGGCTTTGGATGTGTCGGAAGTGACGGGAGACCTCTCCCGCTCTCTGCTGACGGTCGAGCGGGAGTTGACCGACCGCCGCCGCCACTCGATGCAGGTGATGTTGAAAGCGCTGGAGCCGGGCCTGTTGATGATCGCCGGCACGATGGTCGGCGGTGTGGCTCTGTTGATGTTATGGCCGATGTTGGACTTGCTGCAAACGATCTAGCAAAGAGGTGTTTTCACACAATGAGACCGGACAAATGGAAGAGCATGTGGCGAAACGAACAAGGATTTACCCTGATCGAGCTGGCGGTGGCCGTCTTCGTGATCTCCGTGTTGATCGCGATCTCGCTGCCGCATCTGCGAGCGACCGGGGAGAAAGCGCAGAAGATCACCTGCGAAGGCAACCAACGGCTGATGCGGTCGCAATTGGAGAACTACTACCTGACGGAGAACGGATATCCGAGCGATGCGTCCGATGCGGAGCGGTTGCAGAGTTTGGTGGAGGAAGGGTATTTGCAAAGCAACCCGTCTTGTCCAAGTGGCGGGAGTTATGAGCTGACTCCGGCGGCGGACGGGTTGAGCATCCATGTGGCGTGCAGCGTGCATGGGGAACTCGGGACATGAGCGGATGGTTGACAGGTAAGGCAGATTCTTATGGGAGCGGTTTTCAACAGGGAGAACGAGGCTATACCCTGTTGGAACTGCTCCTGACACTGGCGGTGATCGGGGTGCTGTTCGCCCTGATCACCCCTCCTCTTGCGAACCTCTATCAGCGGTATGAACTGGACATCGCCACCCACACGCTAGCTGCGCAGATCCGCAGTGAACAGGTGGCGGCAAGGGCCCATCATGATACGCATGAGATCTGGCTGAATAAGTTCACGCCCTCCTACTCCGTGTGGGAGAATCGACAGCTGAAGTCAAGCGTGCGAATGCCGATACGAATCGAGTACGCATTGGGCTACTTGGAGACGACGGTCGGCACTCTACGAATGGGGCCGACGGGCGTGACGACAGGGAATGGCACCATTCGTTTGGTGAATCAAGTCGGACAAGAGGTGAGCATTCTGGTGTATCCCGTTTCCGGAGCGGTTGTGAAAAGTGAGGTCGTGCCATGAAGGATGAACGAGGTTTTACCTTAGTGGAAACGATGTGTACGCTGGTTGTGGTGGCGCTGATGTTGTTGCTGTCGTACGAACTCTTGCGGGCGGCACAGGTGCAAGAGCAAAGGGCCGAGATGGAGTATGCCGTTTCACGGGTCGCCGTGGGGCACTTGGAAGCGTGGCGAGGAGGGACGTCGTTGCCGAGTGATTCGAAACAGGAAGAGATCACAATACTGGGCATACCTGTGAAGGAAACTACAACACTCGTTGCAGACAGTGAGACAGGTCAACTCCAATTGACCCTCATCTACTCTTGGAAGGAGGACAACAAGCCATATGAGCAAAAGTGGGCCACTTCTTTTCGTTGAACGTATTCGCTCTCGGCTTGGCATCTCTTCCGACCAAACAGGCTTCACCCTCCTCGAACTCCTGCTCTCCCTCACCATCTTGGGGCTTCTGCTCCCCGTCCTCGCGGGCTGGTTCACCACCCTCATTCGGCAGTGGCACACCACCTCCCACCGCGTCGAAGTCCGCCAACAAGCCCTCGTCCTGCTCCAACGCCTCGAAACCGAACTCCACGATGCACACTCTTTCACCCTTCAATCCAACGGACTGACCTTCCTCAACAGCCAAAACCAACTGATCTACTACCATCACATTCCAACTAGCCAACTGCTTCTGCGTGAAGTATCCACCGGAGGGACAAGCGTACTCAGCGGTCAGGTCAGTCAGTGTCAGATGGCTTTGGTCAACGAAGGAAGGACGGTGCAACTGCATCTGACCATCCGGTCCGAGCGAGACAGCTTCACTTTTGACCCCATCATCACGGGAAGGGAGGCTCTTCCATGAAGCTTCTCTTCGCTCTCACACTCCTCTCCCTTTCCCTTCTGCTGCTCAGTGCCACCCTCCACCTTACCCTTCAAGAAACCCGCACCACCACGGAGTTGATCCGTTCCGAACAAGCCTACTATCTTCAACAAGAAACCATGAACTACCGCGTATCCCCATAAAAATCTCCGATTTGGCATATACTTTTCAAGATTTCTTCCAAACCGGATGTGCAAGGAGGTTGTCATGCTCAAGGAATTCAAAGAGTTTGCGCTGCGCGGGAATCTGGTGGACATGACGGTCGGGGTGGTGATCGGCACGGCGTTCAGCTCGATCGCCAAGTCGATCGTCAACGACATCATCATGCCGCCGATGGGCCTGTTGCTGGGTCGGGTTGACTTCTCTTCGCTCTACATCAACCTGAGCAGCAAAAAGTACGCCACGTTCGCCGAAGCGCAAAAAGCGGGCGCACCGACGATCAACTACGGACAGTTTGTCAACCAAGTCCTCTCGTTTCTGATCGTCGCCATCGTGATGTTTTTCGTCGTGCGCCAGATCAACCGCCTGCGCCGTCAGAAGGAGAAAGAGCCGGAAAAGGTCACCACCAAGGACTGCCCCTTCTGTCTCTCCAGCATTCCTTTGCAAGCCACCCGTTGCGGGCATTGTACATCGATACTGACGACGGAAGCCTAGACAAGACAAATCCCCCTGTACGCCTCACAGGGGGATTGTCGTGCCCAAGGCATTATTTCCTAGGCAATAAGACCTACCAGTGCGGTAAGTCCCAATTTTCTGCTAGTTTCAACAGAGCTTGATTGGCTTTTACTGTGCCACCGAGTCGCTTGGCCCCAAGCGATTCGACCTTCGTCAGGTACCGATGCTGGTCCGACTGCTTCTTGACTGTCACGCGATCTCCGTATGACATGTCATACCCTGTGGAGGAAGCCCGCTTGAAGCGTACGACGAATTGCCAAACCCTTTCGCTGATCTGGTTTTCCTCCGTCACTTTCCAGTCCTGAATCCACGGCGAGGAACCCTGTCTTCTATCATTCCAGAAAATACCTTCTCTTCTCTATTAGAAGTCCTCCCCCATGCAAAAAGTTACCGCTTCCGGCAAAGACTAACACCAGAATTTCTTTTGACAAAAAAGGAGGTGCCGATATGGTCCTCTCTTACCTGTACCACTACGCTTGGGTCGCATTGATCATCCTGTTCACCGTACTTACTGTGGCGCGGCGTTGGTTTTTCGATCCAGCCGAGCCGCCCGATCACCCCGACGATACCGAGTGGTGGTAGGCGGCAACCGTAGCGCAACGTAAGACGCGACGAGCAAGAGGATCAGCACGATCACAAACACGGCCGCATAGGACATCGCGCCAACCAGACTCCCGCTGAAGATCGGCAGGAGGGCCAGCGGTGCGGAGCAGGTGTTGAGGTAGGCGATGTACGTGCCGCGTGTCTCGTCGTTGGAGATGTCCAGCAGGTAGTTGGTGAATCCGATCCAGCCTCCACCGACCAGCCCTAGCAGGAAAAAAGCCACCGTGACGAGCGGGCGAACGGTTGCACCGGCACTTAACTGACCGGCCACGAGAATCAGCACAGGCACGACCAGATTGAACAGGACGTTGCTGCACACCGCCATTCGATTGCCCAACCGCGACGAGATCCACCCGAACAAGATCCCGCCCGCCGCACCGCCGAGGATCTGTGCGATGACCAGTTGGCCGATCAGCACGGCATCCACCCCGGGCAAGGTCTGGGCGTAGAGGATATAGAACGGCATCACCAGTTGATGGACGCCGACGAGGGTCTGGACGATGAGGAGACGTCGAAACGCCGGCTGGGTGCGCCATATGCGAGAAAAGCGTGTGGTTTTACGTTTGCTTGCGGGCTCTCCCTCCGCATTCGGAGGCGTTTGACGCGGCCCTTCTTTGACATAGAGAAAACAAAGGGTCGCGACTAAGAGACAGCCGAACGCGACGGCAAACAGCAGCAGGAAGTTGGTCGGGTACGGATAGCGATCGGGATGGGCGAGGATTTCTTGGATCAGCAGACCGCCAAGAAATGCGCCGACGGCCCCGCACGTTTGCATCAGCCCGAACGAGGTACCGTGGTTGTGTGGGCGAATCGTGCGGGAAAACACATCCATCCACGGAACTTGGGTGATACCTTCCCCGAGGGTGAACATCGTGTAGCCGATGAAAAAGGCAACGATCACGAAGGGGGAGTGCGGGTCGCGCAGCAAAGCGGCGATGACGAGGAGAAAAGCGAAGCGGCAGATGAGATAGGACCAGAAGACGAAGCGGTTGAGGCGTGGTATTTTCGATAGGTAGCGAGCGGTGAGCAGCTGAGGGAGCACGAAGCCGATCTGCCGGATGGTGGCGGCGAGACCGATCAGCAGGACGGAGCCGCCGACATGCTGGAGAAACAGCGGGATGAGGATCGTGGCGTCGAGGAACGTGGACGCGGTGAAGAACAGCACCCCGTCGAGGGTGAGCATGGAAAAATTACGCCTTTCCAGCGCCGAACTGAACCAGTTGGGACGCATGCAAAGAACAACCTCCTCCTAGAAACGCAACGGTCGTCGCACTTGGCGTAGGCAGGTGCGCCAACCTGCGTTACAATGGGTGTATTGTGTTTTCGTAAAGGTGGATCGGAGGTGCTTTTCCACAATCATGATTGATTCACTCCTTTTGTTGTTGTTCGGCGTGTTGGCCGGGTTCTCAGGTTCACTCGTCGGGCTGGGCGGCGGGTTTATCGTCGTGCCGGCGCTGGCGTTTCTGTTCCAGATGAAGCCGGAGGTGATCGTCGGCACGTCGATGGCCGTGCTGCTGTTCAATTCGATCTCCAGTACGTTGGCGTATACGCGGCAAAAGCGCATCGACTTTGCGGCCGGCGCTTCGTTTGCGGCGGCGTCGGTTCCCGGATCGATCATCGGGGCGATGTTGACGGAGGGGATGGGCAAGTCGTTTTTCATCGGCTTCGGGTGCTTCCTGATCTTCATTTCCTTCTTCTTGGTGTTCAAGCCCAAAAAGCCGATCGATTTGCCGTTGAAGCACACGGCGCATCGTGCGTTCATCGATGCGTCGGGTACGGAGTTTTCCTACTCGTACAACCGCCCGCTCGGGTTGATCGTCGCCTTTTTCGTCGGGTATTTGGGGTCGTTGCTGGGGATCGGCGGCGGTTCGATTTTGGTTCCGACGATGGTGGTGTTGTTGAACTTCCCCCCGCACATCGCGGCGGCGACGTCGATGTTCACGATCTTCCTGTCGGCGATCATCGGGACGGGCACGCACTTTTTTCTCGACAACATCGACTGGTGGAAGGTGTTGTTTCTCGCCCCGGGCGCGTTTCTCGGCGGTCAGCTCGGAGCCCGCGTGGCCGCCAAACTGCCCGCACCCGTGATCCTGAAAATCCTCTCCGCCCTGCTGGTCGTAGTGGGTATTCGCCTGATTACAAAATGAATATGTGTGAAGGCTTGAGCGGTAGAACGTGATAAGCGGGAAAATAAAAAGACTGTCGGAGATCTTATCCGACAGTCTTTTTAACCGGTTGCGTCCGGGAGTGCGTGTACCTCCCACACAGGCGGTTCCTTGGCAAAAGAAACGATGACACACCTCAACTCGGGGTAAAACCAAGTAGCTCGATCGCGCTGTGAAGGCACGGCTGAGGCTGTAGGGTGGCTATGGACCAAGGCAAGTGGACGGTGCCCCCTCCCAGAGGCTGTCTGCCAGGCGTGGAGCCAGTCTTGTGGGGCTACCTCGTAGTGTGAACGGGGGGTAGCGGAGATGTTCGGTAACGGCTGCCAGCTAGTGACCTCAACCTCGTCCCCATGCTCCCCCCCACTCCACAACACAACCCCTTCTTCCGGCAAGCACCCTCGCAAATAATCGAGGGTCGCCTGCAACACTTCATCGGCGACCCTCCATTCCTCACGTCTATTCCACGAACTCAAATTCCAATTCCCCGATCCGGATGATGTCGCCATCTTCCGCGCCCCGTTTGCGCAGGGCGTTGTCGACGCCTTTTTGCTTCATGATCCGTTGGAAGCGCTTGACGGCATCGTACTGCTGGAAGTTGGTCATCTTGACCAGCTTTTCCAGCCACGCGCCGTTGACGACATACACTTCGTTGTCGCGGGTGATGTAGAAGTAATCGTCATCATCTTCCAGTCGGTACACTTTGCGCTCCGCTTTCAGTTCGACTTCTTCCAACTCGTCTTCGATCTTCGGCGCAGCATCGAGGGCGTCAGCAATCGCATAGAGCATTTCCTTGACCCCTTCGCCGGTGACGCCGGAGATCGGGAAGATCTTGTACTGGTCGCCGACCTTCTCCCGGAAGCGCTCCAAGTGCTCCTGCGCATCGGGCAGGTCCATTTTGTTCGCAGCCACGATCATCGGGCGATCTTCCAGTTTGGCGTTGTAGAGGCGCACTTCGTCGTTGATCTTCAAGAAATCATCGTACGGATCGCGCTCTTCGGAACCGGCCATGTCGATCACATGCACGATCACGCGGGTGCGCTCGACGTGGCGCAAGAACTGATGCCCCAAGCCATGCCCTTCATGCGCCCCTTCGATCAACCCCGGCAGGTCGGCCATGACGAACGAACGGCCGTCCGGCACGCCGACGACGCCAAGGTTCGGGGTCAGCGTGGTGAAATGGTACGCACCAATCTTCGGTCTTGCAGCCGACACGGATGCCAGCAAGGTCGATTTGCCTACGCTCGGGAAGCCGACCAGCCCGACGTCGGCCAACACTTTCAGCTCCAAGCGGATGTAGCGCTCTTGTCCCGGCTCGCCTTTCTCCGCCATGTCCGGCGCTTTGTTCGCCGCCGTCGCGAAACGGGCGTTGCCTCGTCCGCCACGACCACCGCGGGCGATGACCAGCGTCTGCCCATGCTCGGTCAGGTCGCCGAGGAATTCATCGGTGTCATCGTCGATGATCGTCGTGCCCGGCGGCACTTTCAGGTACATGTCTTCGGCGGTCGCACCGTGCTTGTTGCTCGTCTTGCCATACTCGCCCCGCTCCGCTTTGAAGTGGCGCTTGTATTTGAAATCGAGCAGCGTGCGCAGGCCCTCGTCGACGACGAGTATCACGTTGCCGCCATGACCGCCGTCACCGCCGGCCGGGCCGCCTTCCGGTACGTATTTTTCGCGGCGATAGGAGACGATTCCGTTGCCTCCGTCACCGCCTTTGACGTAAATCTTAGCTGTATCGACAAACATGTGTGATTCACCTCGTGTGTGATTACAGGCGCAATTTGTATTCCGTCCCGTCTTCTACTGTTTCCGTTGTCATCTCGACGCCTTGCTCCCGCCACGTCGCCGCCCATGCCGGCCAGTCGATCGCCAGCGGTTGACCGTCGCCGCCGAGAAACCATCCTATTTCATATCCTTCACCGAATGAAACAATCCATACATCGACCGACACAGGTTCCGGCACCAGCCGCGTCTGCGCGCTTTGCCCCATCGTGTCGAGCAAGGCGGACAGCACCTGCGCCGCCAACAGTTCCGCTTCCGCCGTCGGCTCGGCCACCTGCTCGTAGGAGGCATGCAGCTTCAACATCATCCCGTAGCGAATGTCCCGACTCAAGACGACATACGAGATCACCGAGCTGGGAAAAGCCGACCATTCGGTATGACGCTGCGCCTCCGCCACGAGCGCCGCGATCGGCTCTTGCAAACGGTCGTATTTTTTCATCTGCGAATAGGCTTGCAACAATTGGACTTGGTTCATCAGGTCGTGTCGGTAGATGCGCAGCACCTCAAGGCTTTCCTCCATCAAGTCGCGGACTGTTGCCGTCTTCCGATCATCAGATGGCAGGTGTTCGTTCATCCGGTTCCCTCGCTCTCGTCGTTAGTATAGCCTTTATGAGTTCGACAATCAGCAAATAATTCCTCTGTTGCGAGGAAAAACCACCCTGTCACGATTCAGGGTGGTTCCTCACATCCGCTCTCTATAACACAATCCCGCGTTCTTTGAGGTTGAGTTCCAGATAGTTCTGCATGTTTTGCAGGCATTCGGTCGCCTTCAGGAAATCGCCGCGCTCTTTGTGTAAGTCACCCAATAGAGCATACGACTTGGAAAGTTCCACCGTCAAGCCGTATTTTTCAAACAGGGCGATCGAACGCTCCAAATCACGAATCGCCGCGTCCGCTTCGCCTTGTCGTAGCCGGATATCGCCAAGCGTACGATGCAGGTAGGCCGACTCCACCGATTCTTCACCGACCAGTTCGATGCCCTGCCCGCAATAGGACGCCGCTTCTTCGAAGCGTTGCGCCTGCGAAAGCACACGCCCGACCTCGCCATAGACTTCGGCCGCATCTTGGACATACCCGAGCTTCTTGTATTCATCGGCACATTTTTTCAGGACGTCGAGCGATTCTTCCGTCTCTCCCTGCCATCCCAGCATGATGCCGTAGTTGCTTTTGACTTCGTTGAGCAGTTTGATGTTGCCAAGCGTCTTGTAGACGGCCACCGCTTGGGCGGCATAGTCGGTCGCCTGCTGGAACCGACCCGCCGTGCG
The DNA here is from genome assembly GCA_035776695.1 of Bacilli bacterium. Taxonomy (GTDB): domain Bacteria; phylum Bacillota; class Bacilli; order Tumebacillales; family Tumebacillaceae; genus Tumebacillus. The sequence continues at coordinate 8,891 of DASTWJ010000056.1, forward strand.
ACTTTCTTGCGCCAAGTCGGTGTAGATGCGGGCGATGGACGGGAAATCCTCCACCTCGTGCAGCATCCCTTGTGCCGCTTGGAAATGGTGCAGGGATTGGTTCAACTCGCCGAGGTCGTGATAGACCCGCCCCAAGTTGACGAGGACCTGCGTTTTCAGGAACAAGTCTTGCTCCGCGCTTTTCTCCAGCAGTTCCAGCGCCTTTTTCCAATAATAAAGGGCGAGCGAGAAGTTGCGGTCTTCCATATGCAAATGCCCCAGTTGATTCAGGGTCTGTGTGCGAATGCGCGTGTTTTCATCGACGAGTGCCAATTCCAAGACATTCTCGTACAAGGTGATCGCTTTGTCCCGTTCGCCCAACTTGTGCAGGCAGAACGCCAGCTCCGTCTTGATGATGATCGTCTTGACATAGTGGGTTTCCGAGTTGGTCAGCGACTCAAAGAGCTCGGCCGCTTCCGCATACCGACCCGCTTCCACCAGCGCCCGCGCCATCGAGAACGTGGTCTGCTGCTCGAGTTGATTTTCCACATCTGTTAAAAAATACTCGACCGAGGTTTCCAATTTTTCCGCGATGGCGACCAGCAATTTGTGCGACGGGTGCGCTTTGTCCGATTCGATTTGCGAAATCATGCTCGGCGTTACCAAACCGGAGCCCAAGTCACTTTGGGTCAATCCGTGTTGGAGGCGCAGTTCGCGTATTTTTTGTCCGAGTGATAAAGGTGTAGACAAGTGTATTCGACCTCCCTAGTCTATCAGTTAAATCTTATCGTTCTAAAGTCTCCAGTATCATAGGTGCAAACATACCATTTAAGTATACTATAGAACTGATAAACTAGGTAGGGAGATTTGTAACAAATTAATGAAATAAAAAAAGACGACCCTCCGAGGAGGATCGCCTTGTGATGCGCGATTACGCTTCGACAGCTTCTGCTACGGCTACCGGGTAAACGGAGACGCGCTTCTTGTCTTTGCCTACGCGCTCGAAGGCAACGCGGCCTTCGACTTTTGCGAACAGGGTGTCGTCGCCGCCTTTGCCGACGTTGGTACCCGGGTAGATCTTGGTGCCGCGTTGGCGAACCAGGATCGAACCAGCGGTTACCACTTGGCCGTCAGCGCGCTTCACGCCCAGACGCTTCGAGATGGAGTCACGACCGTTCTTGGAGGAACCTACCCCCTTCTTGGACGCGAACAACTGAAGGTTCAATTTGATCATTGTGTTGCACCTCCGATCATAGTGGCTTTGCAAAGATTCTCACGAAGTCGGGATAGGATTCCGCGACCTGTTGAATCCCATAAACCATTGCTTCGAAAAGCAACTGAAGTTTTTCGTCAAGAAGACTGGGCAAAGTCGGAATGTCCACTTTCACATCACCGGGTGCGATGTCTGGATCATCTGCGATGTGAACGCCGAGCAACTTTTCGGACGAGTTGATCGCGTTGGTGACCAATACCGATACGGCGGCACAGATAATGTCCTCACCGTATTCGGCCGCTTCTGCGTGGCCCGTCACGTGAAATCGCCGAATCCGGCCTTGCTTGTCACGCCAGACGGTCGATCGGATCATCGCGGGTTAGGCGTTGATCTTTTCGATTTGTACTTGCGTGTACGGTTGGCGATGACCTTGCTTGCGACGGTAGTTTTTCTTCGCCTTGTATTTGTAGACGATGATCTTCTTCGCTTTGCCGTTTTTGACAACTTTGCCGGAAACGGTTGCGCCAGCTACTACCGGGGAACCAACTACTACGCCGTTGTCCTTGGAAACGAGAAGGACCTTGTCAAAAGTCACCTCGCCACCTGCTTCAACGTCCAATTTCTCGATGAAAAGAACGTCGCCTTCGGACACTTTGTACTGTTTGCCGCCAGTTTCAACGATTGCGTACATCATGTGCACCTCCTCAACTCAGACTCACTACTCCCT
>DASTWJ010000057.1:0-6736 GCA_035776695.1 Bacilli bacterium
CGATCGTCGACGAGTGCGGGTTGCCGTTGTAGTCGATCGACACGAGAGGTTTTTCCGAATAGCCGAGGATGTCTTGGAGCGGGCCTTCCGCCGCTTCTCGCAGCATCGCGTTGACCTCTTCGACAGTCGTTTCCTTGTTCACCTCGACGCTCAGGTCGACGACGGAGACGTTCGGGGTCGGGACGCGCATCGCGAAGCCGTTGAGTTTGCCTTTCAGCTCCGGCAGCACGAGCGCGACCGCTTTCGCCGCGCCGGTGGTCGTCGGGATGATCGAGAGTGCGGCGGCACGTGCTCGACGCATGTCCTTGTGCGGCAGGTCGAGGATGTTCTGGTCGTTGGTGTAGGAGTGAACGGTGGTCATCAGGCCGTGCTTGATGCCGAGGCGGTCGTTCAGGATCTTGGCGAACGGCGCGAGGCAGTTCGTGGTGCAGGACGCGTTGGAAATGATGTGGTGCTGTCCCGGGTCGTACTGTTCTTCGTTGACGCCCATGACGACGGTGAGGTCTTCGTTTTTCGCCGGAGCGGAGATGATCACTTTCTTCGCGCCGCCGCCTTCAATATGTGCGTTCGCTTGTGTTGCGTCGGTGAAGCGGCCGGTCGATTCGACGACGATGTCGACGCCCAGTTGTCCCCACGGCAGTTTCGCCGGGTCGCGCTCGGCGAGGACTTGGACTTTGTGCCCGTCGACGATCAGCGCGGTGCCGTCCGCTTCCACTTCCACTTCGAATTCACCGTGTACGGAGTCGTACTTGAGCAGATGAGCCAACGTCTGTGCGTCAGTCAGGTCATTGACCGCGACAATCTCGATATCATCTCGGAAAAAGGCGGCGCGAAACACATTGCGCCCAATTCGTCCAAATCCGTTGATCCCCACTTTTACTGTCATGTTTGATCTCCTCCTGTTGTTCTGTGGACATTATCCTAAAATCGCATCGGCTGCCCCTTCGTCGGTGACGAGGACTTTCAAGGGAATCGCGTTTGCCACAGCGACAATCGCTTCGCTCTTGTTGCGTCCACCCGCGACGGCGACGATGCGTTCCATCTGTTTGAGGTCTGCCAAGCGCAGCCCGATCGTGTTCATCGCGTGAACGATGTGACCTGTGCGGTCGAGGTAGTAGCCGAACGCTTCGGCGACCGCGCCGTATGCCGCCAACTCCTCGATCTTGCTCGCGTCGAGTTGACGGCGGCGGGCCATAGGGATAGCTTGCCCGATGCCGTGTACCACCATCCGAGCCTCGCGAATCCGGCGAAGCGTTTCTTGCGTTTCCGGGTCTTGGCCCATCGAAGAGAACGCCTCCTCGCTGACCAGATCAGGCATATGCAGCAGGCGATAGGAGCCGCCGAGTTTCGTCGCCAAGGTCGAGGCGATCGTATTCGCTTGAAACGCCAGATTCGATCCGAGACCGCCGCGAGCAGGCACCACGTCGACACCCAGTTGCGTGCGCGGCATCGCTTCGGCGACGGCGGCGGTGGCGGTGCCGCCGGTGACGGCGAGGGTGTCGCCTTGGCGCAAGTTCTTCTTCAGATACTCGGCGGCGGCGTGACCCATCGCTTTCAACGCCAACGGATCGACGTCCGCATCACCGGGCACGATACGAACGTGCTCCAGCCCGAGACGCGCGGCCAGCCGCCGTTCCTTGTCGGCCAGCCCGTCGAACTCGCGGACGACATCGGCGAGCTGTTCAAGCAGCGCTCCCCCTTGTGCGGAGAGCCGCATGCCGACCGTCTCCATGTCGACCAGCCCTTGCTCCTTGAGAAAATCCGTCTCCGCCCGCAAGATGCGCTCCGTCATCTGCAACTGCTGCGCCAACCCGCGCCGCCCGATCGGTTGGACGAGATGCAGATGGTGCAGGATGCGATAGCGCTTTTTCATCACGTCGAGCAAGTCCGGAATCAACTGGCGTTGCAGTTTCAAGAGGTCCTGCTTCTCATCCCCCACTGCGACCCGCCTCCTTTCGTGCGTGGCTTGCCTATATCGGGACTCATAAAGTCCCTCCTATACAAATTATGTCCCACATGCGGTAGAAAAAATGCAGACAAGGTCTGTCTGCTTGCCTCTCCATCATATTCCATTTCCTCACGATCGCGCAACCCCGCACCTCGTCTATTTTTGGAAAAAGGGGCTATGTTTCATACCGCTTCCGCTGCGACGAGCTCGGAATCCCGTCTTCCTCGCGGTATTTGGCGACGGTGCGGCGGGCGATTTCGATGCCTTGGGCGGTGAGGAGATCGGCGATTTTTTGGTCGCTCAGGGGTTTCTTCGGGGTTTCCTTGGCGATCAGGTCGCGGATCTTGCGCTTGATGCTCTCGGCGGAAGCGCCCTCGCCGGAAGCGGTTTGGACGCCGGAACTGAAGAAGTATTTCAGTTCGAAGACGCCGCGCGGGGTCTGGGCGTATTTGCCCGTCGTCGCGCGGGAGACGGTCGATTCGTGCAGGCCGACTTTCTCGGCTACTTGGCGCAGGGTGAGCGGCTTCAACCCGCTCACCCCCATGTCGAAAAAGCGTCGTTGCAACTCGACGATCGCCGTCGTCACGTTGTAGATCGTCTGGCGGCGCTGTTCCAACGACTTCAACAACCAAAGCGCTCCGTTCAAGCGAGACGTGATAAACTCCTTCGTCTCTTTCGGCTGCCCTTCTTTTTCATTCAACACGCCGCGGTAGAATTCATTGATCCGTAGCTTCGGCAATGAGCGGTCATTGACGACCACCACATACTCGCCCCCGACCTTCTCCACCGTCACATCGGGGATGATGTACGCCGGCGTGTCGGTCGAATAGCGGCGGCCGGGCTTGGGGTCGAGCGTTTTCAGCAGATCGACCATCTTCTGCACCGCCGCCGGGGTCACATGCAACGCCTGCGCCACGCGGGTGATCCGCCCTTGGGCGACGTCCTCCAAGTGGTCGTCGATCAGCGGGTAGATCGCGGCGGGCACGTTTTCTTTTTCCGCCAATTGCAGGCGCAGACATTCGGCGAGCGTACGAGCGCCCACGCCTGTCGGGTCGAGGGATTGCACCTGTTCCACCCCCTGCTCCACCGCCGAAACAGACACGCCAAGAGCCTCGGCGCAGTCGGGAAGCGCCAAGGTCAGGTACCCGTTTTCATCCAAGTTGCCGATCAGGTAGTCGCCGATGCGCCGCTCCTCGGCGCTGAGGGACAACAGGTGCAACTGGTCATGCAGATGCTCGACCAACGACACCCCTTGTCGGATGTTGGCCGCGCGGTCGTACTCCTGTTGCGCCCGGTTGTGGGCGGGTTGTTCCGCTCGGTAGCTCTCGCGCTGTTGGCGGGCCAGTTCCGCCCAGTCGATCGGCGAGTCCGCCTCGATCACCGGGTTTTGCGCCAACTCGCCTTCGAGGTATTCGAGCAATTCCAGCGAAGAGAACTGCAGCATCGTGATCGCTTGGCGAAGCTCTTGTGTCATCACCAGCCGCTGGGACTGCTCCTGCCAAAGACCGTACCCCATCTGCATGTTCGCGCCGCCTCCTCCGTTCATATGCTTCTTTCTCAGTGTAGCAGAAGGCGGGCGGGAATGGTACGGTGGTCAGGCATGCAAGATATGGACATGCCCGAATTGGTCGAGCAAGGCATAACGCACATCCCGTACGTCATAGATTTGCAATTGGGCGAGCGTTTCGCGCACCCAAGGCTCCGACTTGCCGATCTTCATCAGGTTGTCATAGACAAGTCGCCCTTGGCGAATCAGGTACAGGGGCATTTCCACAGGTTCTTTCATCGAGGGAGTCGTCTCCTTTCCAAGAGGCGCACGTCAGGCTTAGCCTTGTCTACAGCATGCACCAAAAGGCGGCCTGCAAATTCATTAGCATGAAAGTTTCACCTGTCGGAATATGCTCTTGTAAGAACGATGAAGATAGGAGGAGACTGCCTTGCGGATAGGATTTATCGGGACAGGGAGTATGGGAAGCATGTTGATCCGCGCCTTTTGCCAGTCCTCAACACCTTCCTCAGAGCTCATTGAGATCGTCGCCTGCAACCGATCCCCGGAAAAATTGGCCCAGCTCAAGTCGCGCCACCCTCAGCTCGAAGTCGCCGCGACGCCAGCCGACACCGTCTCACGTTCGGATGTCGTCTTCCTGTGCGTCAAACCGGGCGATGCCCGCGGAGTCATAGAACAAATTCTCCCCTCGTTGCGCGACGAGCACTACTTCATCTCGATCAACTCGAAAGTGTCGCTGGCCGAGATGGAAGCGCAACTGCCCTGCCGTGTGGCGAAAGTGATTCCTTCGATCACGCAGGTGGCGCTGTCCGGCGTGTCGCTGGTGATGCATGGGGAGCGTCTGTGTGCGGATGAGCGGTATTTTGTGGAGGCGTTGATGGAGCGGATCTCCAAGCCGACCGTGGTCGAGGAGGAAGACCTGCGCGTCTGCTCCGACTTGAGCTCTTGCGGTCCTGCATTTCTGGCGCTGTTGCTGCGCGAGTTCGCGCTGGCGGGCGTGCGGCAAGGCGGGATTCCGCGGGATCTGGCCGAGACGCTGGTCAAGGACATGACGACAGGCGTCGGGAAGCTGTTGACGCAAGAGGGATTCGAGTTTGAGGATATCATTCGCCGCGTGGCGGTGCCCGGCGGGATCACGGCGGAAGGCATCAAAGTGCTGCAACCGGCTCTGCACGGCGTGTTCGATCAACTGCTGGTCACCACCCGCTCGAAAGGCCACGGGGCACCGACGGCGAAGTCGAGTACGGTGGAGATGGATGTGGAGGATTAGGTTGTAGAGGACTTATTTTGCGAAAATGAGGAAGACCGCCTGCTCATGAGAGTGGGCGGTCTTTTTTTGGAAAAAGGTTCGCTGTTTGTAGCCTTCTGCGCTGGCGCGTAACCCGTGAGTCCTTAGCCATTGGGTCACTTCGCAGAGCTACAACCATCTTACTGATGTTGTTTCTGGCGGTTCCCGTACGCCCAGTGGTTGGTCGGGCCGTGACCTTGGCCGAGGCCGAGAGTGTCGCGAATGGCGCAGGTGATGAACTCTTTGGCCGTCGCGACAGCTTCGTAGACGGAGCGACCTTTTGCCAGTTCGGACGTGATCGCGGCCGAGAAGGTACAGCCGGTGCCGTGGGTGTGTTTCGTTTCGTGGCGCGTCGACTGAAACCGCTCAAAGGTCTGACCATCAAACAGGATGTCGATGGCATCGCCTTCCAAGTGACCGCCTTTGACCACGACATGTTTGACCCCGTAGCTATGGATGATCTTCGCCGCTTCCTTCATCTCCTCCAGCGTGCGAATCTCCCGCCCGATCAGGACTTCCGCTTCGGGGAGGTTCGGCGTCACGACGGTCGCCAGCGGCAGCAGGTGCTCGATCAGCGCCTTTTGCGAATCGTTCTCCAGCAACCTCGCCCCGCCCTTGGCGACCATCACCGGGTCGACGACGAGGTTCGGGATCTGATTCTCCTTGATCTTGCAGGCGACGGTCTCGATGATCGGCACTTGCGACAACATGCCGGTCTTCACCGCATCCACGCCGATGTCGCTTGCTACGGCGTCGATCTGCCCTTCAATCGCTTCCAGCGGCAGGTTGTAGATGCCATGCACCCCCAGCGTGTTCTGCGCCGTGACCGCCGTCAGAGCGCTCATGCCGTACACGCCCAACACCGTGAACGTCTTCAAGTCCGCCTGAATGCCGGCTCCGCCGCCCGAGTCGCTTCCTGCAATGGTAAGAGCACGAGATACAGCCATTTTCTGTTCCCTCCTAATGAGTGCTCGGATGATGTATACTTGAGGTGTATAGGGAATATTGTATCAAGAGACACCCCCGCTGCCCAGCGGAACAATTCCCAGTTGCAAATCGCTCCGGAATGAGGTAAGATAGCAATTGTTCCTCTCACGAAGGAACCGTTTCCAAACCGCATACGCACCCATGGTCCAACGGATAGGACGCAAGTCTCCGGAACTTGAGGTTGGGGTTCGATTCCCTATGGGTGCACCAAACGTAAGAGAGGAACCGATCGCTACGGCGATTGGTTCCTCTTTTTTTGCCCTCCGGTACAAGTCAAACAAAAAAACGCCCCCTTTTCCAAGAGAGCGTTTCCTTCCATCTAACTTCTGTTAAGCCTGCTGATCCAAACACCCGTCGAACACGACCACGCGATTCTTGCCCGTCCGCTTCGCCACATACAGCGACGAATCGGCCCCGCCGAACAGCTGCTCTTTCCCCATCCCTTTGCGGTAGTGGTTCAGCCCGGCGGAGATGGTCACATGCTGCCCGTTCAGCTCGCTGTGATGCACACGGTAGATCTCTTCGCGAATCCGCTCAACCAACTGGTGAGTGGCTTCAGGAGTCTGTTCCATGAAGATCACGGCAAACTCCTCGCCGCCGTAACGAGCCACAAAGTCATCCGGACCGACGAGCTTTTGAATCTGCGAGGACACCCGCTCCAGCACCACGTCGCCGACGCGATGGCCCCAGGTGTCGTTGATCTTTTTAAAATTGTCGATGTCGAACACCGCGAGGCTCAAGCACAGGTTGCACGCTTCGCTCTGCTTGATCAGCTCTTCCAGATACTCGTGAAACGACATGTGGTTGTGCAAGCCGGTCAGCCCGTCCAACTTGACGCGCTTTTCCATAAGCGTCGTCTTGACCAGCAGGTCCTGTTTGGCCTCCATCGTCTCGCGCAGGTACTCGTAGATCTCGCGCCCCCGCTCCATGATCCCGATGCAGACCAAGGTCGCCGTCACGATCATCGCCACCATCGCGAACTGCGTCATCACCGAATGTCGAATCC
>DASTWJ010000058.1:0-21125 GCA_035776695.1 Bacilli bacterium
TCCACACCTGATGTGATGGACCGCTACTTGCAAGGGCTCGACCTTGAATTGGCGCGAGTGGCGGAGAGTTACCACCCCGCTCCGTTGCAGACCGTCTTTTTCGGTGGCGGGACCCCGACGATTTTCAATGCGAAACAGAGCGAGCGGATGATGGAGATGCTCCACCGCCACTTTTCGTTGGCGGACGGGTGTGAAGTCTCCGTCGAAGCCAACCCGGGCACGGTCGATTTGGAAAAATTGCAGGTGTTGCGGGACGGTGGCGTCAACCGGTTGAGTTTTGGCGTGCAAAGTTTTGACAACGACCTGCTTGTCAAGCTGGGGCGGTTGCATGACCGCGACGCGGTGTACAAGTCGTGGGAACTGGCGCGAAAGGCCGGCTTCTCCTCGATCAACCTCGACTTGATGTTCGGATTGCCGGGGCAGTCTGTGGAGACGCTGGAGAAGACGATCGGCGCACTGCTCGACCTCGGGCCGGAGCATGTGTCCGCCTATTCCCTGAAGGTGGAGGAAGGGACGCCGTTTTACACGTGGTACAACCGGGGGCAGTTGATTCTGCCGCCGGAAGATGATGAAGTGAAGATGTACCAAGTGGTGATGGATGCGTTTGCCGGGGCGGGGTATGAGATGTACGAGATCTCCAACTTTGCCAAGCCGGGGCATCGCTCGCGGCACAACCAAGTGTACTGGCGCAACGAGCCGTACATGGCGGCCGGTTCGGGGGCGCACGGGTATGTGGAAAGCGTGCGCTATGTGAACGAGAAGGACGTGCCGACGTATATCGAAACGACCTGTCGCGGGGAAAGACCGATCACGGACAGCGAGACGATTTCCGAGCAGGACCGGCGGGAGGATACGATGATGCTGGGGCTGCGGTTGTTGGAAGGCGTTTCGTTTGAACGGTTTCATGTGCGGCACGGTGTGGAGATGCTGGACGTGTTCGCCGCACCGATTCGCAAGTATGAGGGGCTTGGGCTGTTGCAAGTGGATGAGGTCGGCGTCAGGCTGACTCAACAGGGTCTCTTTTTGGCGAATGAGGTGTTTGCGGCGTTTTTGGAAGGATAAGCGTTTGTTGAGAAGCAGGAAAAGGGCGGGCGGTCTCTCGGTGGAGAGGCACCTGCCCTTTTTTGTGATGGGTATCGGTTTCGGGGTGTTCTCCTTGGACTTGGCGGCGATTCTTTTGCATTTCTGGATGATTTTCCCCGGTTCTTGTGTTGACAATGAACGGGCGTTTTTGCTACATTCAGAGTAGTCGTTAGCACTCGGGGGTGTTGAGTGCTAACAAGGTTCAGGAGGTGGCGGGAAGACATGTTAACCGAGCGTCAGAAAGCGATCTTGCAAATTCTTGTGGACGATTACATTCGTTCGGCTGAGCCTGTCGGTTCCCGTACGATATCGAAGCGTCCGGAAGTGTCGTTCTCGTCGGCGACGATTCGCAACGAGATGTCCGACTTGGAAGAGCTGGGCTATTTGGAACAGCCGCACACGTCGGCGGGGCGCGTCCCTTCGCAGAAGGGGTACCGCTTTTACGTAGACAACCTGTTGCATCCGGGTGAGTTGGCCGGGATGGATCTGGATTCGTTGCGAACTTATTTCGTCAACCAGATGGATCTGAAAGAACAGGTGGTGCAGCAGGCGTCGCAGATTCTCTCCTCGCTGACCAACTACACCTCGATCGTGATGGGGCCGGATGTGCTGACGAGCAAGTTGCGTCACATCCAGTTGCTGCCGTTGCAGGAGGGGATGGCGGTGGCGATCATCGTCACCGACACGGGGCAGGTACACAACCGCACCGTGACGATCCCCGAAGGCATTCACGCCGAATCCCTGCAAAGCTACGTCGAGTATTTGAACAGCAAGTTGCACGGCATGCCGTTGTATCGGATGAAGCAATTCTTGTACACCGAAGTCGCCAACGAGATGCGGCGCTCGTCCGAGCAGTTTGAACACGTGATGTCTCTGTTCGACCAGATGGTCGTGCTCCAGGAAGCGAAGAAGCCGTCCGTCTACCTCGGCGGGACCGCGCGGATTCTCAACCAGCCGGAGTTTCGCGACATCGACAAGCTGCGCCCGCTGCTCGATATGTTCGAGCAACAGCAGGACCTGATCAGGCTGTTCGGGGACGGGCATTCCGAAGGGATTCGGGTGCGGATCGGGCAGGAGAACGAACTTGAGCCGATGCACCAGTGTTCGCTGATCACGGCATCCTACTTGATCGACGGCGAGATGCTGGGCACGATCGGCGTGCTTGGACCGACGCGGATGGAATACGGCCGGGTGATCGCCGTGATGAACCAGATGTCGCACCTGCTGACCGGCGTGTTGCGAGGATTGCATAAATAAGCAAGGTCTGTCTATACTTTGTAAGGTGGATTTTGGTAGATAAAGAGGAAGTCTCGCTTCCTCTCATCCTTAGAAACAAGACATGAGACAAAGGACGATGTGCCGATGAGTCAATCGCAGGGGCAGACGACCAAGGAGCAGGACGAACGCCTGGCCGCCTTGTATTCGAACACGACGGCGGTGCGGGCGATCGCATCGGCGGTGGAAGGGACGATCGGGCCCAAGGGGCTCGACACCATGTTGGTCGACGGGCAAGGGAACGTGATCATCACCAACGACGGCGTGACGATTCTCAACAAGATGGAAGTCGTGCACCCGGCTGCACGGATGTTGATCAACGTCGCCTCCGCCCAGCAGGAGGAGATCGGCGATGGAACGACAACGGCGACGCTTTTGGCAGCCGCTCTTTTGCAAGAAGGGGTGGCGCAGGTGGAGCGCGGCGTCCCGGTCACGCGGGTGATCGAAGGCATTCAGGCGGGGATTCGCTATGCGGTCGAACGTTTGGAAAGCGCCGCTCGTCCCTTGGAAGCACTGCCCGATGGGGTGCTGTTTCAAGTGGCGATGGTCGCCGGTCGCGAGCATGAGGATATCGCCCATCTGGTGACGGAAGCGGCGACGATGATCGGCTATGACAAGCTGCGCGATGCGCAATATCGTTTGTCCGATCATGTGATCGCGGCGGAAGGCGCTCCCTCCGAGGTGTTTCAAGGGGTGGTCGTGTCCCGACAGCGAATGTCGCCGCAAATGCACGAGCGGGTGGAAGAGGCGCGCATCCTGATCATCGATGACGCGTTGGAGCCGGAAGAGTTGGACAGCGAGGCTCTGGGTACGGAGGCGGGGTTTTTGCTCTATCGCCAGTACAAGGAGGAGTTTCGCGACAACTTGGAACGGCTGTTGAGCGTCGATGTGAACGTGGTGTTCACCGACCGTGGCGTGTCGCCGGTGGCGGAAGAGGTGCTCGGCGAAGCGGGCGTGATGATCGTACAGCGCGTCGCTTCCAAAGAGCTGCGCAAGATCGCCGAGCACACGGGCGCGCGACCGATCAAGCGCACCGGCCTTGGCAAAGCGCCGCGGGAACTGAGCAAGTTTCTCGGGTTTGCCGATGTCGTACTGGAAGATGAGCGGATGGAGAACATCCGCATCATCGGCGGGCAAGGCAAGCCGCTGGCGACGATCCTCGTCGGAGCGGCGACGGAAGAGGTGGTCGGCGAGCGCTTGCGCATCGCCAAGGACGCCGCTTCCTCCGTGCAGGCGGCCGTCGGGGGCGGTGTGGTGCCGGGTGGCGGTGCGATCGAGCTGTGGGCCGCTCGCGAAGTCGAGAAGATGCGCGAGACGGTGCGCGGGATGACCGGGTTCGGCGTCGAAGCGGTCGCACGCGCCTTGCGCAAACCGATGACGCAGATCGTGCTCAACGCCGGCTTTAACCCGCTGGAAAAAGTGGAGGAGGCAAACGCCGCCCAAGTCGAGCAGCAGTCGGACTCGCTGGGGGTCGATTGTGACGACGGACGGATTCAGGACATGATGGAATTTGGCGTGTTCGATCCGACGTTGGTCAAACTGCACGCGCTTCGGGCGGCGGGCGAGGTCACCACGGCGATCATGCGAATTCACACGATCATTCGAATGCGGGATCTCCCGCACGATGAGGAATAGCAAGGAGGAACAGAGATGGAGCAAGACAACCGCAACGAACAGGTGGCAACGCCGGAGGAGGAAGTCGAGGAAGTCGTGGATAACGCTTCCGAGACCGTGTCGGTGGAAGACGACGGGCGTTCCCGCGAAGAACTGCTGGCCGATTTGGCGAAACTGACCGCCGAAGCGGAGGATTACAAGGTTCGCTACTTGCGGGCGCAGGCCGACTTTGACAACTTCCGTCGCCGGGCGCGTCAGGAGAAGGAAGAGTTTGCCGCCTATGCCAACACCAAGATCATTGAAGAGCTGCTGCCGGTGCTCGACACGTTCGAGATGGCGCTGAAGACGTCGGAGGACACCGACACCAAGACGCTGCTCGTCGGCGTGGAGATGGTGCACCGCCAACTGGTCACCGCTTTGGGCAACTACGGTCTGGCGGCGATCGAGTCGGTCGGGCAACCGTTCGACCCGAACCTGCATGAAGGCGTGATGCAAGTCGAAACCGACGGGCATGATGCGAACACCGTGGTCGAGGAAATGCGCAAAGGCTACAAGCTGAAAGACAAAGTGATTCGCCCTTCGATGGTGAAAGTCTCCCAATAACGTTTACGACAGTTCATCTTTTCATAGAAGAACTTACCTATATCTACCACATACTTAGTAAGAAGACACAGGAGGAATTTAGTCATGAGCAAAGTCATCGGTATTGACTTGGGTACCACCAACTCTTGCGTAGCGGTCATGGAAGGCGGCGAACCGGTCGTCATCCCGAACGCGGAAGGCAACCGCACCACCCCGTCCGTTCTCGGCATGAAGAACGGCGAGCGTCTCGTCGGTGAAGTGGCGAAGCGCCAAGCGGTCACCAACCCGGATAACACCGTGATCTCGATCAAGCGCCACATGGGCACCGATTACAAAGTGACCGTGGAAGGCAAGGAATACACCCCGCAGGAGATCTCCGCGATGATCCTGCAGAAGCTCAAGTCGGACGCAGAAGCGTACCTCGGCGAGAAAGTAACCCAAGCGGTGATCACCGTTCCGGCGTACTTCAACGACGCAGAGCGCCAAGCGACCAAGGACGCGGGCAAGATCGCAGGTCTTGACGTGCTGCGCATCGTCAACGAGCCGACTGCTGCAGCGCTGTCGTACGGCCTTGACAAAGAAGGCGACCAAACGATCCTGATCTATGACCTTGGCGGCGGTACGTTCGACGTCTCGATTCTCGAATTGGGCGAAGGCGTATTCGAAGTCAAGGCGACCGCAGGCAACAACCGCCTCGGCGGCGACGATTTTGACGATGTGATCATCAACTACCTCGTCGACAACTTCAAGAAGGAAAACGGCATCGACCTGTCCAAAGACAAGATGGCGATGCAACGCCTGAAAGACGCAGCGGAAAAAGCGAAAAAAGAACTGTCCGGCGTCACCTCCACCACCATTTCCCTGCCGTTTATCACGATGGACGCCAGCGGCCCGAAACACTTGGAGCTGAACCTGACCCGTGCGAAGTTCGAAGAGCTGTCCGCACACCTCGTCGAAGCGACGATGGGTCCGTGCCGTCAAGCGCTGTCCGACTCCGGCCTGTCGATCAACGAAATCGACAAAGTGATCCTCGTCGGCGGCTCCACCCGCATCCCGGCGGTTGTGGAATCGGTGAAGAAGTTCACCGGCAAAGACCCGTCCAAAGGCGTTAACCCGGACGAAGTCGTCGCGGTCGGCGCAGCGATCCAAGGCGGTGTCCTGACCGGCGAAGTCAAGGACGTTGTCCTGCTCGACGTCACCCCGCTGTCTCTGGGCATCGAAACGATGGGCGGCGTCTGCACGCGTATGATCGAGCGCAACACGACGATCCCGACGTCGAAATCGCAAGTGTACTCCACCGCGGCGGATAACCAAACGTCTGTCGAGATTCATATCCTGCAAGGCGAACGCGAATTTGCTCGCGACAACAAGACGCTCGGCCGCTTCATCCTGAGCGACATCCCGCCGGCACCGCGCGGCATCCCGCAGATCGAAGTCACCTTCGACATCGACGCGAACGGTATCGTCAACGTATCCGCGAAGGATCTCGGCACCGGCAAATCGCAAAAGATCACCATCACCTCCAACACCGGCCTGTCCGATGATGAGATCGAGCGCATGGTGAAGGAAGCGGAATCGAACGCGGACGAAGACAAGAAGCGCCGCGAAGAAGTGGACATCCGCAACAACGCGGACTCTCTCGTCTACCAAACCGAGAAGACCCTCAAAGACCTCGAAGGCAAGGTCGACCAAGCGGAAATCGACAAGGCGAACGAGGCGAAAGACAAAGTGAAAACCGCGCTCGAAGGCACCGACACCGAAGCGATCAAGTCCGCTTCCGAAGAGCTGAGCGAAATCGTGCAGCAACTGTCGGTCAAACTCTATGAGCAAGCGGCCCAAGCACAACAAGCGGCTGAAGGCGCTGAAGGTGCGGCAGGTGCGGAAGGCGGTCAGAAGGACAACGTCGTCGACGCGGACTACGAGGTTGTGGACGAAGACAAGAAATGAAAGTAGTGAGTCTCGGTGAGTAAAAGGGATTATTATGAGGTGTTAGGCGTCTCCAAAGAGGCCGCACCGGAAGAGATCAAGAAAGCGTATCGGAAGATGGCGCGTCAGTACCACCCGGACGTCAACAAGGAAGATCCGACGGCGGCCGACAAGTTCAAGGAAGTCTCCGAAGCGTACGAAGTGCTCTCCGACCAGAACAAGCGGGCGCACTACGACCGCTTCGGTCACGCCGACCCGAACCAGTTCGGCGGCGGTGGCGGCGGTCAAGGCGGCGGGTTCGGCGGCTTTGAAGACATCTTCGATATGTTCTTCGGCGGCGGCGGTGGTGGTCGACAGCGCGGCGGCCCCCAACGCGGGGCCGACCTCCAATACCAGATGCAGATCGACTTCAAGGAAGCGGCGTTTGGCATGGAGAAGGAAATCGAGATTCCCCGTTGGGAAGAGTGCGACACCTGTGACGGCAGCGGTGCGAAGCCGGGCACGAACGTGTCCTCCTGCCCGACTTGCCGCGGCACCGGCCAGCAGGAACAGGTGGTCAACACCCCGCTCGGTCGGATGGTCAACCGCACCACCTGCCGCACCTGTGGCGGCACGGGCAAGAAGATCGAAGTCAAGTGCGGCACCTGCCACGGCGAAGGCAAAGTACGCAAGCGTCGGACGTTCAAAGTCACCGTCCCGCCGGGCGTCGACACCGGCAACCGGATTCGGATCTCCGGGGCCGGCGAGGTGGGCGCCAAGGGCGGTCCGGCCGGTGACCTGTACGTCGTCCTCGTCGTCCGCGACCATGATTTCTTCGAGCGCGAAGCTGAAGATGTTTACTGCGAAGTGCCGTTGACCTTTGTGCAAGCGGCGCTCGGCGACGAGATCGAAGTGCCGACGATCGACGGCAAAGCGAAACTGCGCATCCCGGAAGGCACCCAATCGGGCACCGTGTTCCGCCTGCGCGGCCAAGGCATCCCCGTCCTCAACCGCAAAGGACTGCGCGGGGATCAACACGTGCGCGTCGTCGTGGTCACTCCGACCAAGCTGAACGACAAGCAAAAGGATCTCTTGCGCGATCTCGCCTCCACGATGGGCGAAGAGACGCATGAGCAGCAACGCTCCTTGTTCGAACGGCTGAAGTCGGCTTTCATTGGTGACTGATCGCACCTGTCGAAGCACAGCCAAACACTGTTAACGATCCACAGGGGTAGGAAGCCTGCATCCGCGGGTATCCTATCACCTGTGGATTTTGTTTTGGTTCTGTGGTATTTTTTTATCTGTATGCCAAGAATGACCTGCAAGAGTGAACCCAAGGGGGCTTATAAAAGATGCAGTGGGCCGAAATTGTAGTGGAGACCACGTCGGAGGCGACGGAAGCCGTCTCGGCGATCTTGGAACGCTATGGCGCGACCGGTGTGGTGATCGAAGACAGCAACGACTTGACCCGCACGTGGGAAGACCGCTACGGCGAGATCTATGGGCTGAACCCGGCCGATTTTCCGGAATCGGGCGTGCGCGTGAAGGCGTACATCGCGTGGGAGACCTGGCAAGAGGAGATGCAGGGACAGATCGCCGGGGAGATCAAGTGCTTGACGGAATTGGGACTCGATCCGGGACCGGCGACCGTCACCCATCGGATCGCCGATGAGGAGGAGTGGGCGGAGGAGTGGAAGAAATACTATCACCCTGTCCGCGTAACCGAGCGCTTGACGATCAAACCGTCTTGGGAGGAATACACCCCCGGCGAAGGGGAGATGGTGATCGAGCTCGACCCCGGCATGGCGTTTGGCACCGGGACGCACCCGACGACCAACCTGTGCCTGCGTACATTGGAAAAGGTGATCCAGACGGGCGATCAGATTGTGGACGTCGGGTGTGGCACCGCGATTCTCTCGATCGCCTGCGCGAAACTGGGGGCCGAATCGGTGTTGGCGCTCGACCTCGACCCGGTCGCGGTACAAGTCGCGCAGGAAAATGTCGCGATGAACGGCGAGCAGGCGAAAGTCACCGTCCGCGCCAATGACCTGCTCCAAGGCGTGGAGGACAAATACGACGTCGTCGTCGCCAACATCCTCGCCGAGATCATCCTGCTGATGGTCGGGCAGGCCAAAGAGGTGCTCAAGGACGACGGGACGTTTATCACCTCGGGCATCATCAGGGAAAAAGCCGACCTCGTGCGCGAAGAGTTGACCCGCCACGGCTTCGTCATCACCGATGTGTTGACCGAAGAGGACTGGGTTGCGTTCGTCGCCAAGATCGGCAGCTAACGGACAGGAAACGGGGGTCATCCCATGCAACGCTATTTTGTCACGCCGGACAGTTTCCAAAACGACACCGTCACGATCATCGGCGATGATGTCAAACACATCACCCGCGTGCTGCGGATGGAAGCGGGCGATGAAGTGATCGTCTGCAACGGGTTGGGGAGCGCGTACCGCGTCGCCTTGACCGATCTTGGAGCAGAAGCCGTCTCGGCACGGATCATCGAAGAGCTCGACCGCCAAGCGGAAGCGCGTGTAAAAATTACCTTGGCGCAAGGGTTGCCCAAAGGTGATAAAATGGACTTGATTGTCCAAAAGGGAACCGAAGTCGGCATTCATGAATTTCAGCCTTTGGACATGGCTCGCTGCATCGTCAAATACGATGCGAAAAAAGAACAAAAGCGCCGCGAACGCTGGCAGAAGATCGCCAAGGAAGCGGCTGAACAGGCGCATCGCAACCTGATCCCGGACGTCGCCGATGCGGTGACGTTCAAGCAATTCCTCGGGCAGCTGAGCGGGTACGACCTCGTGCTCGTGCCTTATGAAGCGGAGCGAGGCACAGGTCTTCGCGATGTGCTGGATAAACACCCGGACGCCGCAAACGTATGCGTCGTGATCGGACCGGAAGGCGGGATCGCCGAGCAGGAGATCGAACACCTGCTGGCGGCCGGTGCTCATCCGGTCTCGCTCGGCGCCCGCATTTTGCGCACCGAAACGGCAGGGCTGGTCACCGCCGCCTGCCTTCATTACCATTATGGAGAGATGGGAGGTTTGAGCACATGAGCACCGTAGCGTTTCACACCCTCGGTTGCAAAGTCAATTCGTATGACACCGAAGCGATCTGGCACCAGTTTCGGAACAAGGGATTCGCACAGGTCGATTTTGACGACATGGCGGACGTTTATGTCATCAACACGTGCACCGTCACCCATACGGGCGACAAGAAATCGCGTCAGATGATCCGCCGTGCCATTCGTCGTAACCCGGATGCGACGATCGTCGTGACCGGCTGTTACGCACAGGTTGCACCGGACGAGATTTTGGAAATCCCGGGCGTCGACCTCGTCATCGGCACCCAAGGCCGCGAACAGATCATCGAGTACGTCGAACAGGCGCAAGAAGAGAAAAGCCCGTTCAAAGTGGTTTCCTCCGTCCGCAAACAGCGTGAATTCGAGGAACTCGATGTGCCGAACTTCAACGACCGTACCCGTGCGTCGCTGAAAATCCAAGAGGGCTGCAACAATTTTTGCACCTTCTGTATCATCCCGTATTCCCGTGGCTTTATCCGATCCCGCAAACCGGAGAACGTCATCGCACAGGCGAAAAAACTGGTGGCGGCCGGCTATTACGAAATCGTCCTGACCGGCATTCACACCGGGGGCTATGGCGACGACATGGAGAACTATGACCTCGCCGACCTGCTGTATGAGCTGGAGCGGGAGGTGCCGAATCTGCGCCGTCTGCGGATCTCCTCGATCGAAGCGAGTGAGATCACCGACAAGATGATTCGGTACTTCAAAGACTCGAAGATCATCGCCCGTCACCTGCATATTCCGTTGCAGGCGGGTTCCAATAAAGTGTTGAACCGCATGAACCGCAAGCACACGGTCGAAGAGTTCGCCGACAAGCTGCAAGAAATCCGCGCCGTCATGCCGGATGTGGCGATCACGTCCGACGTGATCGTCGGTTTCCCGGGCGAAGCGGTGGAAGATTTCGAAGGGACGTACCAGTTCATCAAGGACCAAGAGTTTGCCGAACTGCACGTGTTCCCGTATTCCCGCCGCAAAGGCACGCCGGCGGCCAAATACAAAGAGCAGTTGACCGAACGGGAGAAAGAAGCGCGCGTCGAGCGGCTGATCGGGTTGTCCAACACCCTGCATCTTGCTTACGCGGCGAAGTTCGTCGGTCACGTGTTGGAAGTGATTCCGGAAGACCGTTCGTTGGACGGCAAACTGAGCGGCTACACCGACAACTACATCCGCGTCGAGTTTGAAGGCGGAGAAGAGTTGCTCGGCGAAGTCGTAAAAGTGCGCCTCGATGTGGCGGGCAAGGAAGTCTCTCAAGGCACCTTCGTCGAGCGCCTGACCTTCACGGAAAAAGAAGACGTGATCGAAGAGGGCCAGTTCGAAGGCGCATTGGAACTGGAGATGTTGTAAGCTGCCAGAAAAACGTAATCCAAACAAAAAGGGCCTCCCGATGGGGAGACCCTTTTTATCTTATTGGGCTTTATCGTAGGTGGGAGATTAGAGGGACGCCAGGGGGGAAGTGCGGGAACGACGGTTCACGCGCTTCAAGTTATGGATCTCGACCTCATGGTGGTTGAGGCGTCGGGTAATGTGGCTTTGTCCGACGCGGAGCTTGACCATCTCCAAGCTGAGATGCTGCTGCGTCTCGTCGATCGCTTGGATGACCTGCGTTTTCAAACGATGTTCACTTTCCCCAACCACGAGTACCATCTTGCGCTCCATACGCAATTCACTTTGCTTGATCTCGTCCCGCATGCGAGCCTCACTTTCGGTGATGGCTTTTTCAAGCTTGCTCGACATACGAGCTTCGCTTTCAACGATCGCCTGCTCAAGCTTGTTTGTCATACGAGCTTCGCTTTCGCTGATGGCTTGAGCAAACCTGTTCGACATACGCACTTCACTGTCACTGATGGCTTGTTCAAGTTTGCGCTCCATACGCAATTCACTTTGCTTGATCTCGTCCCGCATGCGAGCCTCACTTTCTGAGATCGCTTGTTCAAGCCTGTTCGACATGCGAGTTTCACTTTCGGAGATGGCTTTTTCAAGCTTGTCCGTCATGCGCGCCTCACTATCGGAGATCGCCTGTTCAAGTTTGTCCGTCATGCGAGCCTCACTGTAGGAGATCGCTTGTTCGAACTTGCTCGTCATTCGTGCCTCACTTTCAGAAATGGCTAACTTGATCTGCTGACCCATCCGCACTTCACTGTCGCCGATCGCTTGTAAAATCTGTTGAACCATGTCTTGCGTCACTTTCATTCACTCCTATTCAGTTGTGTATGGACCGAAATCATGTCCAGACTATCATGCAGACCCGACCTTAAGCTAGTCCCTAAAACAACACAAATCATTCGACATCATGCGCTAAACATCCGAAGGACATGCTATAATAAAGCGGCACTTCCCACAGCAACTTTTACCAATCCGTGCTGACACCAGCACCTACATAGAGGAGGCACCCACATGAACGCCATCATCCAACAAGCCCGCACCGCCGTCGAAGCGGCGATCGGTACCTTCAACCTCTCCGCAGGCGACTACACACCGGTTTCTGCCGACCAAGCGGTCGCGATCATCGACCACACGCTGCTCAAGCCGGAAGCGCAACCGGAGCAGATCGACAAGTTGTGCGAGGAAGCGAAGACCTACCGCTTCTTCTCCGTCTGCATCAACCCGGTCTACGTCGAACGCGCCGCCCGCAACCTCGCCGGCTCCTCCGTCAAAGTCTGCGCCGTCATCGGCTTCCCGCTCGGAGCGACCACCAAGGAAACGAAAGCCTATGAAGCAAAAGACGCCGTGGTAAAAGGCGCACACGAGGTCGACATGGTCCTGCCGATCGGCCTGCTCAAAGCGGGCGAACTGAAGGCGGTCTACGAAGACATCCAAGCGGTCGTAAGCGCCGTCAAAGGCCAAGCCCTGACCAAAGTGATCATCGAAACCTCCCTGCTCACCGACCTCGAAAAAGCCACCGCCTGCCTGCTCTCCGTCGCAGCCGGCGCCGACTTCGTCAAAACGTCGACCGGCTTCTCCTCCGGCGGCGCAACGGTGGAAGACATCCGTCTGATGCGTGCAACCGTCGGCCCGAACGTCGGCGTCAAAGCGTCCGGCGGCATCCGTTCCCGCGAAGACGCGCTGGCGATGATGCAAGCCGGTGCCAACCGCCTCGGCTGCTCGGCCGGCGTCGCGATCGCCCAAGGGCAATCCGCTCAATCCAGCTACTAGCCTCGCCACCAAACACACGCAAAAACGGGAAGGCACATACACCTTCCCGTTCCTCTTGTCCGGCTGAAGCAGGGCTGCGCGACACTACGCCTGTTTCTCCGGCATCATCCAACAGATCAACTTCGCATACCAGCGGGTAAACGGCCACACCGCCAACGACGAGATCACATTGAACAACAGATGCGACGTCGCCACCTGCACCGCCAGATCGTCCGCCAGCCAGCGACAGACATCGGCCAGCACCCCGATCAACGGCAGGAAGGCCAGCACCCCCAGCACGTTGAGGATCACATGTGACAACGCCACCCGTTTCGCATTCAGGTTCGTGCCGACCGCCGCGATCACCGACGTGATGCAGGTGCCGATGTTGTTGCCAAGGATGATCGCAATCGCCCCGGGGAGATCGATCAACCCTTGCGACGCCAGCACGATCGTCAGCATCGTCGTCGCCGTGCTCGATGTGATCAGCGCCGTCAGCACGGTCCCCGCCAGCACGCCGAGCAGCGGATTGTGCGAGGAAAACGCGAGGATGTCACGGAACCAATCGGTTTGGCTCAAGGGGGAGAGGGCTTTTTCGATCAACTCCAACGCGAGAAAGATCCCGCCAAACCCCAACACGGCGAGCCCTATGTACTTGTACTTGCCCTTGAGAAAGATCGACAGGAGCGCCCCGACGCCTAGCGACGGCAGAATCAACGCCGACATGTCATAGGACAGCATCTGCGTCGTCACCGTCGTGCCGATGTTCGTGCCGAGGATGACCCCCAGCGAATCGGCGAACGTCATGATGCCGGCGCTGACCAACCCGATCGAGATGATCGACACGCCGGCGCTCGAATGAATCAACGCCGTCAGCACGGTGCCCGTCAACAGGCCGCGCGTCGGCGTTTTGACAAATCGTTTGATGATCTCCGGCAAGCGGTCGCTCGCAGCTCTTTCCATGCCCATCCGCATCACATACATCGCAAACAAAAAGCCGGAAAGACCCAACGCGAGCAAAAGGAACGATTGCCAATACATGCCCTTCACCTCACAGACGCAAACTACCTACTAACTCATATGCGTGAAGGTACAAGTTCTTGTACGGTTTGTACAAATTGTCTTACATAAGGAGTTTTGAACCATGGCAGATGTAATCTTGAACCGCAAGCGCAGAAAGCGCATCGAAGCGGGCAACCCTTGGGTGTTCAACAACGAGATCGACCGAATTCAAGGCGAAGCCGAACCGGGCGACATCGTCAACGTCCTCGACCACCGCGGGATGTTTTTGGCGAAAGGCTATTACAACCCGCACTCCCAGATCAACGTGCGGGTGATGAGCTACAACCGCGAGGAGGAAATCGACCAAGACTTTATCACCAAGCGGGTGCGTGAAGCGTGGGAGTACCGCCAACGCCTCGTCGACGACACCAACTCCTGTCGCCTGATCTATGGCGAAGCGGACTACCTGCCCGGCCTGATCGTGGACAAATTCGACCAAGTGCTCGTCATCCAGATCCTCGCGCTGGGGATCGAAGTGCGCAAGGATCAGATCGTGCACGCGTTAAAAGAAGTGCTGGAACCGAAGGCGATCTACGAGCGCAGCGATGTCCATGTACGCAAACTCGAAGGCTTGGAACAGCGCACCGGCCTGCTCCACGGCGAATTGGACGGTCTGGTCGAGATCAAGGAAAACGGTTTGAAGATGGTCGTCGACGTGGAAGGCGGGCAGAAGACCGGCTACTTCTTCGACCAACGGGAAAACCGCGCCGCGATCCGCGACCTCGTCAAAACGAACGTCGAAGGCACCGAGGGTGCCTCCGTGTTGGAATGCTTCGCGCACACCGGCTCTTTTACCATCCATGCGGCGGCGTTCGGGGCGCAAAACATCACCTGCCTCGACATCTCCGAGCATGCGATCGACACGGCGATTCGCAACGTGGAGCTGAACGGCTTCGAGGACAAGGCCGAATTTGAATTCGTCGTCGCCGACGCGTTTGAACAACTGCGCGAATGGGAGCGCGAAGGCCGCAAATGGGACGTCGTCATCCTCGACCCGCCCGCCTTTGCCAAATCCAAACACGCAGTACCCGGCGCTTTGCGCGGCTACAAGGAAGTCAACCTGCGCGGCATGAAGCTGATCAAAGACCGCGGCTTCCTCGTCACCGCCTCCTGCTCCTACCACGTGTCGCCGGAGCTGTTCCTCGAAACGATCGCCGACGCCGCCCTCGACGCACGCAAAGTCCTGCGCCTTGTCGAATACCGCAGCGCCGGGCGCGACCATCCGAAGTTGCACGGCATGGACGAAAACGACTACCTGAAATTCGCGATCTTCGAAGTCCGCAACCGGGGCTAGTAAAATTCGCCGTTTCCCGCTATTCTGGAGGTATCGAAAGCAAGCAGAAGAGGTGTTATGTCCTTGTCTCTCCCACGTAAACTGGCAGGCGTCGCGAAACGCATGGTGTCCGGCGACCTGCTCACCTATATCGCCAGCCTGTCCTGGACGTTCAAAACGGGGGGCGGCTTGAGCTTCCCCTTGCGCGTGTTCACGCACTGGCGCACCCGCTGGCGGATCGACAAGACGGCGACGGTGATCGTCAACGGTCATCTCGTCGTCGGTCGAATGGACACGCAGATCGGCCAGAACGGACAGGAAGGGCTCGACATCAACGTGATCCAAGTCGGGCCGGGCGGTCACTTCGAAGTACAAGGCGACGTCGGCTTCGGCCCCGGCACCCGCATCCTCGTCGGTCCGAACGCCCGCTTCACGATCGGGCACAAAAGCTACGTCACCGCCAACTCGAAGTTTATCGTCAAGGAATCGGTCGAGATCGGCGAAGGGTGTGCGATCTCTTGGGACGTGCAGTTTATGGACACCGATTTCCACCGTGTCAGTCCCGATGCGATCAACACGAAGCCGATCAAGATCGGCAACAACGTCTGGATCGGCTCCGGCGCGAAGATCATGAAAGGCGTGACCATCGGCGACGGCGCGGTGGTGGCGGCCGGGGCGGTCGTGACCAAAAACGTGCCGCCACATACCATCGTCGGCGGCTCTCCGGCACGGGTTTTGAAAGAGAACGCGCAGTGGGTTCCCTAAACATTTCCCTCTTTCGCCAAAAAGATTTACTTCCGCAGACAAATATATTATAATAAGCGGGTATCTACGGGGAGTTCCGTTGACAGTGTTTCGAACGCTGTACTATAATGTTGTTTGACGGACTTCCGTACTGTCGAACTTTGTTCGACTGCTGATGTTGCTTGGCGGAGGGAGGGAAATCAGGTGTCTGAAGTCAAGGTTCGCAAGAATGAATCTTTGGAAAGCGCACTTCGTCGATTCAAGCGTGCTACCGCTAAGGATGGCATCCTCGCAGAAGTGAAGAAGCGCAAGCATTACGAAAAGCCCAGCGTCGCCCGCAAAAAGAAATCCGAGGCTGCTCGCAAGAAGAAGAAATACTAAGGAGGCAGTTCTGCCATGAGCTTAACCGAACGTCTTGAAAACGATATGAAACAAGCGATGAAGTCGAAAGACAAAGTCCGCTTGTCGGTTATTCGCATGGTTCGGACGGCGATCAAGAACGCTGAGATCGATCAAAAGATCACTCTGTCAGATGATGACGTGATGGCCGTATTGAATCGCGAAATGAAACAACGTCGTGATTCCCTCCAAGCATTCGAATCTGCTGGCCGCCAGGATTTGATCGAAGATGTGAACAAGGAAATTGCGGTTCTCATGGACTATCTCCCCCAGCAGTTGTCCGAAGACGAACTCCGTGCCATCGTGCAGGAAGTCGTTGCGACGACCGGCGCCACGGGGAAAGCCGACATGGGTAAAGTTATGGGTGCGCTGATGCCCAAGGTGAAAGGGCGTGCCGATGGCAAGCTCGTGAACCAAATTGTGCAGCAAGCGCTTCAATAAGAGCATCGCTGTCAAAAACCATGTGCCTTTCGAGGTACATGGTTTTTTTGTGTTTTCGTCTTCGTTGTTGAAACCAAACGCACGGACATCCGTATATGTGGATAGCTACTCATGATCGAAAGAAAGGAGGCCCCCTTATGCGACAACGTCTTTTCCGACTGCTACTCGTTTGTACGTTGTTGCTCGCCGCCTGCTGCTCGTGGCTGTTCGGAACGGCGGCACAGGCCGCAGGAGAAGGAGAAGGCTCCGTGTTCGTCATCCCGGTTGAGAATCGCATCGAGACGGGACTCGCCATGTCCTTGCACCGCGCCTTTGACCAAGCGCAAGCCCAGCACGCCAAAGCGATCGTGCTCGACATCAACACGCTGGGCGGGGAAGTGGGTGCCGCGCTGGAGATCGGCGAAACGATTCGCGGCTCACAAATTCCCGTGATCGCCTACATCCGCTCGCAAGCGATCTCCGCCGGCTCCTACATCGCGCTTAACGCGACGCACATTGCGATGGCGCCCGGTTCGACGATCGGAGCGGCCGAAGCGCGCAACGCGGACGGCGACGTGGCCGACCCGAAAGTGATCGCCTTCTGGCGCTCCGCCATGACCTCGGCCGCCGAAGCGACCGGCAAGGACGGCAAGATCGCAGCAGGCATGGTCGATCGCAACGTGGTCATCCCCGGCTTGAAGGCAAAAGGCGAGCTCGTCTCCTTATCGGCCGAACAAGCGGTGGAACACAAGATCGCTGACGGCATTTTCGATAAACTGGACGATGCCATCGTGTACTACGGCTACCAAAAAGACCTGATCTACACCTATCATCCAAGCTTTTCGGAAAAAGTAGCCCGTTTCCTGACCAACCCGCTTGTCATCCCGATCCTGCTCGTGGTCGGCCTGCTCGGGATCACCACCGAACTGCTCGTGACAGGCAAAATTTTCCCCGGCCTCATCGGGGTCACGTCGCTCGGCCTATACTTCTTCGGGCACATGGTCGCCGGATTTGCCGGCTGGGAGTCGGTGATTCTGTTTGCAGCCGGGATCATCCTGCTCGTCGCCGAGATTTTCGTCACGGGCTTCGGCATTTTGGGCGGGCTAGGCGTGCTGGCGATGGGATCAGGGATCGTCATCGCCGCATATGACACGACGTACGGACTGAAAGTGTTGGCCATCGCCATCGTCCTGTCGATCGTCGTCGGGATCATTCTCTTCAAATACTTCGGGCATCTCGGCCTGTGGAACCGCCTGATCTTGAATGAACGGCAGGACAAAACGGCCGGTTACACCCCGACGCGCAACTTGCGCCACATGCTCTACCAAAACGGCAAGACGGTCACTCCGCTGCGCCCTGCGGGCACGGCGACTTTTAACGGACAGCGTTTTGATGTGGTTTCCACAGGCGAATTCCTGCCGATCGGCACTGACGTTCAGATCGTGTTGATCGAAGGCACACGCATCGTCGTGCGACGCAAGATGCAAGGTGAAACCACCGTCATCCCTCGCGTGACTGAAGACAAGTAAACAAAAGCCAATCGGGCTTATCAGGAGGTATTTTCAATGGATGCTGCTTTGGTTTCCATGCTGATCATCATTGCGCTGGTGATACTCTTCTTTGCGGTGATCTTCACGTTTGTCCCGATCATGCTCTACATCTCGGCGTGGGCATCGGGTGTGCGCATCTCGATTTTCACCTTGATCGGCATGCGCTTGCGCCGCGTCACCCCGGCGCGGATCGTCAACCCGCTGATCAAAGCGCACAAAGCGGGACTGAACATCTCCACCAACCAACTGGAATCGCACTATCTCGCAGGCGGCAATGTCGACCGCGTCGTCAACGCTTTGATCGCCGCTGAGCGAGCTGACATCAACCTCGCGTTCGAACGGGCGGCTGCGATCGACTTGGCGGGGCGCAACGTGCTCGAAGCGGTTCAGATGTCGGTCAACCCGAAAGTGATCGAAACCCCGATCGTCGCCGCCGTGGCGAAAGACGGCATTGAAGTAAAAGTCCGCGCCCGCGTCACCGTCCGCGCCAACATCGAGCGTCTGGTCGGCGGGGCGGGCGAGGAGACGATCCTCGCTCGCGTCGGCGAAGGCATCGTCACCACCATCGGTTCCGCCTCCACGCACAAACAAGTGCTGGAGAACCCGGATGCGATCTCGCAGACCGTCTTGACCAAGGGCCTCGACGCAGGTACCGCGTTTGAGATCCTGTCGATCGACATCGCGGACGTCGATGTCGGGAAGAACATCGGCGCACATCTGCAGACCGACCAAGCGGAAGCCGACAAGCGCATCGCCCAAGCGAAAGCGGAAGAGCGCCGCGCGATGGCCGTCGCTCGCGAACAGGAAATGAAAGCCTACGTCGAAGAGATGCGCGCCAAAGTCGTCGAAGCGGAAGCGGAAGTCCCGAGCGCGATGGCCGAAGCGCTGCGCCAAGGCAAGATCGGCGTGATGGACTACCTCAACCTGCAAAACCTCAACGCCGATACCGAAATGCGCCAGTCGATCTCCCGTCTGGATGAAGACGAAGATCACCGAGGCGACATCACGACGAAAAAGTGAGAAGGTGATTCCGGATGAGCGAGAAAGACCAAACAACTTGGGAAGACTCGGAAGGACGGGCGCATGCTGCGATCAGTGACGGACAGCGGCCAGATGCAGCGTCGCTCCACAACTCGGCGGCCAAGCAACCGCAACGCACCGCCGCCGACGAACGGCAGCCGAGCTCCGCGAACAACCGCCGCCGCACGAGCAGCCTGCTCGGACACTCTTTGTCCAAATCGGACATCGCCCGCGCCGTCCTGTTCACCGAAATTCTCGGCCCCCCACGAGCCAAGAATCCTTGGCGCGGCACGAGAGGACGCTCATGATCCAATAAGACACCCGCACGCCCGACGGACGGTCTAATCGCCCGCCGCGGCGCATAGAACAGGAGAGACACCCCGTGACAACACGAGGGGGAGTCTCTCCTTTTCGTTTGCCTTGTACTGGCAAACGGGCTCCCCGCATACATACAGTACAAAGGGAGGGTGAAGCCTGTGCGTGCCAACTGGCGACAACGCATGAAGAAAATGGCCGCCGAAATGCTGGATGTGCCGAAAGATTCCGTCCTCGACGTCCCCCGGGTCACCCTCATCGGCGGTTTGCAATTGTTTGTGGAGAACTACACGGGGATCATCGAATTTCGCGGCGACCTGTTGCGCTTGGCGTTGACCCAAGGCGAGTTGCACGTGTTCGGGCAAGACTTGGTCGTCAAACAGATCTTCCCCGCCGAAGTGGTGATCGAAGGAAGCATCAACGGCATCAAATACCTTGACTAGCCGACCCATACATGGCGGAAACAGGAGGACTCCTCATGCTAGGAAGATGGTTACTCGATTTTTGGAAAGGCTATGTGCAAATCACGTTGCGCGGGGCGCAGATCCCCGAGTTGATCAACCGCGCAACCCGGCAAGGGATCGTGCTCTGGGACATCCGCCAACTGAAAACGGGTGACTATAGGGCCCGCATCCGCCGGGAACAGATCCGTCCTTTCGTGCTGCTCCTGCGCCAAACCGGCACCAAGATTCATTTTGAACGCAAATTCGGCGTGCCCTTCCTGACGTGGCGCGCCTCCCGCCGCAAATTTTTCCTGGCGGGTGCGCTGACGTTTCTGATCGCTCTCTATGCGTTGACTTCCCTCGTCTGGAACGTAGACGTGGAGGGCGACTTGAAACACGTCTCCCCGGAAACGATCGAACAGGCGGCGTCCGAAATCGGGATTTACCAAGGGGCTTGGAAGGGTAAACTGCCGGATACGGACATTTTGCAAGAGCAATTGTTGGACAAAGTGCCGCAGCTCGCCTTTGCGGGCATCCAGTTCCAAGGCACGCACGTCAAAATCCAAGTCGTCGAAAAAGTCCCCGGTGTCGAGCCGCAGCCGACCGCCCCGCAAAACATCGTGGCGACCAAGACGGGCACGATTCAAGACATCTTCGTACACAAAGGCAAGGCAACCGTCGTACGCAATCAATATGTACAGGCCGGGCAAGTCCTGATCTCCGGCGCCCTGCCCGACGGGCAAACCTATGTCCACGCCACCGGCGATGTAACGGCGAAGGTCTGGTACAAAACAACCGTCAACGTGCCGCTCGCCGGACAGCGCAACGCCTACACGGGCAACACGGTGGAGAAGCACTTCCTCACGTTCTGGGGGCACCCGATCCAGATCTGGGGGTATGGGAAGATTCCCTACAAAGAGCTGGAAGAACAGCCCGAAGACAGCGAACTGAGCATCGGCGACTACCTCTTCCCGATCCAATACCGCCACACCGTTTACCGCGAAGTTCACAAGGAGGCGTACAAGCTGACTGAAGACGAAGCGGTGCGAAAAGGCTTCGCGCTGGCCAAAGCGGACGTGGTGAGCAAAATGGGCAAGGGCGGCAAGCTGCTCCAGCAAAAAGTTTTGCAGAAGGTGATAAAAGATGGTAACTTAGAACTACAAGTTCTCAATATCGCGGTGGAAAATATCGGCAAGCCGCAAGGGCTGGTC
>DASTWJ010000059.1:0-6190 GCA_035776695.1 Bacilli bacterium
TCTGGTGCAACTGTTGCTGCAGTGGCACATCATACAGAGGCGTCCTTTTCCTTTTTATGATATGTACGTTGGTCATTATATCCGTCAACCTTTGGACAGGCAATAGCGTCAGCTTTTGGTCATTTAGCAACGGCTGTAACACTAAGCACTCTTGAATCTCCTCTTTTGAGAACTCTTGTAGAGAAAATTTATTGCAGCCCTCTAAGTTTTTTAGTCGGGGGTCGCTGTTAAAGTCAAAGGTGCGACAACTGATGATAATTCGCACCCCTTGTATAGACCGCAGCCTCGAAATTAAATCCAAAGCCATATGCAGTGCATTTTGGTCATGCGCCATGGATAATGACAAGGCGTCAATCTGATCGATTAACACAACGAACGGTTTATGAGAAGCTAGCAACGTAGCGAGTCGTTCTACTCGAACGGGCAAGTCCAACGTGGATTGCAACTCTTCCAAATTTTGTAATCCAGAAAAGTGCCGGTCAGCTTTAATCGCGAGGACATCGATTTGTTGCTGTTCGAGTTCCCCAAGAATATCTCGAATTAGAACGGATTTACCCGTGCCCGCCTGATCCAAAAGAACGCCGACAGACTCGCGGTCAGTTGTTTCCAAGAGCCATTTTGTAATGTGTTTAGTCATATCGCGTTTGAGGTGAATTCCTGTTTTCCCAATCGTGTTCGGATGATGTCTCATAACGGAACTGCTTGAATAGATCGCCGAACGCAACTCTTCAATTGATGTCGATTTGGAGATGACGATGTTTTTTTCTTGAAGCCAATTTTGAAGGCTACTAACGGAATGAGTTCCACGAACTCGCGCCTCACCACCAACGTGATCTCGGAGGAGTGAAAACAAGGCAGATGGCGTTAGGTTAGACTCCGGCATCACAAATAACATCTGATCGCCCTCGATCAATTCTCTTGGGGAATGTTTAACCTCAATGCTCGCGAAGAAGGACAGAAGTCGTTCCTCTTCACTGAGTAAATCCGATGACAGGAAAGACTTGAGATGGTCAAGGAACATGATCAATTTGTTGCCAAGTCTTGACTCCCACTCCCTGTAACTTTGGCTGTTGGCGGCTCGTGTGGTCAAATCGTTAGCAAGTTCGATTTCCTCTTTGAAGATGCCGGACAACAGTTGTAACTTATCTTGACCAATTTGGAAAGAAGGTCGACTGAATTGCTTCTCAAAATCTCGCCATACTTTGCCCCAAGTATTGTCAACACTATTTGATTTCGAAACAGATTCTTTTACTTGGATGAATTCTCTTCTCCCGTTTGCATACTTTGCCACGATGTCGTCTACATCTTCAGGAGCCTCAACTCGAACCTCTACAACAGTCTGTGAAGCAACAGAAGACCGTGGATCTAACATCCGTCCGAGGTATAGGGAAGCAACAGCGTTTTGAAAGGAGATACCGGCTTGTGTGGTGGGACCACCAGATTCTCCAATTGCCATAAATAATGCCTCCTAGATTCTTGATAAGGATACTAGTAATATTGCTTCGGAGATTCCTGCCAGAAGGTATTGCCCAGCCCAAATGATAGATGGGTCAGTCTTTTGTATCCGGCTTACTCTGATTCAGCAACTGCCTCGATTTTCTGCGGATACTCTTGCAGAATGGTGTGAACCACAATAGTGCGCCTATTGCAGTATCCTAAGCGTATCAAGAAATAACAATTTTGAACAGAATAAAAAAGGCAGAGAATCTCCCCCTCGACGTACCACAAGACGTACCCAAGGCGTAGACTCGCTGCCCTCGCTCTTATTTTGCATTTACATGCGCATAGTACTTGTTCAGCAATTCGATTGCCTGCTTCAACCACTCGTCCGGGTTCTCCTGTTCGGTAGACGGAGCGGAGGGCTTCGGCGGTTCGGCGCTTTGGGTTGGCGGTACGACGGTCGCCGGCAGTTGCTTGTGCAACTTCACAATCGACTGCCCATACGTCGCCCCGGCCTGCAACGCCGCCTCCAGCGTGGCGAACTTCGTGCGGTCATACCCCGGCACGGCCCATTTGCCGGCCAAGTCCTCCCAGTTGGGGGCGCTGCCTTTCGGGATGTACTTGAAGCGCGGGTCGACGAGCGGCTCGCCCGCAGGCAGGAACTGCTCCGTCGCATAGCCGTACAGGTGCTGCATCTGCGCTCGGACACCTTCTTCGATGGTGGCAAACGAGTTGCCCGGATTGCCGTTCCCCGTCGCGCCCAAGCCGCAGAAGTTGTTCTGCTCGGGCTTCACATCCCCCGTGAAGCGAAAAAAGTTCGTTTCGTGAATCGCTTGGCAAAAGGCGATGTCGCCGCGGATGCCGTACGTCTCGCCGAGTTGCAGGAAGGCTTCGGAGATGTGCGGGTCAAAGGACGGGTTCACCGTCCGCACGAATTCGATCATCTGCTCCCCCGTGGCGACGCTTCGCCCGAGGATCGGCGTCTTCGCGACGGGTGGCGATTCCGGCGGGGCGATCTTCAACACTTGTCCCACCCGAATCAAGTTCGATGTCAACCCGTTCCATTGCTTCAACTGATCCACCGTCAGATGAAACTTCTTCGCGAGGCCCCACAGCGTGTCACCCGCGACCACCGTGTAAGTCAACGGCGCGGGTGCGGGCACCCCCGTGGTGTTCGCCTTCGTCACCTCGCGCAACGCCGCCTGCACATCCGCTTTAAACTGGGCCCACGTCTTGCCATGCGCGGCAAAATACCCGTCGGGATCGGTGTGGTTGGTCTCGTGGTACGTCGCCGAGATCTCGCGGTGGGAGAACACGTTGTCGACACCGAACCCGTAGCGACGGCAGATGTCGGCCGTCAGCCAGACGGCGCGCTTCCACACTTCGAGGAACTTCTTCTCGTCGCGAAACTCACAGAGTTCCAGACCGATGTACTTATGGTTCGCCGTCGAACCGGCGTGCCATGCCACTTCCCCTTCGGCGATGGCGCGGGAAATCGAATCGTCGTCGATAAAATAATGCGCGGACGAGTCACGGTTCGCCGCGTTGAAATAGGCGATCTCATCTTCGTCCGTCGCTTCCGGCGTAGCGGTGCTGTGGATCACCACGCCTTGGGGCACCAGCTTGGTTCCGTCGTGGTTGTAGCGGATCGGACGGGCTAAGATCGAGTAGCTCATCGGATACCCTCCTCCTCTATCTCTGTCATTCGATGCCGGATCTTGTTGTTGTACTCATTTTACCCGCAAAGTGGAAAACTTTGCATCAACATGCTAGTCTAAAGGAAACACTACCCGATGCCACTACGGAACGAAAGGTTGAATCTGGTTCATGAACAAGGACATCAAAGATCGCGTACCTCCGGGTCAATACCTGACCGACAAATGGCCGGTGCTCCACGCCGGCACCGTGCCGCGCATCGACTTGGCGACGTGGGATTTTAAAATCTTCGGCCTCGTCGAAGAGGAGAAAGTCCTGAATTGGGAGCAATTCATGTCCCTGCCGGCCTACACGTCGAAATCGGACATCCACTGTGTCACCACTTGGTCGCGCCTCGATAATACGTGGGAGGGCGTGTCCTTCCAAGACGTGATGAACCTCGTCACCGTCAAGCCGGAAGCGAAGTTCGTCGTCATCCACGCGGAAGAGGGCTGGGCGACCAACCTGCCGCTACAGGAGCTGTTGATGGACGACGTACTGTTCGCGCACACGCATGACGGCGAACCGCTGACCCCGAACCACGGCTGGCCGCTGCGCCTCGTCGTGCCGCACTTGTACTTCTGGAAGAGTGCGAAATGGGTGCGCGGCATCGAGTTCGTCGCCGAAGACCGCGCCGGCTTCTGGGAGGAGCGCGGCTACCATCTCTACGCCGACCCGTGGCTGGAACAGCGGTTTCGCGACGACCCCGAATGGAACCAAGGCGTGAAGAACACCGACGAATACTACGAGCGCGTCGCCAAGCGCATCCGCCTGCATGAGAAGCGCAAGCAGGAGGAGAAAGGGCAGGAGTAAGTCGCAGTACCTGCCGTTTAGACAAAATGCCCCTTCGAGAGAAGGGGCATTTCTTATGGGTCTACGTGCCATACTAGTCGAGGAATGCAAACGGAACGAACGGACAAGGAGTCGTTGCTCAATGAAACAAACTCCGCCCTCGAACTCGCACAACTCCAAATCCCGAACGATCCTCATCGGCTTTGTCGTCTCTGCGATCGCCACCGTGTTGCTTTTGGTCGGCGATCGGCTATGGGGCAACCATGTGGCCGAATATATTGGATTCGGACTCTTGGTCGGCTTTTCCTATGCCGCGCTTTGCAAAAAATAAAAAAGAGCCGCAACCGGGCTCTCTCTTACAAATACAACATGAGCGCCGAATAGAGCAGGGACGCCACCATGGCGACGGCCAGCACGATCGACGTGAGTTTGACGATTCTCGGATTCATCGGGGGTCTCCTCCTCTCTCTCCTACGAGTCGCTCTATCGGTATCAGTATATCATCGAAAAACCCCAACTCCAAGAGAGTGGGGTTTTTGCCTACGTATTGTCAAAGTTGCGTTAGACGACGCGCACGATGTTCCCGATCGGAATGTGGAAGCGACCCCACTCGTTGGTGATCTGCAGGCTCTGTGTCTCGTTGCGGTAGCCGACCACTTGCCCTGCTACCGTGTGCTCCCCGTCCGTTTCGCCGACGACGAACGTGAGGGGCTGCTGGGTCTGCATCGCTTCTTGCACCCGATATTCGATCTCTTCCAGATGATCTTCGGTCAGAATCGGTGCCACGAAGGTCGGGATCTCCCGCTCCAACAGACGGGCCCGGTGTTCGGGCAAGATCATGCGATGGCCTTCCCAGAGCTTGTTTCCACGGTTCATTCATTATCGCTCCCCTTGCATAAAGTATGACGGTTGACAGACGAATCACGCTCCAACATGCAAACATCTGTTCCTCGAACATTCGTTCTTAGTATACGCGGTATGGTCGCTTCTTACAACCTTTTTTCCACTTTTAACACGTCGGGCGCTGTCAACGGAATCAGTATATTGTCGAACCTTTCCTTTCATGAGAGAATAGGGACATTAGACCTAAAACAGACAGCTCAGAGGTGGGGACAAGGTGCTGATCGAACAGAAACTCTATGATAAAAAAGTCATATGTCCGCTCTGCCGGAACAATTATTCCACGAAAAAAGCCCTAAGTCGCGCCCTGCGCGTGGTGCGGACGGAGGCCGATTTCTACACGGCGTATGAAGATGTCAACCCGGTGTACTACCACATCCACGTCTGCGACAAATGCGGGTTCGCCTACATGGACAAAACGACGCCGAAGATCCAACCTTCTCAGCGTCAACACTATATGGACGACGTGGCCGCCCGCTGGCAGCCGCGCGACTTCGGGGGCGTGCGCAGCATCTTCGAAGCGATCACCGCCTGCAAGCTGGCGATCTTCTGCGCCCAATTCATGGAGGAGCCGGCACGTACGGTCGGCGGTTTGTGTTTGCAGGTGGCGTGGCTCTACCGCGACATGGAGGAGGAGGAGCAGGAGATGCGCTTCCTCAAGGAAACGGTTCATTTTTACGAATACGCCTACATGTCGGACGCGAGCTTGGACGATCAGGGCAAGATGACCTACCTGCTCGGCGAGCTGAACCGCCGCTTGGGCAACGAGCGACAAGCGATCACCTATTTCACCCAAGTCGTCAACGACAAAAACGCCGACCCCAAGTATGTCCGCCTGGCACGCGAGGCGTGGGGCCTGTTGCGGGAAGATCGACAGACCGGATAAGAGCACACGGCAACGGCAAAAAGAAGCGAGGTGACGGGAATGGGACAAATCGCAGTCGGCACATGCGCGTGGGGCGACCATGAGGACTTTTACCCCCGCGGGGTCAAGCCGAGTGATCGGTTGGCGTACTACGCCCGCTATTTTCCGCTGGTCGAAGTCGATTCGAGCTTCTATGCGATCCCCAATCCGCGCTATGTGGAGCGCTGGGCGGCGAGTGTGCCGGATCATTTTACATTCAACATGAAAGTCTTCAAAGGCATGACAGGCCATGAGCGAGGCTTGAGCGAAGAGGAGCGGCTGGCGTTGTTTCCGGCGTATCGCAACGCGATTCAACCGATGGTCGAAGCCGGGAAGCTGACGGCGATTCTGTTTCAGCAGCCGCCGTGGTTTGACTTGAACCGCGAGCATGTCGACTACCTGCGGCGGTGTCGCGACTTTTTCCACGACCTGACCGTGGCGGTGGAATTTCGTCACCGC
>DASTWJ010000060.1:0-13022 GCA_035776695.1 Bacilli bacterium
CCTTCTTGCGGGTCATTTCTGTTTATAATCAAACTAACGAATAAGAGCGAGGTAACGCACATGGGCAAAAACAATCGTTTCACGGAACATGAGATCAGACTGCTTGAAGAAAACCCAAATGTGAAGCTGGTATCGGACAAAAGCATCACCTACACCCCTTCCTTTAAATTTGCTGCCGTTGAGGCATACGCCGAAGGGCAGACACCGATGGAGATCTTCCAGAAAGCCGGTTTTGACATGGACATCATCGGCCACCAGAAGCCCAAGGACAACTTGAAACGGTGGCGTGCCACGTATGAGGCTCACGGAGAAGCCGGGCTTCTTGAGGAACGTCGTGGGAAAGGGAGTACGGGGCGAAAGAAATCGAGTCACCTTTCCACTGAGGAAAAACTGAAACGTGCAGAAGCACGGATCAAACTTCTTGAAGCGGAGAACGACTTCTTAAAAAAGCTAGAGGCGCTCGAAAAACAGGCAATGAAGAAGAAACGTTGACACCCTTCGAGCGCTTTGAACTCATCAACCATACGATCCGTTTGCACAGAATAAAGCGTATGACGAGCTATTTGTGCGCGGTGGCCGGCGTTAGCCTAAGCGGCTATTACAGATGGATTTCCAGCGAAGAAAAAAGGCAAATGCGGGAGGCTGCAGACGAGAAAGATGTAGCTTTAATCAAAGCCCATTTTGATGCCCTACAAGGCAAAGCTGGAGCACAGGTCATAAAAATGCGCCTTGAACGTGAAGACAACATTGTGATGAACCACAAGAAGATCCGTCGATTAATGAAGAAGTATCGACTCGTTGCAAAAGTGCGCCAAGCAAATCCCTATCGAAAAATGGCCAAAGCTACCCAGGAGCACAAAACTTGTCCGAACCTGTTGAGACGCGAATTCGATCAAGGCGAACCCGAAAAGATCCTGCTCACAGACATCACTTATTTGCCATATAGAAATGGGCAAATGGCTTATCTGTCTTGTGTAAAAGATGGTTCTACAAGACAGGTCGTAGCTTATTATCTTTCTTCGTCTTTGGGCATGCAACTGGTCCATAAGACGCTCGATAGACTTCTCGGACGATTGGACGGAAATGTCCACCCTGATGCAATCTTGCATTCCGATCAAGGCATGCACTATACACACCCGACGTTTCTTGCGCGAATTCAAAAGGCCGGATTCAAGCAATCGATGTCCCGCAAGGGAAATTGCTGGGACAACGCATCGATGGAGACGTTTTTCGGTCATATGAAGGATGAACTGGAGTATCAAGACTGCGAAACTCTCGATGAGCTACGGGCACGTGTTGATGCATATATCGAGTACTACAATTCCGGTCGTTACCAATGGACATTAAAAAGATGACTCCTGATGAATTCAGAAGTCATCTCATAGCAGCTTAGATCGACCAAGGGTGTTTTTTCAAACTCTCTACAATTCGGGTCATAGTTCAAACTGAGACTGGGAGTGGCTTTCTTGCGACATATCGGTTATGACAGTGCAGGTTGAAACAACCCTTTTGTCAGCAACTGTGCAGGAGGATAGTCCGCACGGGCTTGAAACGACTCTTCTACAGCAGCCATCAGCGCCAAGACCTCTTCATCCTGCCCCGGCAACCCGACGACTTGCACGCCGACGGGCAGACCGACCGAGCCCGTTTCCGTGCGTAAGGCCGCTTGCTCCACCTTGTCTTTGGCCAGCGGGTTGCGATCCGATTCTTCTCCGGCGCGGACTCTGGTGATGGAAACCACGCCCGAGGGGCAACCGAGCAAGTTGTAGACGGAGTTAAAGCTGCCTTCAAACGACAGATCGAGCGAAGTATCATGCGGCAAAGCGACCACCGGGAAGGTCGGGCAGAGCAGCAAATCGATCCCGTGGCTTTGAATGTCTTGCAGGATCGCGTGACGGACAGCGTCCCTTTTTTCAAGCAGTGCGTTCCACGCCGCTTCCGATTTGCGCCCGACGTAGGGAAGGGCCATGTCGGTGACGATGCGCTGTCCGGCGAGACGCAAGAGGGTGGTCAATAGCTTGCGGGCGACAGGCTTCAACCCTTGGCTTTGGAGGAGCTTGCGAATCTGCGGTTCGACGGTTGTGTCCGCCAAGGTGGCTTGGAGACCCGCTCCGCCGTCCGCGCACAGGATGCCGTAGAACGTCTGCATCGCTTCGCGCAGATGAGGCGGCGTGTAAGGAACCACTTCGAAACCGCGTTGCTGCAACGCTTCGGCCGCTTCTCGTACCGCACGACGAATCGCGGGGGAGGGGGAGAGGATGCCATCGTCCATATAGAACCCGACACGCAGCGCGGTCAAGGACGCGGGCTTGTCATCGAGAGCAGCCTCAGTTAGCACTCGATACGCCAGTCGTAAGTCGGCTACCGTTCGCGCCAACGGCCCCGCCGAGGACATCGCACCGGCTTCCGGTCGCACGTGGCGAATCCCGCTCGACGGACGGGTCACGACGGTTCCCGGCGTCGGCTTGAACCCATGAATCCCACAGAAGTGCGCCGGTGTGCGAATGCTCCCGCCGATATCCGTCCCGATGCCGAGCGGTGAGCCGCCGGCGGCGATCAGGCTGCCTTCGCCACCCGTGCTCCCTCCGGGAGTCCGCGAGGCATCCCACGGATTGGTCGTGCGCCCGTACACCGGATTGACTGTCTCGCAGCCCATCAGCACCTGCATCGCGTTCGTCTTCCCGAGCAGAATCGCGCCCGCCTGTTGCAACCGCACCCAGACGGGGTCATCCGCTTGCGCCACATGCTTGCGGCGATGTTCCAACCCCCATGTGCTCGGCAACCCTTGCACATCCAGATTTTCTTTTACCGTCACCGGCACTCCATGCAACGGGCCGACAAACTCCCCACGGGCTGCCAGTCGATCCAATTCCTCCGCCGCCTGTCGCGCCTCTGCAAAGCGCTCGACGACCAGTGCATGCTGCGAGGGATTCACCTCTTGGATTCGTGCGATAAACGCTGCGACCACTTCCGTGCTTGTGACTTCCCTTTGCCGGATCGCGTGAGCCAATTCCGTTGCGGATTTCTGATGCAGTTTGACTTCTACTGTCATGTCGTTTCACCCATTCCCCGTCTGTTCCGAATCTTCCCTTCATCTGTTGTATTCTGGAAAAAAGAGGGGAATCCTGCATTGAGTGATCACCAACAGGGGCAGGTCGTCCGTTGGTAAAGAACAAGCGGAAATGCTATCCTGTTAGAATACACGTTCTCTCAGGATAGAAAGGAAACTCCTATGCTCGTACTTTCCCTGCTTACGACGCTTACTTTTGCCTATTGGCTGGCGATGGCGGTCGCCAGTGTCTTCGGGTTGCGGTTGATCCCGCGTTTGCAAGTTCCTTCCTCGGAAGGGTACCCCCCTCGTGAAGAACCGCTCGTCTCGATCATCGTAGCGGGCAAGGACGAAGAGGAGGCGATCGCCGACACCTGCCGCGGGCTGTTACAACAGCGGTACGGGCGGTATGAGCTGATCGTCGTCAACGACCGCTCGGAAGATCGCACGGGGGAGCGGTTGGCGGAGGTGCAACGCTTTGCGGAACAGGAGGGGATCACGGATCGGGTGCGGTTTGAAGTGGTGACGATTCATGATCTGCCGGAGGGGTGGCTGGGCAAGAATCATGCCCTGTATCAAGGCTACCTCCGCGCGCGCGGCGATGTGATCTTGTTCACCGATGCCGACGTGCGCTTTCACCCTGACACGCTGCGCTCTTCGATTCGCTTTTTCCAAGACCATGCGGTCGACCATCTGACGCTGATCCCGATCATGTCGGCGCGTGGCTATTGGCTGCAGGCGTTTGTCAAATATTTTCTTTTCTCGCTCTGTTTGGCCGTCTGGCCGTGGCTTGGCAACATCGACCGCCAGCGGCGCACGGGGATGGGCATCGGGGCTTTTAACATGCTGTCTCGGTCGGCGTATGAGCAGATCGGCACACATGAAGCGTTGGCGATGCGACCCGATGATGACCTGTACTTGGGAATGAAAGTGAAACGGGAAGGGCTCAGGCAACGCTTGGTCACGGCACCCGATTTCTTGGAAGTGGAATGGTATCCGAACTTGGGAGCGGCGGTGCGAGGCTTGGAGAAAAACACGTTTGCCGGGCTGAAATACAGCTTGCCGCTGGTCGTCGTCGCGGTGGCGGCGCAGTTTTTCTTTTTCTGCTTCCCGTTTTTCGCTGTCTGGTTGTATCTGGGCACTTGGCAAGGGTGGTTGTACGCGGGCTCGTTGCTGCTCCTGCTCGGTCTCTATTACATGTTCACCAGCAAGATGTCTCACTACAAAGGCAGTCAGATCTTCGCCCTGCCCTTCACCGTGCTCCTGTTCCTCTACATCGTCCTGCGCTCCGTCTACCTGACCTACAAACGCGGCGGCGTCTACTGGCGCGGCACGTTTTACTCCTTGCAAGAGCTTCGGAACATGAAAAAATAAAGGATCGACCTTTTAAAGGGACAACGCATCGTCCTCATCATGATCGCCGCCGCCAAAGCGAGCCACTAACTTGTTCAGTCCACCGAGGGCTTGAAATATCTTGTCATACGTAGAGCTCTTGGCTCCGCTGTGGCCCGATTCGATTTTTGAGATCGTCGCCTGGGTGATCGCTTCGCCTTGGCTGTTGATGCGGTCGACCAGCTGTTGTTGGGTCAGCCCGAGGTCAAGGCGGCGTTTGAGGATGATCTTGCCCACTCGTACAGAGAAACTTTCCAAGTGCTCTTTCACGCCCGGTACGGAGTGGAGGAGCTTTTTCAGTTCCTCGTGGTCGTGGTTGAGATGATCGTTTGTCATGTGCATCCGCTCCTTTTAGCGAAGGTATTTTTCCCGATTGCGGAGGTACTGCTTGTAGGTCCGAAAAGTTTCGGTGGCG
Organism: Bacilli bacterium; assembly: GCA_035776695.1. Taxonomy (GTDB): domain Bacteria; phylum Bacillota; class Bacilli; order Tumebacillales; family Tumebacillaceae; genus Tumebacillus. Next base: position 4,857 of record DASTWJ010000060.1, read on the forward strand.
TATTGGTCAAGTTCGGGTGGGTTGGTATTGTCCATCTTGGTAGAGGTCATAAAAGAAGATGGCTCGAAAGGCGAGAGGGCGCTGGTTGACACGAAATTCCAGAAGGGGAGGGTGACGCTTGAGTTTCTTGAGCAGGTGAAACGTCAGAGGGCGGATCGGATCGTCTACATCGGTTGTCTGAAACATCAATTCCGGTGGAAAAGGAACCCCTGTATACTCCAAGTACTCCAAAGCTTGCGCGATGTAGCCAGCCAATCGCCGATACGACTCCTCTTGGTGGGCATTTCTCGCGATCTGCTGGATGAGTTGCAAAACGAATTGGGTACCGATCGGATCTTCGATGTAACGGATGATAGCCATATTATATCGTACGCGATATAATATATGCAACAGTATATATCGTGTGCGATATGTTCACCTCCGATATAGAATTGTTGTAGGGATGATTTTGAACGGTGGATTCTTGTGCATGGGACCATGCGTGTGAAAGGAAACTTGCTGAGGGGATACGTACATGAAAAGATTACCAAGTAAGTGTACCTTACCACATGTTCCACGGCAAGAGATTTCCCGTCTGCTCGGTGGCAAGAATAACCCTTCAAGAAAAGGAGCGATACCCGATGCGCCCTTATCAACTAACTCCTCTCGGCGACACGGCGGTCGTGGTGCGGCTGGGCGAGCGAATCGACCCGGACACGCAGCGGCAGGTGCGCTTGTTGGCGCAAGTGCTGGACACGAACCCTTTTCCCGGACTGGTGGAATATACGCCGACGTTTACGACGGTCACGGTGTATTACGATCCGTTGCACGTGCGACAGACACAAGTGAGCACACCTCTTCGTGAAAAAGAAAGGATGCCCTACGAGCGCGTCTGCCGCTGGCTACAAGAGCGATTGGAAGCGAGTGAAGAGATGTCCCTGCCCGACCCGCGCACCGTCGAGATTCCCGTCTGCTACGGCGGAGATTTCGGGCCGGATCTCGCGTACGTGGCGGAACACAACCGGTTGTCACCGCAAGAGGTGATCGACATCCACGCGAGCGGGTCTTACCTGGTCTACCTGATCGGGTTCGCCCCCGGTTTTCCCTATCTCGGCGGGATGTCCGACAGGATCGCCGCCCCGCGCAAAGATACGCCGCGCCTGCAAATCCCCGTCGGCTCCGTCGGCATCGCAGGGCAGCAGACGGGCGTCTACCCGCTGGAAACGCCGGGCGGCTGGCAGTTGATCGGCCGCACTCCGCTGCCACTGTTCCGCCCGCACGACGAACAACCGAGCTTGTTGGCGGAGGGGGATACGGTGCGCTTCTACCCGATCACCCGCGCCGAATATGACGCATGGCGGCAGAAGGAGGGATCGACCCGATGACCCTACACGTGCTGAAACCGGGGCTGCTCACCACCGTGCAAGACTTGGGCCGCCACGGGTACCAAAAAGACGGCGTGGTCGTCGGCGGCGCGATGGATGCGCACGCTCTGCGCCTCGCCAACCTGCTCGTCGGCAACGCGGAACAGGCGGCGGGGTTGGAGATGACGCTGGTCGGCGCCACGCTGCGATTCGACCAAGCGGCGTTGATCGCTCTAGGCGGCGGGGATCTGACACCAACGGTCAACGGACAGCCCGTGCCTCTGTGGCGACCGGTCTATCTCCCCGCCGACAGCGTGCTGGAACTGAAAGCGGCCCGCACCGGATGCCGTGCCTACCTCGCCATCGCCGGCGGGCTCGACCTGCCACCTGTGCTTGGCAGCCGTAGCACCTACCTGCGCGGCGGATTCGGCGGGCTGGAAGGGCGTGCGTTGCAGGAAGGCGATACGTTGCAGAGCAGCACGCCATCCCCAACCGCTCAGGAGCAGATGCAACGACTACAAGCCCGTTTGGCAAAAGAAGACCTTCCCTTTGCGACACCTGCGTGGTCGGTCTCCCAAGACTTGTTGCCCGCCTACAGTTCGCACCCGATCATCCGCGTGATGCGGGGGAGCGAGTTCGACAAGTTCACGAGTGCGAGCCACGAACACTTTTTCCAAACGGCGTTTCGCGTGACGCCGCAGTCCGATCGCATGGGCTATCGGCTGGACGGCGGCACGAAACAGCCCGCCCTGCAACTGCGCGAACCGCTGGAGCTGATCTCCGAAGCGGTGACGATGGGCACGATCCAAGTTCCCGCGGGCGGCGATCCGATCCTGCTGATGGCCGACCGCCAGACCACGGGCGGCTACCCGAAAATCGCTCAAGTGGCGCGGGTCGACCTGCCGTTGTTGGCGCAGGTGATGCCGGGTGCCGATGTGCGGTTTGTGGAGGTATCGGTGGCGAAGGCGCAAGAGCTCCTGCTGAGGCGGGAAGCGGATGTGGCGCGGTTCAAGCAAGGACTGCGATTGAACAGCCATGCGGATCGATCAAGTAGCCAAAGGAGTGAAGCAACATGTATCGCGTAGACCTCAACTGCGACATGGGGGAAAGTTTCGGCGCGTACAAACTGGGGCGCGACGAAGAGGTGCTGCCGCTGATCACGTCGGCGAACATCGCCTGCGGATACCATGCGGGCGATCCGGCGACGATGCGCCAAACGGTGCAGGCGGCGCTGACCTACAACGTCGCGCTAGGCGCACATCCCGGTTTGCCCGACCTCGTCGGCTTCGGGCGGCGCAGCATGGACATCTCGGCGCAGGAAGCGTACGACATGGTCGTCTACCAGATCGGCGCGCTGTACGGGTTTGTCCGTGCGGAAGGCGGGTGCCTGCAACACGTGAAGCCGCACGGTGCCTTGTACAACATGGCATCCACCGATCAAGTGCTGGCGGAGGCGATTGCCGAGGCGGTGTACAAAGTCGATCCGCACCTGATCCTCTTCGGGCTGTCCGGCGGCGAGTTGGTGAAAGCGGGGGAGCGCATCGGCCTGCGCACGGCGCATGAAGTGTTCGCCGACCGCACGTACCAAGCGGACGGCACCTTGACGCCGCGCCGCCATGCGAACGCCTTGATCGAAGAGGCCGAACAAGCGGCGCAACAGGTCGTGCGCATGGTGAAGGAGGGGAAAGTTCGCGCCCTGTCAGGCACCGACGTGTCGATCCGAGCGCACACCGTCTGTCTCCACGGCGACGGGCCGCATGCGGTGTCATTTGCCGCACGAGTGCGAGAACAGCTTGTCCAAGCGGGCGTGACCGTACAAGCCATCGGCCAAGCAAACGAGTAATCGACGGGACCACTCACGAACCCGTCTCCTGTGGTACACTGGAGGAAAGATCGGACACGGGAGGAACAAAATGGAACCTACACTGCTGCTTTGGGATGTGGATGGCACGATTTTGCGCAACAAGGGGGCCGGCAAGCGGGCGATGGACCGCGCGTTTGAAGAAGCGTTCGGCGTCGCCAACGCGTTTGACGGAATCCAGATGGCGGGCGGGTTGGACTTGCATTTCATTCACACCGCTTTTCAAAATGCGAACCTGCCGCTCGAACGATTGCCTGAATTTCTGGACGCGTACTACCCCGCGCTGGAAGCGGAACTGCAAACGAACGACACCCGCCTGATGCCGGGCGTCGTCGAGATCTTGGAGGAGACCGAGGATCGTCCCCACCTGTACAACGCGCTGGGTACGGGCAACCTCGAACGGGGCGGGCGGATCAAGTTGGAGAATCTGCCGCAGGATCTCAACCCGTATTTCCCGGTCGGCGGGTTTTGCGAGGAAGCGTGCGAACGCTATCAGATGCTGAAAAAGGGCATCGAGAAAGCCGAGCAACACTACGGCGTCTCGTTCGCCCCGCAGAATGTCATCATCATCGGCGACACGGTGAAGGACATCGCCGCCGCCCGCTCGTTGGGGGCACGTGTGGTCGCCGTAGCGACGGGCGGCAACGCCTACGATGTGCTTGAGGCCGCCGAGCCGGATCTCTTGCTGGAAGATTTGAGTGACATCGAGCGGTTTTTTGCCTTCTGTGCGGGACATCCTACCCCGTAAAGGAGGGATGTGGCATGGGTGAAAAAATCGTAGCCGTCCGCAAAAACGGCGACGGCGACATCACCGCCATCAAAACGGACAGCGGTCGCGAGTTGAACTACCACCAAGCGATCACCGCCGCCAAATCAGGCGAGCTGGAGCACGTCGACGTGTTCCAAAAATACGGGCGCGACATCTTGCGCTCCGAGCCGGACGGGATCAAGGAGAACAACTTGGATAACCTCCCGCAATTTTAAAGCTCCATCGAAAAAGCCTCCGTGCCACGTGACACGGAGGCTTTTGCTATCTCGATTTCGTGAGGCGAGTTCTTACTTCACACCCGCTTCCACCGGCAGGCGCATCGTGCCGTGCTGACGGAAGTTGTCATGCCAGGAATACGCTTTCTCCAAGACGTGCGGTGTTTGACCGCCACGCTTGAGCGCTTCGTTGTAGTACGCGCGCATCTGCTCGCGGTAGCTCGGGTGAACGCAGTTCTCGATGATCACATCCGCCCGTTCGCGCGGAGCCAAGCCGCGCAGGTCGGCGAGTCCGACTTCGGTGACCAGAATGTCCACATCGTGCTCCGTATGGTCGACGTGGGTGACCATCGGGACGACGGAGGAGATGTTGCCGCCTTTTGCCAGCGACTTGGTGACGAAGATCGCCATGTAGGAGTTGCGGGCGAAGTCGCCCGAGCCGCCGATGCCGTTCATCATGTGCGTGCCCGACACGTGCGTCGAGTTGACGTTGCCGTAGATGTCGAACTCAAGCGCCGTGTTGATCGCGATCAGGCCGAGGCGACGGATGACTTCCGGGTGGTTGGAGATCTCTTGCGGGCGCAGGATCAGTTTGTCCTTGTACGCGCCGATGTTGCGAAAGACCTGCTTCGATTTTTCCGGCGACAGGGTGATCGAGGAGCAGGAAGCGAAGTTCATCTTGCCGGCGTCCATCAGATCGAACGCGGCGTCCTGCAGGACTTCCGAGTACATCGTCAAGTCATGGAACGGCGAGTTCAACAGCCCGTGGAGCACGGCGTTGGCGATCGAACCGATGCCCGATTGCAGCGGCATCAGCTTGGTGGTCAAGCGACCGGCTTTCACTTCCGCTTGGAAGAAGTCGACCAAGTGGTTGGCGATCTGTTGCGTCTCCGCATCCGGCGATGCGATCGGGGAGAGGCTGTCCGCTTTCTCCGTGATCACGATGCCTGCGATCTTCGCCGGGTCGATCGGAATGCAGCTCATGCCGACACGGTCGTCCGGGCGCACGATCGGCACCGGTTCACGGAACGGGCGGCGGGTCGGAATGTAGACGTCATGCATCCCTTCCAACTCCAACGATTGCGCCAAGTTGATCTCCACGATCACTTTTTCCGCCAGAATCGCAAATGTCCCCGTGTTGCCGATCGACGTGGTCGGAATGATCCCGCCGTCTTCGGTGATCGCAACCGCTTCCACGATCGCGACGTCGATCTTGCCCATCTGGTTCGAGCGCACCATCTCCACCGTTTGGCTGAGGTGCTGGTCGATAAACATCACGTCGCCTTCGTTGATCGCGGTGCGCAATTTACGCTCCGCTTGGAACGGCAGGCGGCGGGCGATCACGCCCGCTTCGGTCAGAATGCGGTCGACCTCGTCGCCGACCGATGCGCCGGTCCAGAGGTTGATCTTCAACGGTTCGGTCTTCGCGCGTTCGGCCAAAGCCAACGGGACGACTTTCGCGTCCCCCGCACGGGTAAATCCACTCATGCCAATGGTCATGCCGTCTTGTATATGCGAAGCGGCTTCCTCTGCTGTCATCACTTTGCCGATCAACGATTTGCGTCGAATGCGATCCATGTACATCTGTCATTGCCCCCTACTTTGCTGCATCTTACGATCCGACCAAACAAACGGTCGAATCGTACGAGATCGTATTCCTATTATACTCTAAAATTTCTATATACGAAATAGTAGAGTCGGCATGAAACAACCTCCTCGCGTATACCTTGTAGGAAAACGATCGAATATCGCGAGAGAACGCAGAGGAGAGGTGAGTCGAGAATGTGGGTGGTCTGGCTGGTCGCAGCGCTTTTGTTTGTGGTCGTGCAGGTCAACCTCCGCCACTTCTACACGATTCAACTGGCGGTGAGTGCGCTCTTGGCCCTGTTGTTTGAGCGGTTGGAGTTTGGCGTCTGGTCACAGCTCGGCATCTTTTTCGGTACGGCCATCGTGTTTAACTTCCTCATCCGGGCCTTCATCAGGCGTCGCGTCGCTCGTCAGACGCCGGAACCCCACCACGACCTCGTCGGGCAAAAAGGGGTCGTGGTCAGGGACATCAACCACTACGAAGGCGGTCAGGTGCAGGTCGGGGACGACGTGTGGAGCGCTTTTGCCGAAGAAGCGATCGCCAAGGGAGAGACGGTGAAGATCGTCACCGCTGAGCCGTCGCGGTTGTATGTGCGGCGCGGGAATTGAAAAAGTGTTGCGGTCCTTGACTTGAGGACTGCAACACTTTTTCTTCTTCGATCAGGCTTGTCCCGCTTCTTCCTGTTCGATCCGCCGCAGGGCGTTTTGGAACACGTCGAGCGGTTGGGCGCCGGAGACTTTGTAGCGGTTGTTGATGATAAAACAAGGCGTGCCGGTGACTTGGTAGCGCATCGCTTCCTGCTGGGCTTGCTCCAAGCGTTCCTCGTAGCGACCCGTTTCCAGCGCGGTTTGCAACTCGCCGCGATCCAATCCGACAGCGGTCGCGATCTCAAGCAGCACGCCGATGTCCCCGATGTCGCGAGCTTCGGTGAAGTAGGCGTGAAGCACCTTTTCGTGAAACGCTTCAAACTTCCCGTGGTCGCGGGCATACTCGCTGGCGGCGATCGCGAGGTGCGAGTTGGCCAGCATCGTCATCTCTCCAAATTCAATCCCGTAAGCGGCACCGGCGCGGCGCAGGTTGTCGTGCATCCCGCCGATGTCCATCCCGCGAAAATACTCGCTCAACAGGACCCCTTTTTCCGGCGTGTCGGGGTGGATTTCAATGTTGATCCATTCCTCTTCGATCTCAAATTCCTGCTTCAACGCATCGACAAGACCCTTGCCGACATAGCAGAACGGTCAGATGTAGTCGGAAAAGATGCGAAAGTGAAACGTCATGGGAACTCCTCCTCTTGCCTCTCATGCTAACAGTCTTCCCTTTGTGCTACAAGATACGCCAATGAAAAACTCCCTAAAACCTAACGGCTTTAGGAAGTTTTTCATCAAGTAGGTATGCTTACGCTTTCGGACCGGCGTTCTTCACGTCTTCGGTCGCGGTGGTGAACTTCTCGAAGTTCTTGTGGAAACGAGCGGCGAGGTCTTTCGCCTGTGCATCGTAAGCCGCTTGGTCGGACCAGGTGTTGCGCGGGTTCAGCACATCGGACGGCACGCCTTCGATGGCGGTCGGGATGTTCAGACCGAAGATCGGATCGACGATGTAGTTCACATCGTCCAGCTTCTTCTCGATCGCCGCGGTGACCATCGCACGGGTGTACTTCAGCTTCATGCGGGAGCCTACGCCGTAGCCGCCGCCGGTCCACCCGGTGTTGACGAGGTAGACTTGCGCGTTGTGCTTGGTGATCTTCTCGCCGAGCAGCTTCGCGTAGACGGACGGGTCGAGCGGCAGGAACGGTGCGCCAAAGCAGGTGGAGAAGGTCGCTTCCGGCTCGGTAACGCCGCGTTCGGTGCCCGCCAGCTTGGAGGTGTAGCCGGACAGGAAGTAGTACATCGCCTGTTCCTTGGTCAGCTTGGAGATCGGAGGCAGCACGCCGAACGCGTCCGCCGTCAGGAACACGACGACTTCCGGATGGCCGCCGACAGACGGGAACACGGCGCCCGGGATGTGTTCGAGCGGGTAGGCGGCACGGGTGTTCTCGGTCAGTTGATCCGAATCGTAATCCGGCAGGCGGGAGTCGAGGTCGACGACGACGTTCTCCAGCACGGAGCCGAACTTGATCGCGTTCCAGATCTCCGGTTCATTCTCTTGGGTCAGGCGGATCGTCTTCGCGTAGCAGCCGCCTTCGAAGTTGAACACGCCGTTGTCCGACCAGCCGTGCTCGTCATCGCCGATCAGGTTGCGGTTCGGGTCGGCCGACAGGGTGGTTTTCCCGGTGCCGGAGAGGCCGAAGAACAGCGCTACGTCGCCCGACTTGCCAACGTTCGCCGAGCAGTGCATCGGCATGACGCCTTGCTGCGGCAGGAGGAAGTTCATGACGGAGAAGATCGACTTCT
>DASTWJ010000061.1:0-10877 GCA_035776695.1 Bacilli bacterium
GTGCAATCCGTCCGCGAGATAGCCGCGCGCCATCAGGGCGTCGGTCAATTCGTCAACGCCGCGCTTGGTGCGGCAGAAGATGATGCCGAGTTCCACCTGTTCGGAGTCGACGATGCGGCAGAGGCTTTCCAGCTTCGTGCGTTCGAGCACGCGGTAGTAGACCTGCTCGATCTGCGGCACCGTCACGTCGCCGCGGTTGATCGTCACGCTCTCCGGCGACTTCATGTAGCGGTTGGAGAGGCGCTTGACCTCCGGCGGCATCGTCGCGGAGAACAGCAGGGTCTGACGGTCATCGGGCGTCATGTTGATGATCGCTTCGATGTCCTCGATAAAGCCCATGTCGAGCATTTCGTCCGCTTCGTCGAGCACGACGGTGCGTACCTTGTCGAGTTTCAGCGTGCCGCGGCGCAGATGATCGAGCACGCGACCCGGCGTCCCGATCACCACTTGCACGCCTTGTTGCAGGGCGCGAATCTGCGAACCGATCGACTGACCGCCGTAGATCGGCAGGGTGCGGGTGCGCTTGTATTTCGCGATCTTGCGCAACTCCCCCGCCACCTGAATCGCCAACTCGCGGGTCGGAGTCAGGATCAGGGATTGCACCGATTTGTGCGGCGTCGCCATTTCGATCAGCGGAATGCCGAACGCGGCCGTCTTGCCGGTCCCCGTTTGCGCCTGGCCGATCAGGTCGCCGCCGGTCAGCACCTTCGGGATGCATTGTACCTGAATCGGCGACGGCTCTTCAAAGCCCATGTCGCTGATCGCCTGTTGCACTTTCTTGCTCAAATCTAGGTCAAAAAACGTTGTCATACGTGGGATCACCTATTTTCAATGGTTTGATGCTTGTGTCATGCGTTTCAGCAGGTCGTGAAGCGCGTTCTTTGCCGCCCGCAACCGAATCTGGTGACGGTCGCTGTTCGTCCAGCGGTATTCCTTGACCGTCGTCCCGTTCGGACCGGCGACCCCGATGTACACCAAGCCGACCGGCTTCGCGTCCGTGCCGCCGCCGGGGCCGGCGATACCCGTCACCGAGACCGCCCAGTCGGTGCCGACGCGCTGCCGAGCGCCTTCAGCCATTTGCTCGGCACATTCGCGGGAAACGGCGCCGTACGTTTGCAACACGCCTTCCTCCACGCCGAGCGCCTGCTGCTTCACTCGGTTGTGGTAACAAACCAGACTGCCCCAAAAGTAGTCGGAGCAACCGGCGAGGTCGGTGATCATCGCCCCGATCATCCCGCCGGTGCAGCTCTCCGCCGTCACCAAGGTCTGACCTTTCGCTCGCAGTTCCTTGCCGACTTTGACCGGAAGGGTCTCCTCATCGACTCCGTAGATGTACGAGCCGATTCGCTTGCGAATCTTCGCTTCCACCGGGGCGATCAGCGCCAGCCCTTCCGCTTCCGACGCCGCGCCGGCGGTCAGACGCAAGACGCACTCCCCTTCCGACGCGTAGGGCGCGATCGTCGGGTTGGTCTGCCCTTGGATCAGGTCTTTGATCTTCTCCTCCATCGACGACTCGCCGATGCCGAAGATGCGCAGGATGCGCGAAGCGAAGACCTGCTTGGCGTTCCCTTGCACCTCGAGCAGGCGGGGCAACACCTGCTCTTCAAACAGGCCCTTCAGTTCGGTCGGCGGCCCCGGCAACAGGAAGTAGTGTACGCCGTCCTCTTCCACATACTGACCGGGTGCCGTCCCGCGCGGGTTCGCAAGCACCTGTGCGCCTGCGATCACCATCGCCTGTTGCTTGTTGTTCTCAGGCATCTCAAGTCCACGATATGTAAAAAAGTTACGAATATGTTCGACGATTTCTTCCAATAAATGCAGGGGTCGGCCAAGCACCTCGGCGACCACCTCACGCGTCAAGTCGTCTTCTGTCGGACCGAGGCCACCCGTGAGGATGATCACGTTCGCCCCCCGCTCCTTGGCGAGCTCGACGACACGTTTCGCCCGTTCTCGATTATCCCCGACCACGCTGTGATGATACACTCCGACACCAATTTCCGCCAAACGCTGCGACAAATGTTGCGCATTGGTGTTGGCGATCTGTCCCATCAACAGCTCGGTTCCGACGGCAATGATCTCCGCTTTTAACATGTCTGATCACTCCACCCTTCGTAGAAAACAAGTAGCCGGAGAAAGTTCTGCCGGCTACTGAGTTCTTACGTTTCTTGGATTGCATGCTTGTTTTTGACAAAATAGTCGATGCCCGACCAGACGGTGATGATCACCATCGCGTAGACCATCAAATCGTCAAACGGAACGCCGAGCAACGAAAACGGGAAATTGTTCAAGACCAGCGCGACGATGGCGATGATCTGCAACGTCGTCTTGTACTTGGCGATCTTGCTGGCTGCGATCACTTGTCCGTTGGCCGCCGCCACCATGCGAAGACCGGTCACGGCAAACTCGCGGGAGACGATGATGATCGCGATCCACGCGTCGAGCCGACCGAGTTCCACCAGAGAGATCAACACGGCGGACACTAACAGTTTGTCCGCCAAAGGGTCCAGGAATTTCCCAAAATTGGTCACCATTTTGCGACTGCGGGCGATGTACCCGTCCAACCCGTCGGTCGCGGATGCAATGATAAAGATCAAGGCGGCGATCAGGTCGGAGATGCTGGCGGAGTGGTTCATCACCTGCACATCCCCCAGATCCAATCGCACCAGCAAAAAGAACATCACGATGGGGACCAGCGAAATCCTGGCTAAAGTAATGCGGTTAGCCAGATTGAACGTCACCCTAGACAGCCTCCCCCGAGAGATCGAAATCGTACGCATGCGTGATGCGAACGCGGATCATGTCGCCGACGCTCGCATCGGTGTTCGCGACATAGACCACGCCGTCCACTTCGCGCGCATCATACTGGGTGCGTCCGACGCGAATCGTCGGGTCTTCCTCGTCCAACTTCTCGACGAGCACATCGAGTTCGTCGCCGACCAGACGAGCCTGACGAGCGGACGCCACTTCGCGAGCGACTTCCATCAGAATGTTCGAACGGCGTTCCTTTTCTTCGTCCGGGACTTGTGCCCCAAATTCAGCGGAAGGCGTGCCCTCTTCCGGCGAATAGGTGAACACGCCGAGGTGGTCGATCTCCAGATCGCGGACGAATTGGCACAGGTTCTCGAAGTCCTCCGCCGTCTCGCCCGGGAAGCCGACGATGATCGATGTGCGCAACGACACGTTCGGGATGCGATCGCGAATCTTCTTGACCAGCTTGCGAACGCCCGCCTGATGACCGGGGCGCTGCATCGCTTTCAAAATATGGTCTTCCGAGTGCTGCAACGGCATATCGATATACTTGGCGACTTTGTCACACGCAGCGATCGCGTCGATCACTTCATCGGTGAAGAAGCCCGGATACGCGTAGTGCAGGCGAATCCAGTGCAGACCTTCGACCTCGTTCAAGGCGCGCAACAGGTCGGCCAAGCGGCGTTTCTTGTAGATGTCGATGCCGTAGTCGGTGGTGTCTTGAGCGATCAGGACGATCTCCTTGACGCCTTGCGCCACCAGTTGCTCCGCTTCGCTGACGATCGATTCGATCGAGCGGGAGCGCAGTTTGCCGCGCATCTTCGGGATGATGCAGAACGTGCAGGCGTGGTTGCAGCCTTCCCCGATCTTGATGTACGCGGAGGAGCCGCCCGACGTGTGGATGCGGGGCGTGTTTTCGTCGTAGAGGTAGATCGGGTTCTCCGCCGAGAAAAAGCGGGGACGCGAACCGGTCTGCGCCTCTTCGATCAGGTCGGTGATGCGAATGAAATCCTGAGTGCCGACGATGCCGTCGATCTCCGGGATCTCGGTGATCAGTTCGTCTTGGTAGCGCTGTGCCATGCAACCGGCGACGAGCACCGATTTGACGTTCGCCGTCTCTTTGAGCTGCGCCATGGTCAGGATCGTTTCGACCGATTCCGCCTTGGCATCGTCGATAAATCCGCAGGTGTTGACCACGACCACATCGGCCGCTTCCGGCGAATCGACGATCTCATAGTCTTTGCCTTGGACGATGCCCATCATGACTTCGGAGTCGACGAGGTTCTTCTCGCAGCCAAGGGTTACAAAGTGTATCTTTTGCAATGTTTTTTCTGTCACAGTGTTTTACTCCTCCAAACTAAGCCTAGCTTGGCAATCTGTATTCAAGTATAAACGAACCGTCGCTAAGGTGTCAAAACCAAGAAAAGGTTCCACAGGGAGTGGAACCTGCCACAAAATCAAGCGGCATCCGCCAAATCAAACCGTGCCGATTAGCGGTAGTTCTCAAATTGCAACGGCACCGGCAGATCGGAATCCTTCAGCAGTTGAATCACCGCCTGCAAGTCATCGCGGCTCTTGCCACTCACCCGCACCGCCTCGCCTTGCACGGACGCTTGGACTTTCATTTTCGCATCCTTGATCAACTTGACGATCTTCTTCGCCATGTCGGTCTCCAAGCCTTGCTTGAGGTTGGCGACGAGGCGCACGGTACCGCCTGCAGCCGGCTCCACTTTGCCGTAGTCAAGCGATTTCAGCGAAACGCCGCGCTTGATCAGCTTCGTTTCGAGAATGTCGACGACGTTCTTCATTTTCACTTCGTCGTCGGAGATCAGCGTGATCTCCTTTTCCCCCAACTCGATCGAGCTCTGGCTGCCTTTAAAGTCAAAGCGAGAGGTCATTTCCTTCTCCGCTTGGTTGACGGCGTTCTTCAGTTCTTGCATATCGATTTTGCTTACGACATCAAAAGATGCGTCTTTGGCCATGTTGATAAGCCTCCTGTTCCTTCACCTCTGTATGTATGCACCGCAGATTATACCACAAGTCCCCCGCTTTCATCCAATCCGTTCAGGATTAAATTTCCTGTCCGTTTTTCGATAAAGCACTTTTAATCGACGATGTTCGGTGTTAGAATACGAACATACGTACCTAGAACGTTTGTTCTGATTCAGAATTCATCAACTTGAGGAGTCTGATGTCGATGACATTCGATCCTTTGACCTCAATCAAGCGCGTGCTGGTCCTGCACCTGCTGCGCCAACTGCTGGAGGCCGACGGGCAGCAGTTGGGCCGGATGCCCTTGCATCTGCATCGCTGTTACGTATTACGCTGGGACGCGATTCAGGCCGACCTGCTCCGACAGATCGGCGAGATCAAGCGCGAACTGCGCCGCCACGGCGTTCGCATCGTCGAACAAAGGAAAACCGCGCTCGATTTTCAGATCGCCTATTTGCAAAAAGGCTACCGACACGAGCATCATTTTTTGCTGGACACCTTGCAGGCGGAAGCGCAAGAGCTGGCCATCGACTATCTAGGAGGACGGGAACATGGATGCACAAGCTGAATTGCGGTTGGCCCGCGCCTTGTATCAGTTGAGCTTATATCTGCAAGCGCTGCGCTTGCCGTTTTCGATGGAGGACCTCTATCGGATGGGGTTTGGAGCGAATTGGCGAGAGGCGCCGGGCGCTTTGTGGCTGGCCCATTTGGCGGAGGATCGGTATGTGGTGGCGGGGCGGCATGAGTTCTATACCCTGCGCACGGTGATGGAGACGCTGGCCGTCTCGGGGTTGGAAGCGGTGCTCGAAGCGCTGGGCGAGGAGACCGCCCGGCTCGGCATCGAATGGGGGTTCCTGCCCGGCGGTCACTACCGCAGACGACCGCCGGACGGGACAAGCCCGGACTCGTGAGCACGAAGCCGGGCGGTTATTTGGCAAATTGATACGTGTAGCCGCCGGTTTGCGGCGGGAAGTTCACAGCTTGGCCGTTCATTGTCATCGAGACGCCTTGCGAGTTCCCCGTTTTCACGGTGAGCACCTTCGACGCGACCCACGTCTGCTTCTGCCCTTTTTGCAGGGTGCCGGTGTACAGCGACTTGCCGTCGTCACCCTTCACGTCGACCCAGCAGTTGCCGCGGTCGGCGGAGAACAAGAGCTCCATCTTCTCCACGCCGGTCACCTTATAGGAGGTCATATGTGCCGCTTGACCGGCCTGGGTGACGGCGACTTTCGGTTTCGGCGGCTCGGGAGCGGGTGCCGGGGTCGGTTCCGGCTGCGGAGCGGGCTCGGAGACATCGGTCGGCGACGTCTCCCCTTGCACTTTCGGCTCTTGGTTGACCGCGCCATGCTCTTCGTCTTGGTTGACGAAATACAGGTAGCCGGCCGTAAAGACGGCAAGCAGCGCGATGATCGCCACCACCTGCGGAAGGCGCGAGGAGAGGAGCGGGAGTGCGGACCGCTTGGTCTTGACTTTCGGTTGGGGTGCGGAAGCCACCGGTTCGACAGGTGCTCTATCCGCTTCGGCCGCCAAGTTGTGGCGCTCCAGCAGCTCCTGTCCGTTGATTCCGAGAAATTCCGCGTAGCTTTTGATAAATCCGCGCGCATAGACCATGCCCGGCAACGTGTCCAATTCGCCCGCTTCGATCGCTTCGAGATAGCGAGTGCGAATCTTCGTCCCCTGCTGGACATCTTCCAAGGTCATCCCTTGTGCTTCACGCGCTTCCTGTAGCTCTTTTCCGATTTCCTGCACGAAGATACCTCCTTCGAGACTGAGGTGTGGGTTGGCTTAACTGATGTCGAAGGATGAAAATCCGGTCTGAATCGTCTGATAGGAGATTTCTTCGTCGGGTTCGGTGCGCAGTTCGATGATCCGATCAAAATAATTCCAACCGAATTCCGTCTCCCGCACGAAGATGTCCGGATGTTCGATCACCTTCGGCGCATCAATACGCATGATTTCGCGTACGAGCGAATGGTGCTGTTCGTTGGAGCGCAAAGTGGAGACGATGCCGTCGATGATGTACACCATGTTCTCCGCAGCCATCTCGTCCTCTTCCAGCCGATAGCGAATCGTCTGTCTCAACAAGGTCGAGGACACAAAGGACCAGCGTTTGTTCGCATAGACGCTGGCAGCCACGATCGATTCGGTTTTGCCAACGCGCGGCATCCCTCTGATTCCGATGACTTGATTGCCTTCTTTTTTTAGTAATTCCCCCAAAAAATCCACAAGAATTCCAAGTTGATCCCTGGTAAATTTATACGTCTTCACATTTTCGATCGATTCGCGCTTGATAAATACGCCGTGACGCAGCGCCAAGCGGTCGAGCAACGTCGGTTGGCGCAACGCGGTGACGGTGATGTTTTCCACTTTGCGCAACATCGAGCGAAGGGCGGAGATCTTCTGGCGGTCATCCGTGTGGAGCAACAACAGACGATTCTTCTCCTCAACGCCGCTGACCATGACAATGTTGATCGACAGCATGCCGAGCAGGGAGGCGATGTCCCCCAGCAAGCCGGGTCGGTTCTTGTGGATGTGATATTCGAGATACCATTCCTCCATGTCACTCACCTCTTTACGGTTGTGTGGCTCCCGTTTGTCCATTTTGGTTGGTCACTTTGTAGCTCGACGGTTTGAGCAGACCGGACACATACTGGTCTTCGAACAGCTCCAAGCGCGTCGGCAGGTTCTTGTCGGGAAACAGTCCCGGCAGCAACAGGCGATAGGTATGCTTGCTCGTCAACGCGACGGTCGTCTTGCCCTGCCATTTGCCGTCGGTCAGCAAGTCCGCCTCTTCTTTAACGGCCTCGACCAGCAGCGAACCGGGCTGGGCCAGCACGCGGCCTTGGAGTGGAATGCTCCCGACGTTCTCATCGGTGCGGACCAGCGAGATCGAGAATTGACCGATCTTCGGCCACACCGCTTCCCCCACCGGATCGAGCAAGACCAGTGCCTTGCCGGAAAACGGCGACGCGTAGGTCGTCTTCTGCAGCAGGTCGCTTTGCACCACTTGCAACGGCGGCAGGCTCTGCCCTGCCAAGCGGGCCCCTGCGACAAGCAACTGCCAGTCCTTGTCATCCGCCGGATGCGGGTGGTCGACGAGCACCGAGAACGGCGTTTTCGAATCGCGGTTCGCTTCCCCCGCCAAAAAGCCGGCGAAGAACAGCAGTTGGTCGCGATCGTGCGTGATGCGGCGCACATTGAGCGAGTCGGGAGCCGGCTGATTGCCGAGCAACGTGAAGCGCATCTGCTGGTTCTTGCGGGCCAGCTCTGCGATCTGCGGCACTTGGTGCTCGAAGACCAACAGGTCGAGCCCTTTGCTTTTTGTCATCGTTTCCAGTTCTTGACTAGCTTTTTCCGCAGGCGTCCAACTAATGCGCGTGGTCATCGCTTGTTCGCGCGTGAGTTCATCCGTCAGCGTCTGTAACAACTTCTGCTGTTCGAGACTCTCCGCATGAGCGACGACACCGAGCGCCCATTTGGGCTTGCTCGGTTGCATCTCGTCGTACTCCGGCTTGTGACAGCCGATGGAAAAAGCGGTGAGCAACGCGCACAAGAGAATGTATGGTTTCGGTTTCTGTATCATGACGGAAAAGTATCGCTCCTGCTAGTAAATGGCCTAAAATTCTACAAATTTCTTCAACGTTAGTATAACATAGTCTTCGCACAATGAAAGAGCGGTTTTGGGGCATGCTGAAAAATGTCCATCCAAAGCCAAGGAGGAGAGGCCATGATGCAACACGGGCAGTTGCCGCCGAGCAGCCGATGGCTGTTGGTGATCAACACGCTGTTCAACGGAGCGGGCGCCCTCTCCAACACGTTTCTGAACATCTATCTGTGGAAGTTTCTGCGAAGCCTCGAACAGATCGCGATCTACAATCTCTCCATTTTCCTGTGTATCGCGCTGGGCTACATGACAGCCGGCTGGGTGGCCAAACGAACGGATCGCCTGTACACGATGCGAGCGGGCGTGGCGATCTTGGCCCTGTTCTACATCCTGATCCTGACACTCGGCCCACGCGTGATCAACACGTACTGGCTGCTCGGGTGTCTGCTAGGGTTTGGCACCGGATTTTACTGGCTGTCCTACAACGTGTTGGTCTTTGAAGTGACCGAGCCGGATACGCGCGACCAGTTCAACGGGACCAACGGCTTCCTGTTCTCGCTCGCCACCGGGGTCGCGCCGATGATCGCAGGCAAAGTGCTCTCGTACCTTCCGGGTCGCGGTTATACGGTGCTGTTTCTCGTTTCGTTCGCCCTGTTCATCGCCGCCGTCGTCTGCACGTGGTTGCTGAAGCGACGCACCGGTCCCCCGCATTATAACCTCTTCATCGGGTACAAGCCCCCGCAGCACGGTGAGATTTGGCGTCAGACGTTGCGCGTATCCCTGTTGCTTGGTTTTCGCGAAGGCACCTTGTCCTTCCTGCCCTTTTTGCTCGTCTTTTTGGTGACGAAAAATGAAGAGATGGCCGGTCGTTATCTGCTGATGACAGCGATCGGCTCGTTTGCCGCCTACTTTTTTGTCAAAAAGTTTCTGACCTTCGAGCGGCGCAACACGTTTGTCACCGTGTCCGCGTTCATGCTCGCCCTGTCCGTGTTGATGCTGCTGTTCCAAGTCAATCAAGTGTCTCTGTTCGTCTTCGGCATCACCAACGCGCTTTTTACCCCGCTGTTGATCATCCCCTACGCCTGCCTGACGCTCGACGTGATGGGGCGGCTGCCGGAAGCGGTACACCGCAAAGTCGAGTATCTCGTCGTGCGGGAGACGGCGGTCAATACGGGGCGCTGCCTGTCCTTGCTGGTGATGATCGGCGCACAGACGATCTGGTCGGACGCGCTGACCAACCGGATCGCCTTTTTGATGGTCGGTCTGTCGCCACTGCTCGGTCTGTTTTACTTCCGACGGTCATCCGCGCTGTTTCTGTCCACGTTTTTTCAAGTCCGCAAATAAAAAAGGAACTTCCGATTGCGAAGTTCCTTATCTTTTCTTCTTTTTCCATATCGACACGCCGATGGCGATCAGGAAGGCCAGCACCATTACGGTGACAAACATCAGGGCCATAAAAAAGTCCATTCCCACAGTTGTTCCTCCTCACGTTCCGTTCTCCTCATTGTACCAGAAAATTCGTCTCGTCCCCACCTGCCAAATTGTTCGCAATCTTTCCCTGTCCGTGAATATAGATAATAGCAACCGTGACCACGTAAGGGGAGTTGACGATGGCTCAGGAGTATCTCTTCGGTTCTGATTTCACAGCTGATCAAGCCTTGTATCAGCTCGATTTTTACCTGAAGGCGCTCGAACTGCCCTTTTCGGTCAAAGACTTGTACCGCAAAGCCTATCAACAGCGGCTCGGCCCTCACTACAGCGACGATTGGCTCGATGATCTCGAGCACGATCCCGATGTACAGGAAGGCATGAGCCTGCCGTTCACCACCCAGTCGATCATTTCGACGCTGATGCGGAACGGGTATGACGCGATCGTGCGCCATCTGCTGCGCGAGACGCGAAACAGGGGCATCGGGTATGTCGAGACGACGATGACAGGCATACGCAAATGGAAATAGTTCGCGAAGCCGCGAGCATGAGAAAAGCCGCCGGGCCTGCGCTGTTGCACGGGTCCGGCGGCTTTTGTGTGCTTAGCGATTGCGACCGCGACGGCGATAGGTCGCCAGATACACGATCAGCCCGACCGCCGCCACGATCGTCAGCACCCAGATCCAATTGGCGGAAAACCAAAGTGACGGGGGCATCGACGGCACCTCCTAGTCCAAATGTTGGGACATCTCCTCGACAAGACGCCGGATCGTCGCTTCCGTGCCCGGCTCAAAGTCGGCATCGAGTTCGTATTCCTTGAGGTCGTTTTGCAGGACGCTGACCAAGCGCTGGATGTCCCGCACGGGAATTTCGTAGAGATTGACCACTTTGTGACTGTCCGAGCGCACAAGAGCACCTCCGCATCCTCGTTTCCCTTAGTGTGGCTGAGTTTTCCTCCCGTTATCCCGTCCCGGCGGCCCCTCGCCTTTTTTCCAAGAGATTCCTTGTATGAAAATCGGGCAAACAAGCAATCTTATGCTTACAAGCAACTTCCCTACCAAACGATACCTACATAGGAGGAATTTCCTTATGGCACGCAACAACT
>DASTWJ010000062.1:0-8445 GCA_035776695.1 Bacilli bacterium
CTTCATCCGTTCCTGTTTCCCTCCGTCCAACTAACTCTCCATCGGCACCAATTTCTCTTTCGTCTGCGCCGCGTGGCCACCCTTTTTCCGCTTCAACTTGCTCATCCCCGGCACGCGAATCGTCGCCCATTCGGGTTTGTATGTCTCGACTTTCGCGACCAGCACCGTCATGTCGTCGACGATCTTGCCGTGGTTGATCCGCACCGCCAGCTCGACCAGCATATCGGCCACCTCCTGCGGGTCGGTCGACTTGAACTCCTCGATCTTGCGCTTGAGCCACCCTTCCTTATCATCCGTGTGCTTCGGCGCGTCGAAGATGCCGTCCGACATCAGCACCAGCAGATCCCCCTCCTGCAAGTCCTCCTCCACCGTCTGGATGTCGATGTCCTGGAGAATCCCGATCGGCACGTTCGCCCCCGAGATCGCCCGTACTTCGCCGCTCCGCTTGAGGAACGAAGGCGACGACCCGATCTTCAGGAACTCGGTCTGCGCCGTAAACATGTCGATCAAGGCGAGATCCATCGTCGTGTACATCTCATCTTTGGACCGCAACAACAGCACCGAATTGACCGTCTTGATCGCCAACTGCTCGTCAAAGCCCGCCTTCAACAATTGCTGCAGCAAGGAGATCGCCGCACTCGACTCCTGAAACGCCCGCTCCCCGTTGCCCATCCCGTCCGACACGGCGACGGCGAATTTGCCATTGCCCACATCGAGCGCCGTAAACGAGTCGCCGCAATGCATCCGCCCATCCTTGGCCGCGCTCGCCACGCCGTATTTGATGTCGTAGAGCTTGGCGGAGGACAGCGTCATCGTCACGCCGTTCTCGTCCTCCCAGTAGCGCTTGTTGGACACGACGATATTTTCCCCGATGATCTCGGAGAGAAGCGGCGCGATCAGCTTCTCGCCCTCTTCCGCCGACGTCGCCCCCGTCGAGGTGACTTCGATCTCGACCTTCCCTTCGTCGAGCGACACGATCTCCACCGAACGAATCGACAACCCCAGATGCTCAAGCGCGGCGACGATATGCTCCTCGTGGTCGGCGGAGACATGGTTTTCCTTGCGAATCTCTTGGGCGAGGTCGGCCATGATCTGCGAGATCCCGACCAACTGCCCCGCCACCATGTCGCGGCTCTCGGCCAGTTGCGCCTGCCACTGCATGTCCCGCTTCGACATCTCCACCGCGCGATGCAAAGCGGGCAGCAGGTGCTCCGTCTTTACACACATCTTTTTCAACTCTTGCGGCATGTCGGCCGCCGGTACGTGCCCGTCGATGTCGATCAGCGTCACCGTGTCAAACAGCGTGCGATACGTTTGGTAAAAGTTCTTCTGCCAACACTGTTCCCGCTTGAAACACCCCGAGCAGACCTGCTTCGCCACCAGCTCGAACGTCTGGTTCATCACGTCGTCCTGCTGCTTGGCCGCGACCGCCGTGGTCGAGATCTGCGAAAACGTTCTCGACAGTTCCTGAAACACCGACGACACCTCGCGAATCCGCATCGCCATCAGCTCGCGAATCCGCCTTGCATAGTCCTGTTGCGACAGGGAATGCTGGTGCGTCCCCGGCACGTAGCGCGACACCTGATCGATAAAAGATTTCGGTGTCAACAGCAGGAGCACGAACGCGAACGCCGACTCCTGCAACGCCGTCATCACGCTGGACAGGTCGTTTACATACACCGTCAGAATCGCCGTCCCGAGCGCAAAGCCGATCCCCACGCCGACTTTTTTCACATCCCGCAGCAAGCCGGCCAAGAGACCGGAGAAGGCGAGCAGACCGATCTGCGTTGTCGCCATCAGCGAAGCCATCGTCAGGATGATGCCCGTCACCACCCCGACGCCCGCCGCGATGCCCGCCCCGCCGATCAGCGCGAACAGCATGATCAGGTAGCGGGAGAAGATGTTCTCAAACGACATCGCCCCGATGTTCAGCCCGTGAAACCCGGTCAGCACCGATGCCAGCAGGATCACGAGGCAGACGATCTCTTCGTTGCGCAGCTCCTTCACCCCGCGCTGGAAGGTGAAAATCGGCAGCGACTGGATGAAGATCAGGGTCAGCACCATCGCGAGGAACCCGTCGACCAGCGCCATCATCAGCGAGTAGGAGGTGAAATCCCCCACCGCCGCATTGCCCGCCAACCGGACCCCGCTATCCACAAGGAAGACGACAAATGGAACCATGCCGAGCGACAACGCTTTCTTTTTCGAGAGCAGACCGTAGACCAAGCGGTAGAACAGCAGCGCCGCCGCCAAGATCGGCCAGAGGGAGAGGACCCCGTGCGCCGTCAGCGACCCGACGATCAGCGACCCGAGCACCGGCTTGGCGGCAGATCGTTTTAACCGCAGAATGACGGCGAAGAAGGCGATCGCAAACGGCGCCAACTCCCCGAGGATCATCGCCCGCCCGAGGAAGAAAGCCATCACGACGAGCACCAGCACCCCGCGTCCCGCCAACTGTGCCCCCCACGCCTGCAAGCGTTCGAGCCGCGAGCGAACCGCTTGGAACGGTTTCATCACCGCCGCTCCCTCTGCCGCATGGGCCAGGCGTTCTTGCCAAATCCGTTTCCACATGAAGCCCCACCATCCGTTCTTCGTGATTTGAATGGTTACAGGATAGCATGTCCGCTCTGAATTGTTTGTCAAAACGCGTTTGGCGACCGAAGAAAATTCCGACACCTCGCGACGCGCTTCCTCGCGAACACCCGTGCGCCTGTTCGGGGCCGAACCCTTGACCCGTTGGGAAAAAGGTTCGCTGGGACGACCCTCACCTTGATCGCGCCAACGGCTCGAATCGTCGAGAAAAGCGGGGGGAATGTCGGAAAGTATATGCGGGTTCGACACCTATTTGCCGATCGAGTAGAATAGGGATAACCTTTTGGAGAGAGCGAGGAGGAGGAGTCGGTCATGCGAAAACCGTGGAACGAGTACTTTATGGACCAAGCCGTGATGGTGGCGAGCCGCGCCACCTGCGACCGCCTGCATGTCGGGGCGGTGATCGTGCGCGACCGCCGGATCATCTCGACCGGATACAACGGCAGCGTGTCGGGCGACGTGCATTGCGCCGACGTGGGCTGTCATGTGGTGGACGGGCATTGCATCCGCACGATCCACGCCGAGTCCAACGCGATCCTGCAATGCGCCAAGTTCGGGGTCAGCACGGAAGCTGCCGATATGTATGTGTCGCATTTCCCGTGCCTGCTCTGCTCGAAGCAGATCATTCAGGCCGGGATCAAGCACATTTATTATGGAGAGAAGTACCGAGTCGACCCGTACGCCGTCGAGCTGTTGCAGCAGGCGGGCGTGGGGATGACGCAGATCAAGAGCGAGGACAAGTCGGACGAGACCGCAGCAGACTCATCGGACTGCGAGTGTGGAGGTCACTAACATGAACCAACGCAGGCACCCTTCAACCTTCCACCAGTTGCACGAACGCTTTTCTGAGAAAAAGGTTCGTGGGGAGTAACTTTTTGCCGACCGAGATTGCTCAATTCTTGACGACGCTGCTAAACTTCGCATACGACAACGCAAAAGAGCCATCCGCTTGGGATCGCTCTTTTTTCTTGCATGTTTGATCAGTTGTAAGCGATGAAGTTCGACACCATCGTCGGGGCATCCATCTCCTGAACGTCTTCCCCATCGAGGGAAATCGCCAGGAACTTGTTCTCCCCGTTATCGACCGCGTACAAGTAGTCCCCGACAAACGACACGCGATCCACCGGTCGTTGAAAGCCGAATCCCCCCACGACACGACCCGTGATGTCACCCGTGATATCATCTGTCGAAAGCTGAAACAGATCCACCGTCCCCGCCATCTGGTGGTGCGAGCGAACATCGGTCACGGCGATCAGGTCGTCCCGCACGAGAGCCAATGAACCGCGGTGCCCCTGCAAATCAAGCGTGCGCAATTTCTCCCCCGTTTTCGCATCGAACTTATGCAGGTTGCCTTCCCGCGACTCATACGACGCATACAGCCGTCCTTGGTGTACGAGCAGTCCGTACAACCGAGCACCCGGTTCCACCTTTTCGTCGTGAAGTGTCAACGTTCCCCGTTTCTGTTCGGACAGCGAGTATGTTTCCACTTGCAAAGGCATGTCGGCAGGGTTATTCCCCTCCCCGTCTGGCCTCGTGTACCAATAAAAGGTCTCCCCGTCAAACTGCGGGTCTACCAGATACCCCGCCCCCGTGAACGTCTCCAGTTTGTGACCTTCCAACGCCTCATCCACCACGTACAACGAGGGGTCGACCCCATTTTCCCCGCAGAGGACGTACGCCTTGTTCTTGGCGAAGAAGACTCGTTCCGGATCGCCGCCCACTTCGACCCGCCACTTTTTGTCTTTGATCGGGTCGTATACGGTCACATGATTCTCCAGCGTCGTCGAATCGGACCGATAGCTGAGCGGTGCCCAGATACGCCCTTGCGGATCTTCCGAGATCGAGAACCCGAACCCTTCCCCCAGCTTGATCGAGTCGATCGTTTCCAGCGTCTTCGGTTTCGCCAGATACAGCGAGTAGTCGCCATTGCTGTAGCTCATATAAGCCACCGTGCCTGTCGGGAACTGCTTTTCTTGCGCGGACAGGTGTGAACAGCCTGCGAGCACCGTAGTCGTCAAGGTCAAAGCGAGCGCCAAGCGCGCCGCACGTTTTTTCGTCAAATAAAATGTAACGGCCATGCCGTACCTCCTTTGCATCAGAACACATACTTCTCGGTGATGGCAATGATTTCCTGCCGGAAAAAGTGACACCGCCCACGCCCGCTGCATACCCTACCTGTAAACACCTAGCAGACGGGGGGAGGTCGAGTGCCGAGCTGGCTTCGCAACCAACTGACACGCGCCTTTTTTGACAAGGACAAACGATCGATCGTCATGCTCAACCGCGTTTTCTACAAGTACCGGCGCAACCTGCGTCAGGAACGTGCTGATTCGGAACTGGAATAGATGAAGAGAAGTAAAGAACCCGATCTCGTCGAGGAGATCGGGTTCTCTCATTGCGGGTTTGTCCAAAGCACCTGCCGCCTATTCGGTCGCGCCTGCGTCTCTCAACATATCGACAAACGCTTGGCGATCTTCCATTGCTGCCGCCATTTCCAAAGCGGTATGTTGGAAGTCTTCATCCCGAACCGTAAAATCAGCTCCTGCATCCAATAACACTTGGAAGCTCTCCGGCTTGTTGTAGTAAATCGCCGTCATCAGCGGTGTCACCCCGGCGACAACCTGATTGATATCCGCGCCCGAATCGATCAGGGTCTGCGTGACCTCGCCCCAATCGGTATAAGACGAGCTGAGGAAGGAGTAGAGCGGCGGTCCGAAATCGGAGTTGGCCGGTTGCATGTTGACATCCGCTCCGTTTTCCACGAGGAGTTTGATCGCCTCGATGTTCTCCTCCGCAATTGCATAGTAGAGAATCGGAAGACCATTCTCGACAAGCGGGTGGCTGTAGTCCAGCGAGAAATCTTTGAGCATCTCTTTCAGGACATCGAGATGACCGCCGTGAATCATCGCAAACGCGCTGGTTTCAAAACTGGTGATCTGCACGGTATAGGTTTTCGCATCCCACTTCACGATCGCTCCCATCGCTTCGGCGACGAAACGCACCGGTACCATCGTGTGGGAATTCACGATCACCGCTTTCGAATCGATCTTGTAGTTCTGACCATTGAAGTTCATCGAGTCGGAACCGATCGTCAACTTCACGACCGTCTTGCCCTTGGTACCCGTGACGGTACGGGTGGCATTGTCCCACGTGACGGTAGCGCCCAACGCTTCGAAGATCGCCCGCATCGGCACCATCGTGCGACCGCCCATAATCACCGGCGGTTGGTCATAGGTTTGTGCCTTGTCGTCGATCTCCACCTTGACCGGCGGAGTGGCAGCCGACGCTTGGTGCGGCAACGTGAACGCCAACAGAAACGCCACCGCCATGAAAACAGCAAGAATTTTACGCAAGAAAAATCCTCCTTCACAACCAATTAAGTTCATAATTTCTCGCTCATTTAGTATAGATTGCCAGAAGCAGGAAATCAATAGTAAAAAAAGTTATCCTTCACTCGTAACCCCATCCTCCTTCATAAAAAAAGCCCTGCCGACAAGGGGCAGAGCTACTTCCTTTATTCACAATCAGTCGGACGATCCGGGTCGCGAAGATGCGCAAACATCAACTTGATCTGCTCCTTTGTATTACGAGACAACGACAGCGGCGGCAATTCGTCTACCGCGAAAAAGTCGACCGCGTCCGTTTCGATGTTTTCCGTAAGCCCGAGCTCCTCGAGAATCTCGCAACGGACGACGAACTTGTAGCAGTGAACCAGTGACGGAGGATGCGGATGTTTTTGTAAATCGAGTGCCGCCAGCAACTTGACCGGCTTGACGACGAATCCGGCCTCTTCCAGCACTTCTTTTGCCACATTTTCATAAATGGACAAGCCGATGTCGGCAAACCCGCCCGGCAGCGCCCACTCGCCCGCTTCTCGCACCATCAGGATCTTGCCATCGCGAAACACGGCCCCGCGCACGTCGATCTTGGGGTTCGGATAGCCCGCTTCGCTCGCGAACGCATCGCGCAGCAGGGAACGCGCAAACTCCTCATCCGGCTCCAGCACCACATCGGTCAAACTCTCCACCATCTCCACACTCATCGCCCGCAACTGCTCAAACCGCTCCACATCGAACGGGTCCTTGCTATACGTCAACCCCGCCTGCGCGATCGCCTGCATCTGCTGCGCCCAGTGCAGAAGTTGTTGGTTGGTGATCATTTGTCCAAGCCCCCTTACAAATACTCCCTATTAAATTACTATACCACAAAAAGAGACCCTGATTGAAAAGGGTCTCTTATCTACAACCTTCCCTTATCATGAAATTGGAACTGCGAGAATCATTACTGGAGTAAAAATGAAGAGAAGTGATGAGGGGACATGTGACGAAAACGCTTAGGGGTTCTTCAACGCCTTATCATGATGACCGCAGTTACGCACCACGATCCAATCGGGCTTTTCAAACTCAAAGGTGATCCGAATATCCATGTTCGCACTGATTTCCCAGACGACACCTTGGGTGCCCTGTACCTTCTTCATCCGAAGGGACTTCGTTCTCGGATGACGCATCAAAAGCGCCAACGCTCGTGAGACCGCCTTTTGTGACAGCTCGTCCAGCTCGACAAAAGAGCGGTCAAAGCGAGACGTGAATCGCAACCGCATCTCGTTATGCCACATAGACTTCAGCCTTTCAAGCGATCCAGATAATTTTGCAATTCATCGACAGAGGACACCGGCTCGCTGAGACGCCCTGCTTGCAGGTCCGCATCCGCTTCTCGCTCTTCCTGCTGCCATTGCTCCGACCAGTACCACCCTTGCGAATTCACGGGTTCCAGCACGATCCGCCCTTGGTCGACCTTCACCTCCATTTCGTCGCCTTCTTGCAAATGCAAAGCATCTACAACCTCTTTGGGGAGTGTCAGGCCGGAACGCTTGTTCAAACGCACCTTTGCCATCTCGTTCACACCTTTCGCTACTCGTGCTTCGATCATTGCCATAGTATGCACTCCTTCGCGTGGGTTTTACTCGTTTGTGTATGAGTAGGTATTTATGTTTGTAGCCAGAATACCGAACCTTTTCACAACCGTCAACAAAAAAAGAGACCCTGCCTCCGCAAGGTCTCCCTTCCATCGCACTCACTTCAACAACTTCCCGATCATCTCACCCGCCAGCGAGTACGGGTCAACCGACCCGGCCTCGACCTGCGCGAGCTTCTCCGCCCAGTCGGGGTCTTGCGCCATCAGCGCTTTCACCTTGCGAGCGAGCTGCCCTTCGACGATCGTGACGATCTCGTCCTGCCGACGCTTATGGCGGCGCTGTTCCCACAAGCCGCTCTCTTCGAGGTACTTGCGGTGTGCCAACACCTGCTCCCACAGCGCGTCATGCCCTTTGTTCTCCCGCGAGATCGTCCGCACCACAGGCGGACGCCACGGGATGTGGCCGAGCAGGTCGAGCATGTAGTTCACTTCCCGCTCCGTCTTGTCGGTGCCGGACAAGTCCGCCTTGTTGATCGCAAACAGGTCGGCGATCTCCATGATCCCCGCCTTGATCGTCTGGATGTGATCCCCCGCCGACGGGTTCAAGACGACGACCGTGGTGTCGGCCACGTTCATGATGTCGAGCTCCGACTGCCCGACCCCGACCGTCTCGATCAGGATCGTGTCACAACCCCACGCATCGAGAACGCGGATCGCCTCCTGCGTCGTTGCCGCCAAGCCGCCCAAGGAACCGCGCGTCCCCATCGAGCGGATAAACACGTCCGGGTCGAGCGCATGGTTCCCCATCCGCACCCGATCCCCCAAGATCGCTCCTCCGGAAAAAGGGGAGGTGGGATCGACCGCGATCACGCCGACGCGATGCCCCAGCTCTTTCCGCAGGTACGTGATGATCCGGTCGGTCAACGAACTTTTGCCCGC
>DASTWJ010000063.1:0-11956 GCA_035776695.1 Bacilli bacterium
CATGAAAATCGTCGAGCACGAGGACGGTCGGATCGGGCGCTCGCTCGTTCAGGTCATTGAGCAGCATCGTCAGACACGGTTGCAGAATCGCCGCCACCGAGTCCGCTTCCAGCAACAGGCGCAACGACCGCTCCCCGATCCGTTCATCGATCGTCTTCAACGCCTGAATCAGATAATGGACAAATAAAAACGTGTCCCGCTCCGCCTTTTCCACCGTATACCACGCGATGCGGTCATAACGGGAACACAGGTGCGTCACCAGCGTCGTGCTCTTGCCATAGCCCGCATCCGCTTGTACGACGGTGACCGGGTAGTCGATCACCTGCAAAAACAACTGCTCCAACCGCTCGCGACGCAGGCATTGCGCCTTCACCCGCGGCGGTACCAACTTGCTGCCCCACACCAGATGTTGAGGTTGCATGCCCCGATCCGCCTCCCTTCATTTGTAATAGGATACTTCTACTAGTCTTGGAAAAAGCCCTCCAAGAAAAAGGCACCTGACTCAGCAGGTGCACGAAAATTCGATCAAAATAGGACGTACCTCGACGCTTCAGCCGTCTCAACCGCTCTTGCGCGACTCCAACTGCTGCACGAGCGCCTTTTTGTCGATCTTGCCAACCGATGTCGTCGGCAGGTCGCTGCGGAAAAGAAACTGCTTCGGCACCTTGTAACCGGCCAACGTTTTCCGGCAATATGCCTTCAGCTCTTCGATCAGTGCCGGACGTCCGGCTGTCGGAGCGGTCTCCTGCGGCACGATCACGGCTGTCACGACCTCGCCCCACTTTTCATGCGGCAACCCGACGACCGCCACCTCGCTGACCTGCGGGTGCATCGCCAGCAAGTGCTCGATCTCCAATGGGTAGACGTTTTCGCCGCCGGAGATAATCATGTCTTTCTTGCGCCCGGCGATGTAGTGGTAGCCGTCTTGATCACGCCGGCAGAGATCGCCCGTCTTCAACCACCCGTCTGCGGCAAACGCGTCTGCGGTCAGCTCCGGCTTGTTCCAATAGCCGGAAAACACATGCGGCCCGCGAATCCACAATTCGCCCGTCTCGCCGTTCGGGACGTCATGCCCCCGATCATCGACGAGGCGAATCTCGTTGTGAAACATCGCCTTGCCGACCGAACCGACTTTCACCCGCGCTTCGTCGGGGTGAATATAAAAATTATTCGGCCCGGCTTCCGTCAAGCCGTAGCCTTCTTTAAATTGAATGCCTTTCGCATGGAACGCCTGATAGATCGTGTGCGGACACGGAGCGCCCCCGGAAAGAAACGTATGCATCGTGGAAAAAGCCGCGTCGGCAAACTCTTCCGAATGAATCAGCAAATGATAGACCGTCGGGACAAAAAGGGCGATGGTACAACACTCTCGTTCCAACACATCGACGATCGCCTGCGGGTTGACCTCATGCGGAATCACCACCGTACCGCCCGCATGCAACACCGGCATCACCAGCGCATTCAGCCCGCCCGTATGAAACATCGGCAGGTAGACCGGCGTCACCTCCGACTCCGTCAGCCCCCACGAGACGA
The DNA here is from genome assembly GCA_035776695.1 of Bacilli bacterium. GTDB lineage: Bacteria > Bacillota > Bacilli > Tumebacillales > Tumebacillaceae > Tumebacillus. The sequence continues at coordinate 1,534 of DASTWJ010000063.1, forward strand.
TCGTGTTGATCGAGTTCCACGTGATGGCGCGGTGCGACAGGATCGCGCCCTTCGACTTGCCGGTCGTGCCGCCGGTGTAGATGATCGCCCAAGGGTCTTCCATGTCTAGCGCAGCCGCCCGATAGGACGAATCCCCCTGCGTGACGATCTCCTCATACTCGGCAGGTGCAAGCAATCGAGCTGCCGCATACCGCGTCGCCAATTCCTGCGCCTGCCTCGCAAATCCTTCGTCGAACACCAACATGCGAGGCTGACAATCCTCCAACACATAGAGCAACTCCGCTTGCGAGAACCGCATGTTCAGCGGGACGAACAGGGCGCCGACCTTGCCACAGGCAAACAGCAGCTCGAGATGGCTGACCGAGTTCGGCGCGAGCAATGCGACGCGGTCCCCCTGCTCGACACCCGACCGCTGCAGAGCGCCGGCCAGCCGGCTCGCTCGCCGATCCAGTTCAGCGTAAGTCAAGCGCAGACCGCTCCGCACATCGACCACAGCTGCTTTGTCCGGCCGCAAACGGGCATTACTTTGCAACCAGTCGGCGGCCCGCATCAGAAGGTCAAGCCTCCATCGACGGACAGCACCGTGCCGTTGATAAAGGAAGCCTCGTCCGACGCGAGGAACAGGTACGCGTTGGCGATGTCGCTCGGCTGGCCGAGACGGCGCAACGGCGTCTTTTCCTCCATCAGGGTGAGGATTTTCTCCGGCATCTTGTCGGTCATGCCGGTGACGATAAAGCCCGGCGCGACGGCGTTGACCCGGATGCCCTTCGGGCCCATCTCCTTCGCCCACGACTTGGTCATGCCGATCACGCCCGCCTTGGTCGCGGCATAGTTGGTCTGCCCGACATTGCCGTACAGCCCGACGACCGAGGCGGCGTTCAAGATCACGCCGGACCCCTGCTCCAACATCACTCTCGCGGCCGCTTGCGTGCAATGGAACACACCGGTCATGTTGATCGCGACCACCTGATCCCATTGCGCCGGGTCCATCTTCACCAGAAATCCGTCGCGCGTGATCCCCGCGTTATTGACCAGCACGTCCAACCGCCCGAAGCGATCGATCGCCGTCCGCACCATCTGCGAGGCATCATCCGCGTTCGAGACGTCCGTCTTCACAAACTCCGCCTCCGCGCCCAACTCGCGCAACTCCGCCAACGTCTTCGCACCGCCCGCTTCGTCAAAATCGGCGATGACGACCTTCGCGCCGTTCTTCGCAAATAAAAGAGCCGTCTCCCGGCCGATGCCGTTTGCTCCCCCGGTAATCAAAGTCACTTTATCCTGTAAACGCATTCGCCAGTCCCTCCTGTTGCAAGTACGATCCTTCTGAGGGACATTGTACCAGCTTCTTGTTACAGAAAAGTTGCATGAAGCAAAAAGAGAGCCTGAACAGGCTCCCTTTTCGCACCTTATTTCGTGACGGTATAAGTCGGAATCGGCGGGTTCTTCTGATGTACCTTGTCGATCAGACCGCCGCCCAAGCAAGCGTCCCCGTCATAGAAGACGACCGCCTGGCCGGGCGTGACCGCCTTTTGCGGTTCGTCGAACACGACTTCGCACATCCCCGGCTCGGTCAGGTGTACGGTGACGCCTTGATCCGGCTGGCGGTAGCGGAATTTCGCCGTGCAGCGGAACGTCTGCGGCTTTTCCCGCTCGCTGAACCAGTTCACTTCATGGGCGGTCAAACTCTCCGAATACAGCGTCGGATGCGTCTCGCCCTGCTCTACATAGAGGATGTTGTGTTCGAGATCCTTGCCGACGACAAACCACGGCTCGCCGGAGCCGCCGATGCCCAGCCCCTTGCGCTGGCCGAGGGTGTAGTACATCAACCCGATGTGCTGCCCTTTCACAACGCCCGCCAATGTCCGCATCTCGCCCGGTTGGTTCGGCAGGTAGTTGCCGAGGAACTCACGAAAATTTTTCTCGCCGATAAAGCAGATGCCCGTGCTGTCTTTCTTTTTCGCCGTCGGCAAGTTCGCCGCTTCGGCGATTTTCCGCACTTCCGGCTTGGGCAGATGACCGATCGGGAACATCGATTTCGACAGCTGGTATTGGTTGAGCTGGCTCAGGAAATAGGTCTGATCTTTGTTGTTGTCCACGCCGCGCAGCATCTTGAACTCGCCGTCCTGCTCGACCACGCGAGCGTAATGCCCCGTTGCGATGTAATCGGCTCCGAGATCGAGCGCCGCTTCGAGGAATTCCTTGAACTTGATCTCGCGGTTGCACATCACGTCCGGGTTCGGCGTGCGCCCGCGCTTGTATTCGTCCAAAAAGTATTGGAACACGTTGTCCCAGTACTGCTTTTCAAAATTCACCGTGTAATAGGGAATGCCGATCGCATCACACACGCGACGCACATCGTTAAAATCCTCCGTCGCCGTACACACGCCATATTCATCCGTGTCGTCCCAGTTTTTCATAAACACCCCGATCACGTCATAGCCCTGCTGTTTCAGCAGAAGTGCCGTAACCGAAGAATCCACGCCACCGGACATGCCGACCACGACGCGCGTGTCTTCCGGTCTTTTGTTGTTCATGGTGCCATGTCTCCTCTTCTTCCATCGCTCATTTTATTTAAGATACCCTAAAAACATCCGCTCATACGCCTGCAGGATATGGTCCCGCGACCCTTTTTCCTCCACGGTGGAGAAGTGCAGGCCCAGTCCGTCGCGAAGCCCCCAGAACAACATCGAGGCCACCGTCGGGTCGACATCGGCGCGAAACTCGCCGCTCGCCTGCCCTGCTTCAATGATCGCGGTCAAGAAGGTCAGAAAGCGATCGTATCGGGCCACCATCAGCGAGCTCAATTCTTCTTGCCGCTGGGCAAACAGCCAGAATTCCAGATGCACGTTGACCAACCGCCGGTCTTCTGCGCTCATCGGAATCGAAGGAAAACGGGTCACCAACTGCCGCACCTTGTCTCCTGCGCTCTCCGTCTTCCCGAACGCCTCCTCCAGCAAGCTGAAAAATCGCTCCGTGCTATCCGCCATCAACTGCAGGTAGATGTCTTCCTTGCTTTTAAAATAATGATACACCGCGCCTTTGCTCGCCTCAGCCTGCCGGACGATATCGTCGATCGTCGTCGCCTGGTAGCCTTTTTCCGCAAAGCAGTGCAGCGCGCTTTGCAACAAGTTGGCGCGGCGCTCTTCCTTATACGCTTGGGATACTTTCGGTGCCATACGGTTCGTCTGCCTCCTCCTTCGCCGACAGGATTCGCACCATGTTCACCTGCTCCGTCTTCACCGCGAATCCGGCTTCGAGCAAAGCTTCCTTGACATACAGATGCGAGTCGGTAAGGTTGACGACCACTCGGTTGATCTCAAGTTCCGGTCGGAATACCTGTTGCAAGGCGAAGCGAATCACGTCATCGAGATCGAGGTCGTCGCGACGGGAATCCCACCCCAACTGCATGAGGCTGATCGTGACCGGTTGGCCGGCAGCGTTATATCTGCGCACATATACAGCATACGCGATTGGGGCGCCGTCCGCTGTATGGACGATTACGGATTCGCCGTCGCGAGCACTCTGCCATTGTGTTTGCCACGGGGCATGCGTTTGGTAAAAGGGCAGGTGTCGAGCGTCCTGCGCCAGCCCGCGCACCACGTGATACGCTTCCGTATCGGCGCGGTGAAAAGGCGTTCTGTCGAAACGCCCCTCTTGGCTATAGAATGCCAAGTGGTCGGTGATTTCATAGCCGTATTGCTTGTAAAGTTCGATCGCTCGCATGTTGTCGGCAATCGCTTCGAGGGTTGCGATGTCGACTTCCTGTTCGCGGTAGATGTCCAGCGCCGCCGCGATCATCGCCTTGCCGACACCTGTGCGCCGAAAGCGCGCCGCCACGCCGGTGCCGCCGTTCCACGCGATCTTTTGCCCGTCGATCGTGCGAAGCCCGCTCAGGACGATCCCCGCCGGTTCGCCGTCGACGAAAGCGACGACAGAGAGCGCAGGAGACAACCCTTCCATGACCATTCGGGTAGTAAACGCGTCCACGCCCATCGTCGCATCAAAATAATAGCCCTCAAATCCACTGTTCCAAGCTTGCACCGCTTGATCCCACGTACAGGCGGACAGACGTTTGATCTCGATCATGGAAAAGCCCCCTTAGATAAAACCGACCAATCGGTTTGTTTTGTAAGATGAATGTAGCAGATGCTATTCCCTTTCGTCAAGGATTATTTGACAAAAGAAAAAGACCCCTTTGCCAATTAAGGGGTCCGGCGCTTGCGCCACCAAGCGGCCAACAGCACGTAAAGGATCAAGACAAGTGAAAAGACGATGCGAAACGTTGGGTCGGCACCGAGATACGGACGTAGCATCGGTTCGTCCAGCAGCATCGTAGATGCCGTGTACACCAGCACGATCGCTCCCATGTACAGCAAGATCGGAAACCGCTCGATCCATTTGAGAAACATGGTGCTGCCCCAGATCACGATCGGCACCGAGATCAACAAGCCCAAGACGACGATCAAGATGGAGCCGTGTGCCGCCCCCGCAATCGCCAAGACGTTGTCGAGCCCCATCACGATGTCGGCGACGACGATCGTCTGCACGGCGATCCAAATTGAGCTGCCGGAGGGCAGGTGGCTGTGCTTCTTTTTCGCGGTGAGCAATTTGTAGGCCACGCGCAGCAGCACCAGCCCGCCCAGGCCGAGTAGAAACGGGATTTTCAAGAGATAGACCACACCGAGGGTGGCGAGGGAGCGGATCAGGATGGCGGCGACGGTGCCCCAGATGATCACCGGTAGTTGTTTTGACTTCGGCACGTTCTGCGCAGCCATTGCGATAACGATGGCGTTGTCTCCGGCGAGGACGAGGTCGATGACGATGATCGAGAGCAGTGCGGACAGAAAATCGGGGGAGGTCAGTGTCGTGAGCGTCAAGGCGTTCACCCCTTGTCAGCGTAGTACGTTTCCATGCTGTATGCCTACGTGACGGTGGGACGAACTATGCGGAATCAAGAAAAAAGACCCGATCCATCGCGACCGGATCGGGTCTTTCTGTACAACCTCTATGGAGCGGAAGACGAGATTCGAACTCGCGACCCTCGCCTTGGCAAGGCGATGCTCTACCCCTGAGCCACTTCCGCCCGAAAGGATTCGGGCGTCCCGCGTTGCGACCCGGACGGTCGCGGTTTTAGCGGGGCTTCCACGCCTTTTTTTAAAAATGGTTGCGGGGACAGGACTTGAACCTGCGACCTTCGGGTTATGAGCCCGACGAGCTACCAACTGCTCCACCCCGCGACGATAAGATGGCGTGCCCTGAGAGATTCGAACTCCCGGCCTTTTGATTCGTAGTCAAACGCTCTATCCGGCTGAGCTAAGGGCACGTGATCGACTTGATGTGTCTATCATAGCATGCCCTTTCCCAACACTCAACTATACCTGCCGAACAAAATAAGACAACATCACGACTCATGCCGTTCGTACTACTCTATGCGATGCTTTCCTCTCCATCCAATCGGTTTAGCCCCAAATCATCAACAAGCTGGCGGTCAGCAACACAAACGCAGTCGCCGCAGTGTCTTTGCGCGTCCATTTCAGTTCATACCAGGACGTCCGCTCGACGTGGCGGTCGTACCCGCGCGATTCGATAGCGACGGCCAGTTCATCTCCCATTTTGATCACCAAGATCACCAGCGGGACGATCAAAAAGGACAGGTGCCGCGGCGACCATTTGGCGAGACCGCGGGAGTCTTGACCCCGAGAGGCTAACGCTTTGCGCAGTTGCCCCGCTTTTTCCAGAATCCACGGCACGAATTGCAGAACGATCGAGACGGAGAAGGAGAGGTCGCGCACCGGCACTTTTACTTTTCGCAACGGGCGAATCGCCCACTCGAAACCTTCGCGCAAGGGAGCGCCGGTGGTCGTGTCCGTGAAGACGAGACCGAGCAGGATCAGCAGAAGGAAACGCAGAACGCCTAAGCCGCCTTGGGTGGCCCCTTCGTAACTGATGCCGATCGGGCCGACCGCGACGTCTCCCCCGCCCCATTGCAGCGCCGCCACCAGCCAGAAAAATCCGAACATGAGGACAAAAGGTCGCATGAAGGTGACGACTCGCTTCCAAGGGATGTTCGAGAGGGAGAGCATGCCGCCGAGCAGGGTAATCGAAGCTAGGACTCCCACGATGTTACTGATTTGCAACAGAACGAGGGAAAAAATGAACATGCCAAGCCACTTCATGCGCGGATCGAGCCGTTCCAGCAGAGAGTGGCCGATCTGCGGGGCGTTCCAATCCCATGAGCCATCCCGGGTGGTAGGGCTATGGTGGTCCTCCTCCAAGTCCGGAGTTTGTTCCCGTCTTGCTCGTTTGGATTCAGGCAGGGATGCCCTCAACTGAACAGTGGCTGACAGGGGCTGTTCTCCGTCGACCGGCTCTCTCACCACGAACCCTTTTGCATCGAAGGACTGTAGCAATTGGTCAACGCTAATCGGGATTGCAACCTGCATGCCGTTTTGTTGCAACCGATGTGCAATTCGGGCGGCTGCGGGCAGTTCTAATCCGGCTTCCTCCATGAGGACGGGGTTGGCGACCAGTTCGTCAGCCTCCCCTGCAAACTGTACACGCCCTTCCCGCATCACCACCACCTGATCGGCCAGCGGAAAGAACAGATCCAGATCGTGCGTGCTGACGAGCAGGGTCAGACCTTGTTCGCGCAACCGTTGCAGGACACCCACCAACTCTCGACAGGCCGCCGGGTCCAATCCGGCCGTCGGCTCGTCCAAGATAAGCAACTTCGGCTCCGCCACCAAAGCCCCGGCGATGACCACGCGCCTTTTTTCCCCGCCGCTCAGTAGAAAAGGAGAGCGTGCCAAGAAGTCGTCCGGTTGCAAGCCGACCTGCTTCAGCGCCTCTCTCGCTTTAGGCTCCCGGTCCTGTTTCGAAACCCCGCGCATCTCCAAGCCGTACTCGATGTCCTCCTGCACCGTCCCGGCAAATATCTGCGTGTCCGGCAGTTGGAAGACAATCGCTGTCGCTTGGCGCGGGTGCGGGTCTGAATAGGTGATCGTGCCGTGACTCGGTTGCTCAAGGCCGGACATTACTTGCAACAGCGTTGATTTGCCGCTCCCCGTTTCTCCACAGAAGATGGTCAGGGAACCGGAGGGAATCGCGAGGTCGATGTCTTGCAAGATTTTATGTTCGCCGTAGGAAAACGTTACGTCTGTACAGTCAATTCGCATAGCCATTCCTCCAAGCCCTCTTCACGAAGCGGTAGTGCGTGGAGGGGAACTTTCCGTGCTTGCAACCAATAGCCGATCCGGATGACGGCCGGTACTTCCCAGCCTAACGTTTCCGGAAGTTCCGATTCATAAAATAACACCCTTGCCGCCCCGTCAAAGACGATCTCCCCTCGCTCCATCACCAAGACCCGCTCCGCTTCCAACAGTTCGTCCAGCCGCTGTGTCACCCAGATCACCGTCATGCCCTGTCGCCACAGGTCGCGGGCGATCTGATAGACGGCGCGTCGTCCCTTCGGATCGAGCATTGAGGTCGCTTCGTCGAAGATCAGCAGGTCGGGTTGCAAGGCCAGACAGCTGGCGATTGCCAAGCGTTGTTTCTGTCCGCCGGACAGGGTCGAGACGTCGGCGGATCGTTTGTGTTCCAGACCGACTTGGCGGAGGACTTGTTCGATCCGCGCTTGGATCTCGTTACGCGGCAGTCCACGATTCTCCAAGCCGAATGCGACGTCTTCCACAGGGGTGAGGCCGACGAGTTGGGCGTCGGGGTTTTGGAAGACGAGTTGGACCCGTTGTTTGACGAGGTCGCGTTGCGACGGTTGTTGCAGGTCATGTCCTGCGACGGTGATCTCGCCCTCCGTCGGAACGAATAAGCCGTTGAACAGACGGCTGAGTGTCGATTTGCCGGACCCGTTGGCGCCGGTGATCGCGACCCATTCGCCCGGTCGGACGGTGAGGTTAATCTGATGCAAGACGGTGTCGGTGTGGGTTCCGTCTTGGTACGCATAGGTTACGTTTTGGAGCTGGATCATTGCAATCTCCTACTTCACAGTGAGTCTATTCCATGTTAAGATGTTTTGGGACTTAGGTTGACAATACATAAAATCTTACTCGTATTTTGGCAAGGAGGCAAGGATTTTGAGCAAATGGACGATTCGCGGCCTGATTTTTACGGCCCTGTTTGCTGCTGTACTCATCGTGCTTAGTTTTATGAAGGTGTCGTTGTTCTTCACTCCGGTTCCGATCACGCTCGCAACGCTTGGGGTTATGCTCACCGGCTCGTTTTTGGGGGCGCGGTATGGGGCGATGTCCGTCCTGTTGGTGCTGTTGATCGCGTTGGTCGGGTTCCCTGTGGTCGGCGGTGGCGGCGGGATGGCGCTGTACACCGGCCCGACGGCGGGGTATGTGATCGCTTGGCCGTTTGCGGCGTTTTTCATCGGGTGGTTTGCGCAACGGATGGAGCCGGGACGGGCTTCGCTGGTCAAGTTGACGGTGGTCAATTTCTTGTTCGGTTCGCTGTTGTTGTACCCGACGGGTGCTAGTTGGATGGCGCATGTGCTGCATTCGACATCTGCGGTGGATGTGTTGTTGGATGGGGTGTTGCCGTTCTTGCCGGGTGACTTTTTGAAGGCGCTGGTTTGTGCGTTTGTGGTCACGGCTGTCTGGCGGGTGTATCCGATGAAGCGGATTGTTGGGTAGTTGATTTTAAAGTTAGGAGAATAGAAGCGGTTCCTCGGTGGGGAGCCGCTTTTGTTTGTGTAAGCCGCGTCCGGGAAGGTATATCCTCCGGGCTCGGGAGAACTCGAATCCCTCTGATTGTAGTAAGGCGGTCGGGATTCTCGTTCTGATCTCGCCACTACGGATATACCTTCCCTCCCGCTTGCTTGGGTGCTAGGACGGGCTCTGAAACGGAGTTTTAGAAAATGAAATGTGGGGCGATTGGCAATGGGTCTTCCATGACGAACATCTTTTTGATGCGAGTTTCAAATTCGGGGGTGTGCTTCATCTGTGCCTTGCCCATCCGGCCCTGATGTTTTTGGGTTTCGTGGATGCGGCGCATCTCGGGGCCGCGCAGTTCTTGGACCCGGCCAAGTCGCGCCGCCGAGACGTCGCCCTTCTGCAAGGCTTCATAGACCACTTGGGCGGCCACGACGCCCGTTGCAACGGACAAGGACACCCCGATCCCACCTGTGGGGGCCGCGCAGTGTGCCGCATCGCCGATCAGCAACGCCCCGTTCTGTGCCCACTCTTTCACAAAATGCAACCGTGCCTGTAAGATATGGAACGGCTCGAAATCTGTGAGCCCGGCTGCAAAATCAACAAACGCTTCGCTGGCATCGGCCAACTCGGCCCGCAACGCCTCAATGCCGCGCTCTTGCACCTGTTTCCACTGCCCCTTAGGCATTGTGATCCCCGCTTGGATCGTGTCAGGGTAACGTGGGAATATGATATAGTTTTGTTTCTCATGGGCAACGAGGCGTATGTAATTGGGCCAACCTGCCGGCTTGTTCGCGGTGAACCAGAGGTAGTCGTTCTCGTAATGCTCGTACTCAAGTTCCGCTCCCAACAAGCGACGCACTGTCGAAAACCGTCCATCCGCACCGATTGTCACACGCGCTCGTACCTCGACTTCTTCGCCTTCATACTCGACGATCACTCCCGCCACTGCATCTTCCTCTCGAATCAGTTCCTTGACGCCCGCGTTGAACCACATCTGGAAAGAAGGAAACTCTTGCGCCTTTCGCATCAACGCGTCTAGCATCACAGGCTGAGACATCCAGAGGGAATACGGGGTCTCCGGGTTCAAGTCCTGGAATTCGATGTGGATCGTCTGCTCGTTTTTGAAATAGTAGTCGTGGCCGTCAATGCGCACACTACGGCCCTGTGCTTGCAGGTAGTCGTTGAGCCCCAACTGTTTCATCAGCTGCACGAAGCGTATCTGCAACACTTCACCACGAAACTCGCGGTCAAACGAAGGGTGCCGTTCCAGCAGCAACACATCGACCCCCTGTTTTGCCAGCAACAATGCCGTGAACATCCCAGCAGGTCCTGCCCCGACGATGCAGACATCCGTTTGGTATGTTTTCATCTGAGCGTCCCTCCTTGCTAAAAATTGGAATCCATACTCAGCATATCTCTTCTGCATTTGATTCGCCGTGAGCACTCTCACATTCCGAAATGTGGCGGTACGGCTTACCGGTGCAATGCAAAAAACCGACCTCCATAGAGATCGGTTCTTAGGTTGCCTAGCGGCGACCTACTCTCCCAGGGCCCTGCGGCCCAAGTACCATACTCCGCTACGCTCCGTGCGCTTCGCGTGCGGCTCAAGCGAAGAGCTTAACTTCCGTGTTCGGGATGGGAACGGGTGTGACCTCTTCGCTATCGTCACTAGACGTTGTGGTGCGGTCGAGAGGACTTGAACCTCCACGGGCTTGCGCCCACAAGAACCTGAATCTTGCGCGTCTGCCAAT
>DASTWJ010000064.1:0-24881 GCA_035776695.1 Bacilli bacterium
TGATGTTGCAGATCGTGGGGTATGCGGTCTTGCTGTATATCCTGTATTACACGTATCACTACGCCAAGATCGTCTGGAAGGAAGGGTACAAGTTCGCGACCGTCGGCATCGGCGTACTGATGGCGGTGTTGGTGATTGTGCCCTTTGTGACAAGGGTGATGAAATAGGAAGGAGGCAGGGGTTACCATCCGGAGCCCCTGCCTTTTTTGTCGAAAATCAAGTAGAATAGGAGAGAGATAGATAGGAGGGAATCGCCTCTTGCAAGATGCGTTGCAGAATTTTCATGAACGGATGAAAAATATCGCGGGATTCTGGCCGTTGTTTCGGCTGCGCGAGTTGCGGAAGTTTCAGGAGTATGACCTGCTGAGTTTGGGCGTGGGCGTGCTCCTGTTGATTTTGGAGCATATGTTGATCGGGCGCGTGGAGTCGGACCATAGCGACGTGACGCGCTTTTTGCAAAAGACGATCGAGGATGTGTACGGCCGTTCGCTCAGTGAGGAAGAGGCTCGCGAGTTGGGGGCGTATCTGCTGGCGGCGCTGCGCAATGACGGTCGTCCGTTTGAGTTCGGGTTTCGCAATTTGGAGACGGGTGAGGAGGACAGGCATTCTTTTCACCTGATTGAAAACGGGACGTATCACGTGGCGAGCGGGCAGATTCGGTTCAAGCTGTCCGATGCCGGGCTGGATCTGCTGTTCAAGACGCGGGAGATGTACAAGGAGCTGCGGATCACGATCTCGCAGATCCTGTTGCACCGCCAGATCGAGAAGGGCGTGTTTGAAGACGCGATTCGCACCGTCTCGTCGCTGGGGCTGGATGTGCGCAGCTTGCGCGAGGAGATCGAGCGGATGAAGATCACGATCAAGCGCGACGTGTCGCAGTTCTCGCTGCCCAAGTACGAGGAGATGCTGTCGGCCGTTCGCGAGCAGTTTCAGAAGGAGAAGGCGATGTTCGAGGACTTGAACAACCTGATCCGCGAGACGCAGACGAACTATGCGGCTCGTGGCGATGAGGAGCGCGAGTCGCGGGCGTTGAACCAGTTGGTCGAGATCTCCCAGCGCTTGAATCAGGTGATGAACCTGCACAACAAGCTGCTGGCCGACAAGCTCGACCTGCAGGAGATGGTCTTGGAGGCGCTGGAGGAGGGCATCGTGTCCGGCTTCCGTTCCAAGATCAATTTTGAGCGCGAATTTCTCGACCCGATCGTGCGGGAAGGCACGTCGCTCGAGAATGTGCAGCGGCTGATCGAGCCGCTCTTGTCGCTGAACATCCGCAAGCGGTTCAACATCCACAAGGCGTTCGCGGCCCAAGTGGTGCAGAAGCCGGATCACGAGCCGGAGGAGAAGGCGCCCGACATCGTGGAGGAGGAAGCGGCCGCTACGGCCGACGACCCGCGGGTGAAACTGAAGGCGATTCGAGATGAGCGGTACAAAGGGTATCTGCAGATGATCTTCGAGCCGCTGCTCTCGGAGCAGTCGATCACGCTGGCGGAGGTTCTGCAAAGCCTCGAAGCCGATCGGTTGTATGATGTGGTCAATGCGCGGGACTTCTACCCGTTCTTGGTACAGTTGCACCAGATGAGCCCGATCTCGTTCCGCTTGGGAGCGGAGGAGAAGGCGAAGATCCTCGATTCGGAGGAAAGCAACCTGCCGTATCTCTTGTTGCAGGTGCAAAACGAGAACCCCGACCTCGAACTGCTCGGTACGGTCTTGGTGGAAGTTGAAGGCCGTCGCGGGGCGGGCGCGGAGGACACCGGCTTGCAACTCGCGGCGGAGGAAGGCTGGGCGGTCTCGAACTTCCGCTTCTACAAGGAGGGCTTGTATGTATAGCAAAGAAAGCGTGGAGCGGGCGATCAAGCTGTTCATCCTGCTCTTGGAAAAGGGCGAGACGGACGAGCACGACCGCGACCTCGTGTTCGCGTATAAGGAAGACCCGGCGGCCCAGGAGATCGTCGGGCAGATGATTGAAAAGGAAGCCGGCGTGAAGGTGCTGAACGTCGGCGACAAGCTGTATATCACGCCGTCGATGGACAACAAGGTATTCGGCTACACCAACGAGGAACTGCGCGTGAAGCTCGGCTTGCGCAGCGATCACGTCTCGATGGGGCTGAAGCTGTACACGGCGTATTTTATCATCCTCGCGACGCTGGCGATGTTCTACAACTCGGACGACTTGAACACGAAAGTCCGGCAGTATGTGCCGATCGAAGAGTTGGAAGCGTACGTGACGGAAAAATTGCACATGCTCGGGAGCGGGGAGTATGGCGAGCATCTCTCGGCGAAGTATGAGTTCAACTTCTCGCAGGTGTCGGAATTCTGGCAGGGCATGCCCGCTTTTGACGAAACCCTGACCAACCAGCGCATGGGCAACAAGTCGCGGGTGTCCTACATCCTGAAAGTCTGGGCGTTTCTGGAGGAGGAGGGCTTGGCGAAGGTGGCGATCGATGCGGAGATTCACCCCACCGACAAGCTCGACCACATGGTGCGCAAGTACTACTCGCACCAAAAGCGCAAAGACGAACTGCTCGCCCTGATTCAACAAAAGGAGATCTTCTATGCCTAGCATCAACCGCATTCGTTTGGTCAACATTCAGTATGACAAAGGCGCCAAGCAGTATGCGGACGAACTGTTCCGGCTGCATGGCAAGAATACGCTTTTCAACCTCGCCAACGGCGGCGGCAAGACGCTCTGGCTGCAGTTGGTGATGCAAGCCGCGCTCCCCGGGGCGATGATGGGGTCGCGCAAGATGGTCGACCTGCTCGCTCACGATCGGTATACGGGGCACATTCTAGTGGAATGGAAGCTCGATACGTTCGGGGAGCGGGAGTATTTGCTGACCGGTTTTTGCTTTACCAAGTCGTCGGATGAGGACGGGGACTTGAAGTATTTTACCTACACCCACCAGTACAAGGTGGCCGATGAGTACGGGATTGTGAAAATGCCGCTTGTCCAAGACGGGCGGGTGATTTCCTACGGGGATTTTTACAACCTGTTGCGCAAGGAGGCGAGCGGGAGCGGGCGCAAGTTGCAGACGTTCTCGCAGCATGACCGGCGCAAGTATATTCAACATATCGCCCAGTGGCATATCTATGAAAAAGAATGGCTGTCGATCCGCACGACCAACGGCTCGGAAGGCGGGATGGACGGCTTCTTCTCGCGGGCGAAGACGGAGCAGGCGCTTTTGGAGAACCTGCTGATCCCGACGGTGGATCAGGCGATCTTCCAAGACGATGAAGAGCGTCAGGACTTGGCGAACTCGTTCCTCAAGTACAAGGACAAACTGCTGCGCATCCCGCAGATCGAGAAGAACTTGGAAGAGTTTCAACTGATCGAGGAGTCGGGGCGTTCCGTCGTCGAGAAGGTGGCGGCGTTCTCCGAAGCGGCGAAGCAAAAGGCGGCGCTGGAAGGCCAACTGGTCGAGATGCAGAAGCTGCTTGGCGAGATGGTCGAGGAGCGCGAGGAAGAGTCGGAAGCGTTGAAGCTCGTCGTCGCCGACTTGAAGCAGCGGATTCGCGAGGAGGAGTACAAGCAGGCGTCGCTCGATGTGAACGTGCTGCAGGCCGACGCGCGGGCGAAGGAGCGCACGCTTCAGCAGTTTGCGGCGCGGCTGATCGAGTTGGAGGAGTTGACGGAGGAAGCCGAGCATCAGGTGAAGTTGCACCGGGCGATCCCGAAGTTCTTGCAGATCAAGGAGATGGAGAAGCGGTTGGCGCGAGATGAAGAGACGCTCTCCGCGATCGATTTGCAAAATGAAGACCTGCTCTCCGAGTTGGCTTCCTACCGTGGGCAATTCCTGACGTTGTGGCAGGCGAAAAAAGAGTCGCTGCAAGCGCAGTTGACCGCCAGGCAGGAAGAGGGCAAGGAATGGAAGGCGGTCGAAGCCGAGGCGGACAAGGAGCTGAAGCGTCTGTCCACCGCGCTTAACGAGCTGTCCAAGCAGGAAGGCGAGATCGAGCAGTGGTTCAAGCAGTTCGCCAAGCAGAAGCAGGCGGTCGTGGGACTGCTCGGGGAGGAGATCGCCGAGTCGCCGACCGAGGAGCGCGACAACCTGCGCTGGCAGGAGATCGAAGGCGGCAACGCCGTGCGCGAGTGGGAAGGCAAGATTGACGAGCATGAGCAGGCGGTCGAGAGCACGCAGGCGGCGTTGGACAAGGCCAAAGACGAACTGCGTGTGGCGCGTCGCGATCAGGAGCAGATGGAAGGCAAGATCGAGGAGTATGAAGCGACCAAGGGGAAGGTGCTCGGTCGTCTGCATGTCCTCGACTTGGCCCGCCAAGACCTGCACGGGTCGAAGGCGGACATCGAACTGGCATTGACCCAGAAGCGGGAAGGCTATGCGCGGGAGTTCAGCAAGCATGTGACCAAGCGCGGTTCGCTGGAGGAAAAAGTGGCGCTGTTGACGGCGGCCGATTCGTATGTGCCGTCGCAGGAGCTGTTGCATTTCCAGCAGGTGCTCGCCGACTGGGGCATCGAAGCGACGCTCGGGTCGCGGTGGTTGCAGGAGCAGGAGCCTGCCGAGCGGGAGCAAGTGGTGCGGGCACACCCCCTTTTGCCGTATGCGCTGTTGTTGACGGCGGGTGAGTTGCGCAAGTTGCGCGACCCGCGGTTGGATTGGGAAGGGCTGCATCTGGAGAGCTTGATTCCGTTGATCGAGGTGTCTTCGTTGACGGCTGGCGATGGCGGCGGTCGTGCCGGTGCCGGTTCGTCGCGGGAAGGGCAGATTCTGCCGCTGGAAGGGGAGATGGCGTTTGTCTCCCTGCATGGCGGGTATTCGCCGTTCCTGTCGCCGGCTGCGCTGGAGAAGCGTCGCGTCAAGCTGGAAGCGGAGATCGCGGAGGCGGTTGAGAAGATCGAGGTGGCGGAGAAGTCGCGCCGTCATCTCGAGCAGGTGGCGGATGAGTTGAGCCGCTTCTTCGAGGCGTATCCGCAGAACCCGATATCCGGTTGGGAGACGAAAAAAGACGCGCTGGTGCTGAAGGTCGCGCAGAAGGAAGCGGAGATCGAGGGGCACGGTGCGGAGCTGGTCTCGTTGCGCGGGCAGATCGCCGAGGCGAAGAAGGAGATCCGCGAGACGCAGGAGCGGATGGAGAGCTGGCGCGAGAAGTTGCGCGTGCTCGACCCGTTCGCTCTGCTTGCCGCAGAGCGCAAGGAGAAGGAAGCGGAGCGCAAGGCGTTTGGCGAGCGCGAGGCTTCTTTGCAGCAGGAGCAGACGGAGTGGACTCGCAAGCGGCAGGAGGCGCGGGAGAGTGAAGACCGCCTGATGCCGTTGGTGTTCGCTCTGGAAGCGCAAGTGTCCGGGTTGGAGAAGGAGAAGACCAAGTACGTCGGGTCGGCGGATGTGACCGCGTTGCCCGTGGCGGACGATAAAGGTCTGACCTATGAAACGGTGCAAGGCAAGTTGGATTCGCTGGAAGACCTGTTGTCGCAGAAGTCGGTCGGGCGCGACGAGTTGGTGCGCCTGATCGCCAACCATGAGGAAGGCATCCGCTTGAACCGCGCTTATGTGGAAGAGCAGGGCGTGACGGAGGAGGAGTTGGCGGCCTATACGGTGGCGCCGCCTGCGTCGGAGCTCGCGCGTTGGGAGACGCGGATGAAGGAAGCGAAGCGGGAGAGCAAGGAGATCGAGCTGGAGCGTTCGGCACTGGTCGCCGAGCAGAAGAAGGTCGAAGGCAAGATCGAGACCGAGGAGAAGAAGGTCAAGAAGGACTTCGACCGCGAGCCGTATGCGTTTGGCGAGGAGGCCGACCTTGACGCGGAGAAGGAGCGGCTCAAGCTCGCTGTGGACGAATTGTGGACGCAGCGCAAGGAGAATGAGGCGGCGCTGGAAGATCTGCAGGCTGGCCGGGACGAAGCACGAACCCTTTTGCAAAAAGTGGAGACGTTGTTGTCGGCCTACTCGATTGAATGCGAGGGGCAGGCGCTGACGGACGAGCGGATGCAGAAGTTGCAGAAGGACGCGACGGCGGCGGTCAATGAGTTGGACAAGAGCTTGCAGAAGGCGACGAAGCAGCGGGATGAGCGGCGTCGGGAGCTGGATGACGAGTTCTATCGCTTTGAGCGGTCGATCGACAAGTACGAGTCGAAGATCGTGCAGAAGTTTATCCGCTCGGTGATCGATTCGAAGTCGGAAGGCGACATGTACGACATCGAGCAGGTGCGTCCGGTGTTTGACAAGTGCTTCGAGATGATGGCGATGTATGTGGAGAAGGCGCAGTTGGAGCGGCAGGAGTTGGAGGAGGCGAAGGAAGAGCTCGTCCATCGCTGTCTGCAACATGCGGATCGGGTGTATGACAACTTGAAGAGCATCGCTCAGTACACCAAGATCGACTATCGCGGCAAGAAGGTGCAGGCGATCGAAATCGTGCTGAAGGAGAAGTGGGACCAGCCGGTGGGCGAGCGTTTGATGAACCAGTACCTGCATGCGCTGACCGAGGAGTTGCAGGCGAAGGTTCACAAGGGCGAAGACGAGGATGAGGTGGAGAAGTGGCTGTCGTTGAAGCTGTCCTCCAAGCATCTGCTCAACGTCGTCGCTCCGATCGGCGAAGCGCGGATTCGCGTGTTCAAGCCGCAGCAGGTGGCGGGGGAGAAGGCGCGGTACGACCATTGGAGCGAGATCATGAAGTGGTCGGGCGGCGAGCAGTATACGGGGTGTTTCGCGATGTTTATCGCGGTGCTGTCGTATCTGCGTTCGAAGATGTCGGGGATCGACAACGCTTCTAAGGTGTTGCTGGCCGACAACCCGTTTGGCGTGGTCTCGTCGCCGCATCTGTTGCAGGTGATCTTCAAGCTGGCGCAGGTGAATCGGGTGCAGATGATCTGCCTGTCGGACCATAACAAGCAGTCGATCTATGACCTGTTTGAAGTGGTCTACTCGCTGAAGCTGGTGGCGATTCAAGGGCGCTCCGTGATTCATGCGAGCGAACGACGCCCGGAGAGCGTGATGGAAGCGGGCTTCTATGAGCTGGACTTGGATCAGGATGTGGAAGTAGAGCAGAAGTCGTTGCTGTTGTAGGGAGATAGAAAGGGAAGGAAATGCGAAGACCCAAGTCCATGCGGCTTGGGTCTTTGTTATAATGGAAGAAATTACATGGTGCGTTTGGATAAGGGAAGGAGACGGGTGAAGGATGGAAGTGCATGCGGGCACGTCGTTGGTGCAGATCGTGGTGTTGCTGATGTTGTTGGCGGTCGTCGGTGGGATCGGCGCGGTGATCGCGTTGGTTGTAAGCGGCAGGAAGAGGGATCGCGATGCGCGTTGATTGGATGGAGGCTTGTACGTCCGAGACATACTGTTTGTTCCCGACGAAAAGGCGTTCGTCTTCTTCGTAGCCTTGGGCGAGGTAGATCTCCGTGCCGATGGGTGTCACGGTTGCGTCGCCGTTTTGCATCTCGCGCGCGGAGACGCAGGCGGTGAGGGAGAAAGAGGCGATGAAGAGCAGCAAGGGCAAGATAAATTTGTCAAAAGAGGTCCTCCCATGATGTTGTGCTGTAAAAGAAAACGTGGGATCGGTCGCTTTTGTTACGCAAAAAGGAACCTGCACATCGGGGGAATCGATGGGGCAGGTTCCTTTTTTGGATATATACGCTAGGCGTGCTTCTTCCCGCCGCCCAAGTAGGCTTCTTTCACCCGTTCGTCGCCGAGCAGGTCCTGTGCCGGGCCGTGTAGAACGATCTGGCCGGATTCGAGGACGTAGCCGTAGTCGGCGATCTTCAGGGCTTGCTTGACGTTTTGTTCGACGATCAGGACGGTGGTGCCTTCTTGGTTGATCTCGCGGATGACGTGGAAGATGTCGGCGACGATCAACGGGGCCAAGCCCATCGAGGGTTCGTCGAGCAGGAGCAGTTTCGGGCGGGACATCAGGGCGCGGGCGATGGCGAGCATCTGCTGCTGGCCGCCGGACATGGTGCCAGCCAGCTGGTTCACGCGCTCTTTGAGAATCGGGAAGCGCTGAAACATTTTGTCCAAATCCGCTTGTACGCCCGCTTTGTCTTTGCGCTGGTAGGCGCCCAGTTCGAGGTTCTCCAGCACGGTCATCTCGGCGAGGACTTGGCGGCCTTCGGGCACCAGTGCCAGCCCTTCGCGCACGAGGCGGTGGGGGCGCAGACCTTGGACTTCCTTGCCGTTGAGGATGACGCGACCGCTCTTCGGTTGAAGCAGGCCGGCGATCGTTTTCATCGTCGTGGTCTTGCCCGCGCCGTTCGCGCCGATCAGCGAGACGATCTTCCCGGCGGGGACTTCGAGGGAGACGCCTTTTAGTGCGCGGATGTTGCCGTAGTACGTTTCGAGTTGTTCGACCGTTAACATGCTTCGTCCTCCTCCTCGCTCCCCAAGTAGGCTTCGATCACGTCGGGGTGGTTCTGCACCTCTTCGGGCGTCCCTTCCGCGATCTGTTTGCCGAAGTTGATGCAGACGACCTTGTCGCAGAGGTTCATCACGAGGTGCATGTCGTGCTCGACGAGCAGGACGGTGGTGCCGTTGTCGCGGATCTTGCGGATCAGCGCCATCAGGTCGACCGTCTCGCTTTCGATCATCCCGGCGGCCGGTTCGTCGAGCAGCAGCAGGTGCGGCTCGGTGGCAAGGGCGCGGGCGATCTCCAAGCGGCGCTGTTGCCCGTAGGCGAGGGTGTCGGCTCGCACGTCGGCGATGTCGGTCAGACCGACGAAGGCGAGCAGTTCGCGGGCTTTTTGCCCGACGAGCTGTTCCTCGCGCTTTTGCGACGGGGTGCGCAGGAGGGCGGCCCAGAAGCCTTTGCCCGTGCGTACGTGGAGTCCGACTTTGACGTTCTCCAGAGCGCTCATGTGGCCGAACAGCCGGATGTTCTGAAACGTCCGGGCGATGCCGCGATCGGTGATCTTGTACGGCGCGAGGCCGACCAGCGTCTGCCCGTCGAAAGTGATCTCGCCCGAAGTCGGCGGGAAGATGGCGGTGATCATGTTGAAGATCGTCGTCTTGCCTGCGCCGTTCGGGCCGATCAAGCCGACGATCTGCCCTTGCTCCACGCCGAAATTGACATCGGTGAGGGCGGTGATGCCGCCGAATGATTTGCTGATGTGCGTCAGTTGCAACAGCATGAGTTACATCCCCTCCCGTGCGTTGGTGTCGTCAAGGGTACCGGTCGCCTGCTTTTTCTTGCGTTTGAAGCGGGCGAATGTCTCGGCGGTGATCAGGCCGTGCGGGCGGAACGCCATCACGAGCACCATCAGCCCGCCGTAGAACATCATTTTGTACTCGGACAGCACCCGCAGCACTTCCGGCAGCGCGGTGAGCAGCGTCGCGCCGAACAGCGGGCCGATCACCACTTCGCTGCCGCCGATGACGGCAAAGGAGAGGATCTCGACAACTCGATGGTAGTTGAAGTCGTCCGGCGTGATCGCCGTGGTGATGTGCGCGAACAGACCGCCGCACATGCCTGCAAGCACGGAGCCGATGACGAACGCCAGCATTTTGTAATAGGTGATGTTGATGCCCATCGCCATCGCCGCCGTCTCGTCCGCCTTGATCGCGGAGAAGGCGCGTCCGACACGGGAGCGGTTCAGGCGCAGGATGAAGAAGAGCACCGCGAGGAAGAGCAGCAGGAGCACGACAAGCGTTGCCAGCGCTTTCACTTCCAGCACGTTCATCCCGAGGGTGGAGGACTTAATTCCGAAGCCCTTCAGGATGTCATAGACCCGCGAGCCGATCGAGTGGAGGCCGGTGATGCCGAGCGCCCCGTTGGTGATCTCGAGGTTGAGGAAGATCACCCGCACCACTTCGCCAAATCCAAGCGTGGCAATGGCGAGGTACAGCCCGTTCAGCCGAAGCGTCGGCAAGCCGATCAGCAATGAGATCGCGCCGGTGCCGAGCGCGGCGATGATCACGGCGAGGAACAGGGGCAGTCCCGCCTGTTCGGTCAGGATCGCCGTGCCGTACGCGCCCATCGCCATGAACCCGGCGTGGCCGAGCGACAGTTGGCCGGTGGAGAGCGTGACGTAGATCGAGATCGCGAGGATCAGGTTGAGCACGATAAAGGTCAGGACTTGCAGGTTGTATGAGTTCAAGAGATCCATGTGCAACGTCCTCCTTTACGCTTTCTTGCCGAAGAGACCTTGGGGTCTCAGGAGCAGGATCAGGATGATCAGACCGAACGCCACCGCATCGCGGTAGGACGAATCGCCATAGGCGACGGTCAGCACTTCCGCCATGCCGAGGATCAGGCCGCAGACCATCGCGCCGGGGATCGAGCCGACGCCGCCGAGGATCAGCACGGCGAGGCCCTTGAAGCCAAGCGTTAGGCCCATCGTCGGGATCAGGGCGGAGTAAGTCAGGCCGATCAGCATGCCCGCGACGCCGCCGAGGGCGGAGGCGATGCAGACGGTCAGGATGATGATCGCGTTCGTGTTGATGCCGAGCAGCCCGGCGGTGTCGCCGTTTTCGGCGGTGGCGCGAAGCGCCTTGCCCATCTTCGTGCGGTTGATCCAGTAGTTGAGCACGATCATCAGGACGACGGAGACGACGATGATGATCAGGTCGACTTGGCGCACCATCAGCGGGCCGACTTCATAAGAGCCGGTGGCGACCGCCGGCACGGCGCGAGAGTCCGCGCCGAAGAGCAGGTGCGTCAGTTGTTCGACCAGAATGGCAAACCCGATCGTCGAGATCAGGGAGGCCAGATGGGGCACGTTCTTTTTTCTCAACGGGCGCATCGCGCTGAATTCAAGGGCAACGCCGAGCACGCCGGAGATCAGAATCGACACGGCAAAGGCGACGAGGATCGGCAGGCCGCTGTTGACGGTGACCGCCAAGCCGACCAGAGAGCCGAAGATGAAGATCTGCCCATGCGCCATGTTGATGATGCGCAACACGCCGAAAATCAGCGTGTAGCCGATGGCGATCAGCGAGTACGTGCTGCCGACGGTGAGGCCATTGAACAGTTGCTGCCAGATCATGAGCGGTACCTCCTGTAAGCGTCAGGCTAGAGAGTTTCGGTGAGGAAAAAAGGTGTTACCCGGAGCGACAAGCCTCCGGGTAACAGGCACTTTTTGGAAAAAGGTTCGCTGGGACGAGCTTGTTCCGCTCCGGAATCGCTTACTCGTAGGGAACGAACTTGCCGTCTTTGGCCACGACGACGACCGGGTCGCCGATCGGGTTGCGCTTCTCGTCAAACGACAGGGAACCGGAGACGCCGTTGAAGTCTTTCAGCTTTGCCAGTTGGTCGCGCAGGGCGTTGCGATCATCGGCCGCGTCCGCTTTGACGATCGCGTCGGCGAGGATGTACAGGCCGTCGTACGCTTGAGCGGCGAATTGGTCCGGCTTGCTGTTGTATTTGGCTTGGAAGTTTTTCACGAAGTCTTGGACTTTCGCATCGTCGCGCTCGGCGGAGAACGGAGTCGCCACGATCAGGTCGTGGGCGGCGTCGCCGGCGATCTCGAAGACTTTCGGGTTGTTGAAGCCGTTGCCGCCGACGATCGTCACGTCGATGCCCAGTTCGCGGGCTTTCTTGACGACGAGCGAGCCTTCCTTGTACAGCGCGGAGACGAGCAGGGCGTCCGGGTTGGTGCCCTTGATCTTGGTCAGTTGGGCGGAGAAGTCGACGTCACCGTCGGAGAACGTTTCTTCGGCGGTGATGGTCAGGCCGAGGTCTTCGGCGGTCTGCTTCATCGTCTTGTAGCCGGAGACGGCGAAGTCGTCGTTGGACGCGTAGATCATCGCGACTTTCTTGATGTCGTTCTTCTCAACCGCTTGCTTCATTGCGGCGGGGATGGCGACCGACTCGGGCAGCGAGTTGCGGAACACGTACTCGCCGATGTCGTTGATGCCTTCCGCCGTCGTCGAGATGCCGAAGATCGGGGTTTCCGCTTCGTTGGCGATCGGGCCGGCGGCAAACATCGAGCCGGACAGGGTCGGGCCGATGATCGCGACGACTTCGTCTTTCGAGATCAACTTGTTGACGGCGTTGATCGCCGATTCCTTCTTGCCGGCGGAGTCTTCCATGATCAGATCGATTTTCAGCTGGCCTTTGTACTTCTCGTTCAGTTCTTCCTGAGCCAGTTCGAGGCCCTTCTTCTGTGCTTCGCCATAAGCGGCACCGCCGCCGGACAGGAAGCCGATGTAGCCGATCTTCGCGGTCGCTACGCCGCTTGCGGTGTCACCGCCTTGGTCGTCGGTGGATGTGCTCGAGGAGCATCCGACGAGCATGGATGCGCCGAGGACGGTGGTTAGAGCGAGGCTGAGCCATTTTTTCTTGTTCACGTGCTGTGTCCCTCCTAGGTATGGAAACTATCTGTTTACTTGTATATTTGGTGGCAATTTTCCTTCAATTTCGATAAAAAAAGACCCGCGAGCTTTAAAAGGAGTGAAGAAGCTCGCGGGTCTGATTCGTTTTTCGGTTGTCTGCGTTTAAAACGGCATCGGGGTCGGGGTCGGTTTGGCGTACCCTTCCTTGTAATGTTCGTCGATGTAAGTTCGGATTTCCTTGGTGGACTTGCCTTCGTCGCTCATCTTGGAAGCGGTGACGGCGATTTCCATGCAGGTGTTGCAGCGGGTGCCGTGGTCGTCCCATTGGATGGTGCCGTCGTCCTTCGTTTCGTGGATGAAGCACTCGGCGTTGCTCTTGTGGCCGGCGTGTTCGCCGCAACCGCAGTAGCAGGGGATGTACTGAAGCACGTCGAGGTGCTTGGCGGCGATGGCGTAGACTTGTTGGATCTCCTGCGTCTTGGTCATCAGGAATTGCGGCATCTCGTTGGCGGCCGACGTGGTTTCGCGCAGGTCGCCGTTTTGCATGATCGTTTGGTTGGCGGCCAGTTGGGCCGGTTGTTGCATGTTCATGTCGCTATGGCTATGGCTGTCCGTGTCCGCCGGGGTCGATTGCGAGTTGGAAGACGCGCAACCGCTCAGGAGGAAAAGGGCGGAGAGACCGGTGATCAGCATCGGTTTGATCGGTTTCATGGGAGAGGCTCCTTTTCTAGGTTCCGTGTAGTTGATGAGACTATTGTACAACGGAATGGTGGAGAAGTGGAGGAGAGAGAGGGGAATTCAAAAAGTTGACATCAAAACTAAAGCCCTCTTTCCTAGGAAAAAGGGCGGTGGTGGCACGGTTTATTTTTTCTTGCGCGGCTTGGTCTTGCGTTTGGAGAGGCGGACTTTGACGACCGTTTCGGTGACGGTGTGTTTGGAGATCATGTCGGGGGTGATTTTGCCCTTCGCGGTGAACATGGAGAAGTCGAACGGGGTCTTCAGTTCGTCTTTCGCCACTTGGATCTCTTGGGCGAGGGCTTCTTTGTCGAAGTTGTCCTTGACGTAGGCTTTCTTTGCCAAGACGGCGTATTCGCCGTTTGGGAGCTGCATCACGAGGTCGTCTTCGACGTCGTCCATCGATTCGAAGAATTGCTCGATCTCTTCGAACAGGAGTTTATTTTCTTCGGTGCGCTCTTTGGCGATCTCTTTGTTCTGGAAGTAGCGCAGGATTTTATCTTCGAGTTGCATCTGAGCCAGCTTGGATTGTTCTTCCTCGGGGGTCAATGTTTCCGCGAGTTCCGGGATGTGCGTTTCGGTGGCCATGTGTGGGATCACTCCTGTTTCGATATTCGGTCTCTAGTAGGCTATTAGTTTCTATCATAGAATAGAACGGGTAGGAAATAAAGACT
Organism: Bacilli bacterium; assembly: GCA_035776695.1. GTDB lineage: Bacteria > Bacillota > Bacilli > Tumebacillales > Tumebacillaceae > Tumebacillus. The sequence continues at coordinate 13,619 of DASTWJ010000064.1, forward strand.
TGAGGTTTTTCCAATGAGGGCTGGAGGTGTTCCCGTGTGGGTGGATACCATCGGAATTTTTATCTGATCTGCGGGTTGGCGTTTTGCTATTTCTTCGCGTTTGATGCGTTCGATTCGGTGTTGGCGTTGTATGGGAAAGAGTTGGGGCAGAGCGCCTTTTTTATAGGAAGTGTGTTGGGGGTTGGCAATGCGCTACGGATGGTGCTGGCGGTGCCGATGGGGCATCTGGGCGATGCGTATGGGCGCAAGTGGTTTGCGCTGGGGATCTTGCTGGTGCTCGGGGCAGCGTTGCTTGGGCTGTCGGCGGTGACGCGGCCGGTGGCGGTGTTTGCGCTGGCCCTTGTCGTGGTGGTGTCGCGGACGCCGTTTAATGTGATGCTCAATCCGATGCTCGCGTATGCGGTGTCGTCGGAGCAGAGGGGACGTGCGTTTGGGGTCCGGGATGTGTTTTTGTATGGCGGTTCGACGGCAGGTGTTTGTCTGGCGGGTTTATGGGTTGTATATGGGTATCGGGCTTTGTTTCTGGTGCTCGGGTGCTTGATCTTGCTGGCGGTGCCGTTGGCGCTGGGGTTGCGGGATGCGAGAGAGCGTCGGAAGGAGCAGCGTGAGGCAGAGGCTGAAGCGAGTGCGTCGCGGGAAAAGAAGTCGTGGCGAGCGGCGTTTGCGGAGTTGCGACGTCATCGGGTCGTGACGGTGTTCGCGGTGGTGCTGTTTCTCTGTTCCTTGGCCGGTGGCAGTCTGATGCTGGTGGCGTTGAAAGGGCAACGGATCGGGATTCCGGTGGATGCGATTCTGTATACGGTCGCTGGGTCGAATTTATTGGCTGTGTTGCTGTCCTATCTGGGCGGGCGAATGACCGATGCGTTTGATCGGCGGCTGCTGTTCATGGGCAGTTTGGCGGTGACGATGACGTTTTACCTGAGCCTGTGTGTCGCGCAATCATACATCGGCTTTGCGGTGGCGATGTTGTTGCAAGCGGTGATGCTGGTGTTCGCGCCCGTGTTGTCGGTGTACTTCTTCGAGTTTTTCCCCGAGGAGATCGCGGGCAAAGCGTTCGGTGTGATGACCACCTTTGGGCTGATCGGCGAAAGCTTCTCGACGCTTCTGGCCGGAGCCTTGTGGGAAGGCGCGGCGTGGCCAGAGCTGGCATTTGCCGTAGCCGCGGTGTTGGTTGGACTGGCGCTGGTGGTGACGGTGGTGTGGGTGCCTCGTACGTATGTGCCTCTAAGAGCACGAAGGTAACGTGTCCTTCGTGCTCTTTTGTACGTTTAAAGGAGCTTGGTGAGAGCTCTTTTCTCTTTTTGAAAAGCGTCGCTGGGACGCAGGTCTTTGAGGTCCAGGAAATTCAGAAAGCGTTCCAGCAATGGGAGCAGCTCAGGGGTGTGAACTTGCTCAGCAGCCGGATCGAAGAAGACCAGCTTGCTAATCTCCAGCGCCTTTTGCTTACGATGCGCCTTCATATCCACGGTGCCGACCAGTTGGCCGTGCAGGAGGATTGGCATGGCGAAGTAGCCGTAGATGCGCTGCGCTTGCGGCACGTAGCTCTCCAAGCGGTAGTCGACCCCGTACATCTTCTTGGTGCGCGGGCGATACCAGACCAGCGGGTCGAAGGGGGAGAGCAGGGTGTCGTGCGTCGGCGCTTCTTGTAACTCAGGTGCACTCAACAACTCAATGTCGCGGGTCAGGATGTAGTGCGGCTCCGGGTCCTCGATCACCTCGACGACGCGCACTTCATCCGCCGCCAGTAGCTCGTCCAACGCGCCTTTCACCGTCTCGCGCTTGAAGCGGAAGTAGTCGGCGATCTCGCGGTCGGTGGCGATCCCGATGTTGTCCAACGCCAGCTTGGTGTAGTGCAGATACGTCTCTGGAAGCGCCACCTTTTGCCCCGACAGGTTTGCCGGCACTTGATCTTCCACCCGCTTGTACACCTTGTGAAAATGCGCGTTACGCACCACGTCGGCCCGTCCGCTGCGCCAGAGTTGATCGAGGGCGCGGCGCACGGGGGTGAGCGTCCAGGTCTCCCGCTTGTCGAGGGTGATGTCGAGTAGAGAAGTCACTTCCTTCGAAGTGAGCGGGGCATGCTGTTGCAACGTCTCGGCGACCTCTGTGATCAAGCGCTTCTGCTCGGCGCTTTCCTCCTGCTCGATGTGCTGCAAATAACGCTCGCGATACCCGTGAAAGTACGGATACGCCTCCATCGGCAGGATGCACAAGGCGTGTAGGTACAACTCGAAGATCTTGCCCTGCTCATAAAAGTCGAGCCACCAGCTCTCATCAAATGCTTTCATCCGCGACCAGAACAGCAGGTTCTGCGAACGCGAAACGACGCTCATCGTATCAAGTTGGATGCACCCGAGGCGTCGAATCAAATCCAGCGCGTCGTCCGGCGTGGACAGGTCGGACGGATGGTACAGCCCTTGCTTGTACAGATGCAGGCGGGTGAGTTGGTCAAGTGTGGTGTGCAAGTGAAATCCCCCATTCGGAAAAAGAAAACGTGTTCGTGGCACGGTTGTTTTTACCAGTTTAACACAGGTGCATAAAAAAACGGCGACCTGTTGTAAATCGGTGGCAGTTCGCTTGCTACACGACGTATGCTTGGACTTCCACTTGTAGGTGTGAGACTTTACTTACCCCGCTTCCGGATAACTCCAGAGATGCAACTGGTTCCCATCCGGGTCATACGTGTAAAACGTGCGCAGTTGCCCCTCCTGCCCTTGAACCTCCGACGTCTCCATCCCCAGCCCTTGAAAATAAGACCGTGCCCCTTCCAAGTCGGGCGTCAGGATGTAGATGCGCGAGGTGGTTTGCTCCTTGCCGTCGAACTGCTCGCGCTCTCGTTGCTCCAACCAGACCGGTGCGGAGCAGGGCCAGCCGAGCAGGTGGGTGCCGAGGTCGGTCAGGTCGACGAACAGTTGCAAGCCGAGGTACTCTTGGTACCACTTGCTCATCGCAGGCAAGTCGCTGACACCGATGCGATGCGCCATGTAGGCGACAAACGGCGCGTCGGGGAACTCCTGCCCCAGCGCATAGATCGCCGGGTCCGCTTCGGCAAGCGCTGCCATCGACACGGCGGTCAGACGGGTGCCGTCGAGATCGAAGAAGTCAAACATCGCGTCGCCCGTCGGGCCTTGGTAGATGTCGGTGGTGACGACGCCGTTGGTGCGCAGCTTGATCAGCGTGTTTTGCAGGTTCGGCGCGGCGAGGCAGAGGTAGACGCGAGGGTCGATCACGAGGTCGCCGAGCAGCTCTTCCGGCGCCGTCTTCAAGGCAAGGGAGAACATGTGGTTCGGGAACAGCAGCAAGGCCATCTCCTCGTCAGGGGAATCCCAAGCGAGGGTGAGGCCGAGGTTTTCTTTATACCATTCGATCGCGAGGTGGCGATTTTCCGTCAGGATCATCGACCCGTCGAAGCGGATCAGGTGCGGTTTGGTTGCTGGCAAAGGGAAGTCCACCTTTCTTTTTGCGAAAAAATACGATCTCAATTTTACACAATTTTCCTAGGGCATACATCTCTTATTATGTAGGGAATTCACTTCCGGCACAAGGAGTGTTACAATCAGAAACGATGTATTTCTTTAAAAGGAACGGGGAACTGAGCGATGAGTGTACACACTTACGATATACAGACCTTGCAAGTGCAAGTAAAGCATGACCACCTCGGCGATCGACTGCGGCAGTTGGCGGAGCGCTTTGCGACCGAGGGGGATGAAGCGAACGCCGCCAAGATGGGCGAGTTGATCGCGAAGCTGACGGACGGCGAATTCGCCGTGGCGTTTTGCGGGCATTTCTCGGCGGGCAAGTCGAGCATGATCAACAAGCTGCTCGGGGCGGAGATTCTGCCGTCCTCGCCGATCCCGACGTCGGCGAACATCGTCAAGATCATGGGCGGTGACGAGCCGGCAGCCCGCGCTTATCTGACGGGCGGCGACTATCTGGAATTCGATGTCGCGAAAGACTTGGAGAAGATCAAGAACTACGCGGCGGACGGCGAGACGGTCGAGCGCATCGAGATCGCGCATCCGACCGACCTGTTGGCCCCGAACCTGTCCGTGATGGATACGCCGGGGATCGACTCGACCGACGACGCGCACAAGGTCGCGACCGAGTCGGCGCTGCATCTGGCCGATGCGGTGCTCTACGTGATGGACTACAACCATGTGCAGTCCGAGCTGAACTTCTCCTTCACCAAGACGCTGAAGGACCGCGGGAAGCCGGTCTATCTGGTGGTCAATCAGATCGACAAGCACATGGACTTCGAGCTGGACTTCGAGGAGTATCGAGACAGCGTCGTGGAAGGGTTTGCGACGTGGGGCATCGAGCCGGACGGGTTGTATTTTACGTCCCTGATGGAAGAGGATCATCCGGAGAACATGTTCGAAGCGTTGCAAGCGAAGCTCGGAGAACTGTTTGGTGAAAAAGAAGCCCTGCTCGTGAAAAGCGTGGTCGCTTCGGCGTCCTACCTGATCGACGAGCACCGCAAGCATCTGGCGGTGAAAAACGGCGAGAAGAAGCGCGAGTTGGAAGCGTTGCTCGACCGCGTGGAGAACGCCGACGAACTGCTGGCTGAAGCGGAGGAGGCGCGCGAGAAGCTTTCCGCGCTGCGCCAAGCGCCGGAAGAGATGGCGGAGACGTTGAAGGCCGAGATCCAATCGCTGCTCGACAACGCCAAGATCACGCCGTTCCAGACGACCGAACTCGCGGGCGCGTACTTGAAGAGCCGCAAGCCGGGCTTCAAAGTCGGCTTCCTGATCGGCTCCGCGAAGAAGACGCAGGAAGAGATCGACAACCGCTTGCAGGCGCTGTTCGTCGATTTTCAGGATAAGGTGCAGGCGAACATCGATTGGCACATCCGGGAGTTGCTGGCCAAAGGGCCGGAGAAATACGGCGTGCGGGATGATGCCTACGCCAAGGCGGTCTACGAAGAGTTCTCCGTGGACGTCACAGCGAACCTTTTGGCGGAACTGGTGAAGGAAGGCGGCTTGTCTTCGGATGAGTACATGTATCAGTATGCCAAGGATATCACGGCGGAAGTGAAAAGCCGCTACCGGCAGGAGGCGTTGCGCTTCCTTGACCGGGCTGTCGGCCTCGCCAAGGCGAAAGCGGAGGAGCAAGGCGCGGCGCTTCTGACGCAGGTGCAGGTCGCGGACGAAGTGCTGGCGGCGACGCGGGGCTTGGCCGATCTGGAGAAGACGGAGCAACAAGTGGTAGCAAACCTGCTGGCGGTGCTGGTCGGGGAGGAGGCGTAAGAAGATGGCGGATTTTAAATCAAAACTGGGCGCGACGGCGGGTCGTCTGCGCCAGGCGTCGGAAGCGATTCAGGCGATCACAGGTCTGAAGTCGATGGCGCAAGGGATGGTTTCGCGAGCGGAGCGGTTGGAGCGGAACCTGTTCACCGTCGCGCTGTTCGGCGCGTTCTCGGCGGGGAAATCGTCGCTCGCCAACGCGTTGATGGGCGAGATGGTGCTTCCCGTCTCCCCGAACCCGACGACGGCGGCGATCAACAAGATCCTGCCGCCGACGGCGGAGTTCGGGCACGGCACGGTACGGGTGAAGATCAAGTCGGTGGCGGACATCACGTTCGACGTGCAGCAGTCGCTGGGCGTGTTCGGGTTGGAAGCTCCCGGTCTGGATGCGGCTTTGGAGCGGATCGCAACACTCGACCCGTCGCAGGTGCAGCCGAGTGCGAAACCGCATTTCTCTTTCCTGAAAGCGGTGGCGAAAGGGCTGGCTCCGATCCGCGAACACTTGGGTGAGGTGCTGCTCGTCGACCTCAAAGAATTCAAGTCGTTTGTCGCGAAAGAGGACAAGGCGTGCTTTGTCGAGTGGATCGAGTTGTACTACGACTGCCCGCTGACGGCGCAAGGGATCACGTTGGTTGACACGCCGGGGGCGGACTCGATCAACGCTCGGCACACGGGCGTCGCGTTTAACTACATCAAGAATGCGGATGCGGTGCTGTTTGTCACCTACTACAACCACGCGTTCTCCAACGCGGATCGCGAGTTCCTGATCCAGTTGGGGCGGGTGAAGGATACGTTTGAGATGGACAAGATGTTCTTTCTCGTCAACGCTTCCGACTTGGCGAAAGACGAAGAGGAGTTGCAGGGCGTCGTCGGGCACGTGCGGAAAAACCTCGTCTCCTGCGGGATCTCGATGCCGCGCATCTACCCGGTGTCCTCGCAGACCGCCTTGCTGGCCCGTTTGCATGAAAAAGGCAAGCTGGCCGGGTCGTCGGAGAAAGTCTACCGCCAGCGCACCGGTCGGGCGGAAGGCGACTTGATGGCGGCGGGCGAGGCGCTTAATCTGTCCGGCTTGGCTCGGTTTGAACAAGACTTCCTGTCGTTTACGATCCAAGAGCTGACGGAGATCGCCGTGCAGTCGGCGAACGCGGAGATCAAGCGGGCGCTGGCGACGCTGGACGACCTGATCGCCACCGCGACGGAAGGCGAGAGCGTCCGCGCCGAGAAGCTGCGGGCGACCGATGCGGCGATCGCGCAGGCCAAGAGTGGGATCGCTGGGGCGGAAGTCTCTTCGGAAGAGCGGTCGATCACGAAGGAAGTTGACGAATTGATTTATTATGTCAAGCAACGGGTCTTCTTCCGCTTCGGCGATCTGTTCAAGGAGTCGTTCAACCCGGCGGTGTTGCAGGAGGACGGACGCGATATGAAGCAGGCGTTGCGCGGTTCCCTCGACGAGTTGGTGCGCTTCATCGGCTACGACTTGGGGCAGGAGATGCGGGCGACGGCGCTTCGCGTCGAGAAGTTCGTCAACGGCAGCGCCAAGCGGGTGCAGGATCGTCTGGCCGATGCGGTGGCGCAAGCGGCGCCGAAGCTTTCGTTGGAGGCGTATCAGGCACGATCGTTTGAAGCGCCGGAGTTTGCCGGGGAGTTGCCGAACTACGCGCCGAGCGACTATGCGCCTGCGCTGAGTCTGTTCAAGAACGCCAAGGACTTTTTTGAAAAGAACGGCAAGCAGGCGATGCAGGAGAAGCTGGAGCAACTGCTGCAAGCGCCGGTGGCGGCGTACTTGGAGCAGGCGGGTAAGAAGTTGCGGGATGAATACATGCAAGCGTTTGAAACCACGGTGGCGCAGGTGAAGGAAGAAGCTGTGGCCCAGGTGGAGGAGTATTTTGCGGGCCTGTTGGAAGCGTTGTCGGCGAAGGTGGATGTCGACAAGCTGGAGCAGGTGCGTGGGCAGTTGGACGAGTTGGCGGCGTAAGCGGTCGTCGCTTGGTTCGATGTTCCGGATGAGAAGTCAGCCTGAGTCGGTGGTATTCGGCTCAGGCTTTTTAGTGTGTTCGGGCCAGAAGAGGGCAAGATGCTTTCGGACTGTGAAAGGGGTCTCCTTCATGACGATGATATCCGCAGGGGTGGTGGCATATCCATGTGATAGGACAATCTCATGAGGGGGAATGAGACGGGCATGAGGAATCGGGGGCTTCGTTATTGGTTGGTGTTGTTCGCGGCGATGTTATTGTTCACGGGGTGTGTAAAAGGGGATCTGCATACCACCTTGCACAAAGACGGATCGGCCGATCTTGACTTTACCTTTCTGATCGACAGCGGGTATCTCGCCGTACTGCCGGAAGCGGACAATCCGCTGGTGCAGATGAAGCAGACGGCGGAGCGGGAAGGGTATCGCGTGACGCAGGTGAAGCAAGGCGAGTATGCCGGGTTGCGGATGCAGAAGACGGTGGATGATGTGACGCAATTGAGCGGGGATCAGGTCTTGCAGATAGGAACGGGGAAAGGGACTGGAACAGGCGGTCTGGTGCAGGTGACGGAGGACGATGGCTTCTTCTATACCAAATACAATCTATCCACCCACCTGAACCTCGACGACATGGCGGCACAGGTTTCAGGCTTTGACATGGCCTCGCCGGTGGCAAAAATGTTCGTGAACAAGGTCGATTTTCACTACCGACTGACCTTGCCAAGTGCGGCGGGGAAGAACAATGCGACCCGCCTGCTGGATGATGACTCTGACGGGTACACCTACGAGTGGGACGTGATTCCGGGGCAGGACAATGAAATGCAGTTGCAGACCAAGGTCTGGCACATGGAGAATGTGTCTCTAAGCGTTGGCATCGTGGCGGCGGTGATGCTCGGGGTGGTATTGCGGGTGTTTCGGAAAAAGAACAGGATGCAAAAGGCAAGTACCTCTTGAGAAGGTAAGGAGATGACTGGTGAAAGCGTAGGCAGGCTTCTCAATAGATACCGTAACTTCTCAATAAAAACAGCCAATCAAGCAACTTGATTGGCTGTTTGTATTGTCTAAGCTAGCATTACTCTTGCGTTTTCTACGCAAGTCCTACTCCTGCGTATTCACCATATGAAACCCCGTCTGCGTAAACCGCTCGAACATAAAATCGCGAATGAACCCGGTCAACCCGATCTCGTCGAGCGTTTCATCCATACACGCCAACCACGCTTTCGCCCGCGTCGGGGTGATCTCGAACGGCATGTGCCTTGCGCGGAGCATGGGATGGCCGTATTTGTCAGAGTATAAGGGGGGACCGCCAAAAAATTGCGTGAGGAACAGGAATTGCTTGTCCGCCGTCTCGGTCAGGTCGGCGGGGAAGATCGGGGTCAGGTCGGGGTGCTGACCGACTTTGCCGTAGAACGTATCGACGAGGCGGCGGATCGTGTCGGCCCCGCCGATCATCTCGTACACGGATTGCTGAGGGTTGTGCATCGTGAAAGACTCCTTTCGCTGCTACTATCTCCTTGTATCTTACCACAAGCATCGCGACGAACTTCGAAAAATTGAGTGACTTAATCATTTGCATGTTATAGAATAGAGCATTAGAGGTGAACGCCCATGACGAAGGATGTTCATGAGTTGTTTAGCCAACTGCTGCACCGCTACTCCGGCGATTTTCGACGCGAGCTGAAAAATGACGTCACCGGGCCGCAACTGCTCCTCTTGGAGCGTCTGTATCTCGGCGGGCCGATGAAGATGAGCGATTGCGCCGAACAGTTGCGGTTGACGGTCAGCGCCGTTACGCTACAAGCGGACAAACTGCTCAAGATCGGCTATCTCGACCGCACGCGCTCGGAGGAAGACCGCCGCGTGGTGATGTTGTCGCTCACGGAGGAAGGACGTCGGGTGCTCGAAGAGTACTTGGCGATTCGCAAGCGGGTGCTCGATCATTATTTTGGCAAACTAACAACAGAAGAATTACAAACGTTCGGGCGGCTGTTTCAAAAGATCCTCGCCGAACCGAACGGCTAGCCAACCAGAGAGAAAGAGTGGGGAGTTATCGCAATGGAAGAACTTGACAAACGAACAAAACTGACGATCATGGTGGCGATCATGGCGAGCATGCTGTTTGCCGCTTTGAACCAGACGATCGTCGGTACGGCTCTGCCTCGCATTGTCTCCGAATTGGGCGGGATGGAGCATTATTCTTGGGTCTTCACGATCTACATGCTGACCGCGGCCGTATCCGGTCTGCTCGTCGGCAAGTTGTCCGACATGCACGGCCGCAAGCCGTATATTCTCGCCGGTCTGCTTCTGTTCATGATCGGTGCGTTTCTGACCGGGACTTCGCAAAACATCTACCAAATGATCATCTACCGCGGCGTGCAAGGCCTCGGCGGCGGTTTCATCATGTCGACGGCGTTTACGGCGGTCGGCGACCTGTTCTCGCCTCGCGAGCGCGGCAAATGGCAAGGTCTGATGGGGGCGACCTTCGGGCTCGCTTCGGTCATCGGCCCGATCCTCGGCGGCTACATCGTCGACCATTTCGACTGGTCGTGGGTGTTCTGGGTCAACCTGCCGATCGGCGTGCTGGCGTTCCTGCTGATCTGGCGTTTGTTCCCGCACATCGGCAAGAAGGCCAAGCAACCGATCGACTGGCTCGGCGCTTTCTTCGTCTCCGCCGTGCTGGTCACGCTGCTTCTCGCCTTCTCGTGGGCCGGTTCGCAGTATGATTGGGATTCGCCGCAGATTCTCGGCCTGTTCGGTGGGTCGCTCGTCTCGCTGCTCCTGTTCATCTGGGCGGAGAACCGTGCGGAGTCGCCGATCATGCCGCTGTCCCTGTTCCGCAACTCGATCTTCGTCGTCTCCAACATCGTCGGTCTGCTGGTCGGTGTCGCGATGTTCGGGGCGATCATGTACATTCCGCTGTTCGTCCAAGGCGTCATCGGGACGTCCGCAACCAAGTCCGGCCTTGTCACGATGCCGATGATGCTGTCCCTCGTCGCGTGCTCCGCGATCGCCGGTCAGGTGACGTCCCGCACCGGCCGCTACAAGTTGGTGGCTCTGCTCGGCTCGGCTGTCATCTGCCTGGGGATGTTCATGCTCTCGCTGATGGGCGAGGACGCGACGAACATGCAGGCGACGATCAACATGATCGTGGTCGGCGCGGGGCTCGGCTTCTCGATGCCGGTCTTCCTGCTGGCGGTTCAAAATGCAACGCCGCACAACCTGATCGGCGTCTCCTCCGCTTCCGTGCAGTTGTTCCGCCAAGTCGGCGGCACGGTCGGCGTGTCGATCATGGGCACGATCATGGCGACGCAGATGAAAGACTATGCCACCACGCACATGACCGCTCCGGTCAAGCAAATGCTGGCGATGCCCGGTTTCGCGGAGAATTCCGACCAACTGATGAATCCGCAGTTGCTGATCGCGCAAGACAAGATCCAAGAGATCGTGTCGCAACTGCCGGATCAGGTAAAGCCGGTGTTCCAAGAGCTGTTGGACATCCTGCAAAGCGCGATGGCCGTCGGCCTCGACCATGTGTTCAAACTCGGCTTCTTCATCGCGATCGGCGCACTGGTGTTCACGCTCTTCCTGAAGGAGATCCCGCTGCGTACCTCTAACACGCAACAGGACGCGAAAGAGAAGGATAACGGTAACGCACCGAGCCCGGCCAAAGGCTAACGGGTAACGGAAAGCGAACCTTTTTCCAAAACGATGTAAAAAAAGTCTGTCCCAACCACGGGGCAGGCTTTTTTGCATGGGGAAAGGGCAGGGTTGACAGTTTGCACCAGATTCGAATATGATCTAATTAGATATTCACCAAATTCGATGGAGATCGAAAAAGGGGTGTGCGGATGCAGTTGCAGCGTTTGATCGATCTGCATAAGTCGTTGGCCGACGCCAATCGGATGCGGATCGTGTTGCTCTTGGCGGTCGGGCCGCTTAGCGGACAGGAGTTGGCGGAGAAGCTCGGGCTGGCTCCGGCGACGGTGACGCATCATATGAAGCCGTTGCGCCAGGTCGGGATCGTCAGGGAAGCTAGGAATCGGAATACGAT
>DASTWJ010000065.1:0-19918 GCA_035776695.1 Bacilli bacterium
AGTCCGACATGCGCCATGTCCACATCGCACCGCACGCCTTGAAGACGGCGGCGATCTTCTCGATCATGACCCGCCTGAAAGACTCGAAGAAGCAGGGCATGGACCTGCTGAAGAAGCTGAAACTCTACGACGGCGACGCCGTGGAAGGATACAAGGAGAAAGACATCCAGGAACTGAAGACGGAGAACATGGACGAAGGCATGAGCGGCATCGACCCGCGCTATGTCATCAACCGCATCTCCTCGGCGCTGATCCGCCGCGACACCAACTGCATCAACGCGCTCGACGTGCTGCGGGCGATGAAGGAAGGACTCGACCAGCACGCCTCGATCACCAAGGAGGAAAAAGAACGCCTGATGAACTTCATCGCCGTCGCTCGCAAAGAATACGACGAGTTGGCGAAAAAAGAAGTGCAGAAAGCGTTCGTCTACTCCTACGAGGAATCGGCGAAAACGCTGCTTGAGAACTACCTCGACAACGTCGAAGCGTACTGCAACTGGCAGCGGTTGAAAGACCCGATCACCGGCGAAGAGGTCGATCCCGACGAGAAGCTGATGCGCTCGATCGAGGAGCAGATCGGCATCTCCGAGAACGCGAAGAAGGCGTTTCGCGAAGAGATCCTGATCCGCATCTCCACCTACGCCCGTCGCGGCAAGAAGTTCGACTACCACTCGCACGAACGCCTGCGCGAGGCGATCGAAAAGAAACTGTTCCACGACCTCAAGGACGTGGTCAAGATCACCACCTCGACGAAGACGCCTGACGCGACACAGCTGAAGAAAATCAACGAGGTGATGGAACGCCTGATCGACGAACACGGGTATTGCCCGGTGTGTGCCAACGAACTGTTGCGCTACACGGGAAGCCTGCTCAACCGCTAACTCACATCGACCGGGGGACAGGGAGGCAACTGAGCACCTGTCCCTTTTTGCAAAATCAGAAAAGGAGGGAGCGCAGATGGATCATCGGCCCTCATTCATCCTGTCCCGCGAAGACTGGTCTTTGCACCGCAAAGGCCATCAGGACCAGATGCGGCATCAGGAAAAGGTGAAAGACGCGATCAAGAAAAACCTCGCCGATCTGGTGACGGAAGAGAGCATCATCATGCAGCAGGGGCGTCAAATCGTCAAAGTGCCGATCCGTTCCCTGGACGAATTCCGCTTCCGCTACAACTTCAACAAAGGCCAGCACGGCGGCCAGGGCGACGGAGATTCTTCCGTCGGTGACGTGCTGGGTCGCGAAAACAGCGGCAAACAGGGGCAAAAAGGCCCCGGCAAAGGCGAAGGGGCGGGCGACCAACCCGGCGTCGACTACTTCGAAGCGGAAGTCTCGCTCGACGAGTTGCAGGAGATGCTGTTCAAAGACCTCGAGCTGCCGAACCTGCAACGCAAAGAGCAAGACGAGATCAAGACGACCGACATCCGCTTCAACGACATTCGGAAAAAGGGGCTGCAAGGCAACATCGACAAGAAACGCACCCTGATCGAAGCGATCAAGCGCAACGCCCTCGCCGGCAAGCCGGGCCTGCAGCAGATCACCAACGACGACCTGCGCTACAAGACGTGGGAGGAGATCGAAAAGCCGCACTCGCAAGCGGTGGTGCTGGCGATGATGGACACCTCCGGCTCGATGGGGCAGTTCGAGAAGTATGTCGCCCGTTCGTTCTTCTTCTGGATGACGCGCTTCCTGCGCACCAAGTACGAGCATGTCGACATCCAATACATCGCCCACCACACCGAGGCGAAAGTGGTGACCGAGCACGAATTTTTCACCAAAGGAGAAAGCGGCGGCACGATCTGCTCGTCGGCCTACAACCTCGCCCTCGACCTGATCGAGAAGAAATACCACCCCGACCGCTACAACATCTACCCGTTTCACTTCTCGGACGGTGACAACCTGACGAGCGACAACGAGAAGTGCAACCGCCTCGTGAAGCAACTGATGGAGATCTCGAACATCTTCGGGTACGCCGAAGTGAATCAATACAACCGTAGCTCAAGCCTGATGAACGCCTTCAAAAACATCCACGATCCCAAGTTCCGCTCCGTGCTGATCCGGGAGAAAAGCGAAGTCTACAAAGCGCTGTGTACCTTCTTCTCTCCGATGGACGCGACGGCAACCGCGTGACGGCCGCAAAAGGGGGGCTATCCGTGACCAAAGAGGAAATGCGCAAACTGGAGCAGGCGATCGAAGAGATCACGATGATCGCCCGCGACTTCGGTCTCGATTTTTACGAAATGCGTTATGAAGTCTGTCCCGCCGACATCATCTATACGTTTGGAGCGTACGGCATGCCGACTCGCTTTTCGCACTGGAGCTTCGGCAAAGCCTTCCATAAAATGAAGATGCAATACGACTTCGGACTGTCGAAGATCTACGAGCTGGTCATCAACTCCGACCCGTGCTACGCGTTTCTGCTCGATGGCAACACCTTGCTCCAGAACAAGCTGATCGTCGCGCACGTGTTGGGACATTGCGACTTTTTCAAAAACAACTACCGATTCGCCAACACCTCTCGCTATATGGTCGACTCGATGGCGGCGTCGGCCGATCGGATTCGCCAGTACGAGATCGAGCACGGCAAGCAGGAGGTCGAGGAGTTTATCGACGCGGTGCTGGCGGTGCAGGAGCATATCGACCCGACCTATGTCGGGCGCAAGCGGCGTGGCATCGGCCCGCAGCGGCAAAAGCAGGCGGAGCTGGAACCGACGCGCGACCCGTATGAAGACCTGCTCTCGTTGGGCGAGAAGAAGGAGGAGGCGGTCGGGAAGCCGGTGACGCGTTTTCCCGCCGCGCCGGAAAAGGACATTCTTCTTTTTATCATGGAGCACGCCAAGCATTTGGAAGAGTGGCAGCGCGACATCCTGACGGTCATGCGCGAGGAGATGCTGTACTTCTGGCCGCAGATCGAGACGAAGATCATGAACGAGGGCTGGGCGACCTACTGGCACCTGCGGATCATGCGCGAACTCGACCTGACGGAAGGGGAGACGTTCGACTACGCTCAGATGAACGCCGGCGTCATCATGCCGTCGAAAACGTCGCTCAACCCGTACCACGTCGGGCTGAAGATCTGGGAGGATATCGAGAAGCGCTTCGGTCGCGAGCGGATGTGGGAGATTCGCGAGACGGACAACGACTCGTCGTTTCTGCGCAACTACCTGACGCAAGAGCTGGTCGAAGAGATGGACCTCTACCTGTTCGCCCGCGTCGGCGACGAGTGGAAAGTGGTCGAGAAGGAGTGGGAGAAGGTGCGCGACGCGCTTTGCGCCTCCCGCGTGAACGGCGGCTTCCCCGTGCTCCAAGTCCATGACGGCGACTATTTGAAAAACGGTGAGCTCTACATCAAGCATGCGTATGAAGGCACCGAACTCGATGTGAAATACTTGGAGCGCACGATCCCCTACCTGCAACAGCTCTGGGGCCGCACGACGCATTTGGAGACGGTGCTGGACGGGCGCGGCGTCGTCTTCACCTATGACGGCAAGAAGAACCACCGCCGCTTTTTGTAACAGCCAAAAAGGACTGCTTCCGAAGTCTGACTCGCTGACATTCGGAAGCAGTCCTTTTTCATATGCAGATCTGACAAAAAGGGTCTAGCCGCGTTTCGCCCGTACCGCAAACAGGTACGAAATCGCGATCACGACCATCGTCCCGACCGCGACTAGCGTACCCGGTGCGGGCGAGGTGATCACGATGCTGACGAGAAACACCAGCAGCGCGAGCAACGCCAGCAGGGGAAGCAGCGGGAACCATTTGACATAGTAGCCCTTCGGTTCGAACCCCTTGCGTCGCGAGAGCAGATGAGCCAGCGACAGGAAGATCCAGACGGTGAGGATCGAATAGCCGGGGATCGTCATCAGGTAGCCGAACGTGTTGCCTTTCGCAAAGAAGGCGACGATTACGCCGACGTAGAGGAACGACGTGCTCGCCAGCAGGGCGCGGATCGGCACTCTCTTTTTTGACAGGACGGTGAACAGCCGCGGGGCTTGTCCGACCTGCGCTTGCGAGTAGAGCATCCGCGAGGCGGCGTACATGCCGGTGTTGGCTGCGGATATCACGGCGGTCAGCATGACGAAGTTCATGATCCCGCCGACATAGGGAATGCCGACCGAGCTGAACACGGTGACAAACGGGCTTTGCGCCGTGCCGAGCTCTTGCCACGGCACCAGCGAGACGATGACGAGAATCGGCAGGACATAGAACACGAGAATCCGCGCGATGACGTTGCGGGCCGCACGCGGTACCACTTCGGCCGGGTTCTCCGTCTCGCCGAGCGTCATCCCGATCATCTCCGTACCGCCGAACGAGAACATCACGACGAGCATCGCCGCCGCCACCCCGGACAGACCGTTCGGGAAAAGACCGCCGTGGGACGTCAGGTTGGTGAAGCCGACCGCCCCTTGGTCGCCCGAGCCGGTGAACAGGAGCGTGAGGCCGAGTAAGGTGAAGACCGCCAGCACGGCGACTTTGATGCCCGCGAACCAGAATTCGGTCTCGCCGAACACGTTGACGTTGAGCAGGTTGACGCCGGTGATCGCCAAGGAAATCACCAACGACAAGATCCACAGCGGAGCATCGGGGAACCAGTATTGCAGAAACATCCCCGCCGCCGTCACTTCGGTCGCCATCACCAACACCCAGCACAGCCAGTACATCCACCCGGCAAAATACCCGGCGAACCGACCCAAGATCGGGTCGAGCAACTCGCGAAACGTCGAGGCTTGCGGGTTGCGCACCGCCATCTCGGCCAAGCCTTGCATCACGAACAACAGGATCAGCCCGCCGATCAGGTAGGCGAAGATCACGCCGGGACCTGCCAGCGAGATCGCTTCCGAACTGCCTTGGAACATCCCGGCGCCGATCGCGCCGCCCAAGGCGATCATCAGGATGTGGCGCGCTTTCAGACCGCGTGCCAGTTCCTGTTGGGGTGTCGAATCTTGACTCATGCTCATCTCTCCTCTTCTCTTTTATGAAATATAACTAAAATATCGCTATGTGTAAATTAACACAGGCGGACGCTTTCGGGCAAGAAAAAGCCGACATGCCTCTAGGGGCTGTCGGCTTTAGTATTACTCGGATACGACGTTTTCTTGCTTGTCGCTCGTCTCCAACCACGAATCGAGGACGACTTTGTCCAGTACCTTGCAGACGACCATCGCTTGCTGGCGCTTGGTGAACAGCGATTTCCAATCGGCGCCCGCTCCCTCCGCGATGCGAATGGCGGTCAGGAGACTCGCCCAAGCCGCATGGCGTTTGTACCAGAAAAATGATTGGTTTTCCATCATATAGGGATATAGATCGTCGAATTCCGTGTGCTTGCAATCGACTGTGCGGTCAAATTCTTCCTTGATCTCTTTCACATACACCAAAACGTCAAAAGACATGAGTACTTCCCTCCCTGTATACTTACTATCATACACCTCTGTTTGAAAATTCGAAAGGGTTCTAGTAAAAGGAGTGACAAAAAATGAAAGATCAGGTGATTCTGGTAACGGGTGGCAGTCGTGGCATGGGCAAGGCAATGGCGGCGGAATTCGTCAAGCGCGGCGCTTGCGTGACGATCACGGGGCGCGATGCTGATCGTCTGGCGGCGGCGAAAGCGGAGATCGAAGGGCAGGAGGGAGCGGCCGGTCGCGTGCTGACCGTGCAGATGGACGTGCGCGACCCGGCCTTGGTGCAAGAGACCATCGAGCAGACCAAGAACGCTTTTGGCAAGGTTACAGGTTTGGTCAACAACGCGGCGGGGAACTTCCTCTGCCACGCGGAGGACCTGTCGATCAACGGCTGGAACGCGGTGATCAACATCGTGCTCAACGGTACCTTTTATTGTTCGCAGGCGGTGGCCAAGGAATGGATTCGCACGGGCGAGCAGGGCAGCATCCTCAACATCGTCGCGACTTACGCGTGGACGGCGGGGGCGGGCGTCGTTCACTCGGCGGCGGCCAAAGCGGGCGTTCTGTCGATGACCCGCACCCTCGCCGTCGAATGGGGAGCGAAGTACGGCATCCGCGTCAACGCCATCGCTCCCGGCGCGATTGAAGGGACGGGCGGGGCCGACAAGCTGTTCCCCGATGAAGCGGCCTATAAGCAGACACTCAACTCGATTCCTTTCAAACGTTTGGGCACGACAAATGAGATCGCCGGTCTGGCCGCCTTCCTGTTCTCGTCGGAAGCCGCTTATATCAACGGCGATTGCATCACGATGGATGCGGGTCAGTGGCTAAATAGAATGCCGTTCTAGTAATTTATCCTGAAATTATCAAAAAATATATTTACAAAACCTTTCTCTTAATGTATCATGGGAATCAGTAATAATATTTCTGAAAATTACACGAAATGAGAGAGGGGAAAGAAGGCATGAACATGAAAAAGTTCACTGCATTCGCCGTAGTGTCCACGATGGTGTTCACCATGGCATCCATGAACTCTTTGGCTGCAAACGTTGGGGATGCAGGCAAAGACAAAGCGTTTGACAAGAAAGCGAAGCAAATTTCCGTTTTGGAAAAGATCGACAAAGCTTCGAAAGGCAAAGAAAAGGTTCTCTGGAACAACAAGAAGGGCATCCCGAGCTTCGTAACCGGTAAACTGTCCAACAAGAAGCTGAAGTCCTCCTCCGACGCACTGGCGGTTCTGGAAGAGAACAAGGATCTGTTTGACATCGCATCCGCTTCCGAAGAGTTCGCGTTGGCCAAACAGTCGACCGACGAACTGGGCACTTCGATGTACAAATTCCAACAAACCTACAAAGGCATCCCGGTATTCGCGAACGAGATCATCGTTCATACCGATAAAGCGGGCACCGCTTCCTCGATCAACGGTTACTTCGATCCGGAAGTGAAAAACAGCCACGTGAAAACCAACCCGAAACTGTCTGCGGGCGAAGCTCTGGAAGCAGCGAAAGTTGCAACCGGCACTCAAAACGCAGGTTCGTTTGACATCGCAGCGTCCGACGTCGTGATCTACGGCATGGAAGGTCAATACTCCCTGACTTACAAAGTCACCCTGTCCACGCTGGACAACGAAACTCCGGTCTACGCGGACGTGTTCGTTGACGCGATCGACGGCTCGATCGTCAACGTGATCAACAAAGAATCTGACGCAGCGGCAACCGGCTCCGGCACCGGCGTACTGGGCGACACCAAGACCCTGCACACCGATTCCTACTCCGGCGGCTACTACCTGCGCGACCTGACCAAGCCGATGTACTCTTCCACCGGCGGCAAGATCGAAACCTACACCGCGAACAATGGCACGTCGCTGCCGGGTACGCTGTTGACCGACTCGGACAACAACTGGACCGACCGTGCAGCGGTTGACGCACACTACTATGCGGGCGTTGTCTACGACTACTACTACAACACCCACGGCCAAAACTCGTACGACGGCAACGGTTCGACCATGAAGTCCACCGTGCACTACGATCGTTCCTACAACAACGCGTTCTGGAACGGCACGCAAATGGTGTACGGCGACGGTGACGGCTCCACCTTCACCTACTTCTCCGGCGCACTCGACGTTGTCGGCCACGAAATCACCCACGCGGTGACCGAACGTTCCGCAAACCTGGTCTACCAAGGCCAATCCGGTGCGCTGAACGAATCCTGGTCCGACGCGATGGGCAACCTGATCGAAACCAAGTCCGACCCGAACTGGCTGGTCGGTGAAGACATCTACACCCCGGGCACTCCTGGCGACTCGCTGCGTTCGATGTCCAACCCGGGCATCTACGGGGATCCGGGTCACATGGATGATTATGTGTACACCTCCTCCGACAACGGCGGCGTTCACACCAACTCCGGCATCCCGAACCATGCGTTCTACCTGTTCGTGACATCTTCCGGCGTAACCGAAGCGCAAGCGGGCAAAGTCTGGTACCGCGCTCTGACGCAGTACATGACCTCCAACTCGCAATTCGTGGACGCTCGTGTAGCGACGATCCAAGCGGCAACCGACCTCTACGGTGCTTCCTCCACCGTGACCACTGCGGTCACCAACGCGTGGACCAACGTAGGCGTAGGCGGTTCCGGCGGTGGCGGCGGTACGACCGGCGACCAATACGAGCCGAACAACTCGCAATCGGCTGCATACGGCCCGCTCACGTCCGGCACCACCTACAACGCGACGATCTCTTCTTCGACCGACGTTGACTGGTTCAAGTTCACCATCAGCAACACCGGCAACATCTCCCTGTCGCTGACCAACCTCCCGGGCGACTACGATCTGTACCTGTACAACTCCGCAGGTACCGAACTGACCAAGTCCTGGAACGGCGGCACCACCAGCGAGTCGATCTCCTACAACGCGACCGCAACCGGCACCTACTACGCGAAAGTCGTGGGCTACAACGGCGTGAACAGCTCTTCCGCTTATGCGCTGAAAGCGACCTACCCGACTTCCGGCGGTGGCGGCGGTACCGGCCAATGGTACTACGAGAACGTTTCTTGGGACACTCCGCACCCGTACAGCAACAACTACGACAACGACCGTGCGAATGAGTACACCAAAGCAGGCGCAACCCAAGTTGCGGTTCACTTCTCCCGCTTTGAAACCGAGTCCGGCTATGACTTCGTTGACATCTACGACAAGAACCTGACCAAGACCGCTTCCTACTCCGGTACGAAAGCTGCGTTCTGGGCGATCGTAGACGGCGATGACATCATCCCGAACCTCGTGTCCGACTACTCGGTAACCGCATACGGCTACCACATCGACCAAGTGGCTTACTTCAGCACTTCCCCGCTCCTCGGCGGTTCTACCACCACCACCGTTGAGCCGATCGTAGGCGAGTAATTCTCGCGTACCGATCACAGCAAGGTCACAAACCGCTCCGTCCTCTTCACGAGGCCGGGGCGGTTTTTCTTTGTCGTATAGTGCATTCAGGCAAAACGAACTTTTCGGAAAATTAAAGGTATATTCGTTTCCTTCGCGAATAGTATTTTTGAATCCATGTTTAGGTACACACGCGATAAGGGGGACACACAACAGATGAAAAAATTATCGATGCTCGTAGCTTCCAGCCTGCTCCTGCTCACCGCCTGCTCGTCCGGCGGTACGTCAACCGGTGACAACAACGCCGACAGCTCCGATCAAACGGTGACGATCGGCATCACTCAGATCGTAGAGCATCCGTCGCTCGACGCCGCTCGCAAAGGCTTCATCCAAGCGCTGAAAGACGACGGCTATGAGGAAGGCAAGAACTTGAAACTGGACATCCAGTACGCCCAAGGCGATATGAGCAACAACATGACGATCGCGCAAAAGCTGGTCAACGACGGGGACGATCTGATCCTCGCGATCTCCACGCCGTCCGCTCAAGCGGTGGCGCAGCAAACCAAGGACATCCCGGTGCTGTTCACCGCCGTCACCGACCCGCTCGGCGCGAAACTTGTCGATTCGATCGAAAAGCCGGGCGCCAACGTCACCGGCACGTCCGACACGCACCCGGACGCGATCAAGAACACGATCAAGTCGATCAAAGATTTCTTCCCGGATGCAAAAAATGTCGGCATCATATATAATTCCGGCGAACAAAACTCGGTCGTCAACGTCGACAAGGCCAAAGAAGAACTGAAAGCGAACGGCCTGACCGCCGTCGAAGCGACGATCACCAACTCCTCGGAAGTCAAGCAGGCGGCCGATTCGCTGGTCGGACGCTGTGACGTGATCTACATCCCGAAGGACAACACCGTCGTCTCCGCGCTGGAATCGGTCATTTCCGTCGCGAACGACAAGGACATCCCGCTGTTTGTCGGCGAATCCGACTCGGTCAAGCGCGGCGGTTTTGCCGGTTACGGCTTCGAGTATTTCGACCTCGGCTATAAGACGGGCCAAATGGCGATCGACATCCTGAAGAACGGCAAGAACCCGTCCGACATCCCGGTCGGCTTCCCGGATGACCTGAACCTCGTGCTCAACGAAACGGCAGCCAAGGAACAAGGCATCACCCTCACCGACGATATGAAGAAGTTTGCGCGTCTCGTACAAACGCAGAACTAATCGCACACTCAACACACCACGACTGTAACTTTCGGAAAGAGGTGTTTCCATGTTATCCGCAATGACCGGCGCGGTGGAGGCGGGGATTATCTTCGCCCTCATGGCGCTTGGGGTTTACCTGACGTTTCGCATTCTCGACCTGCCCGACTTGACGGTCGACGGCTCGTTCACGTCCGGCGGGGCACTGGCCGCCGTGATGATCGCCAACGGCTATTCGCCGTTGCTCTCGACCGTCGCGGCGATCCTGCTCGGCTGTGTCGTCGGCTCCGTCACCGGTCTCTTGCACACCAAGGGCAAGATCAACGCTTTGCTCGCCGGGATTCTGTCGATGATCGCGCTCTATTCGATCAACCTGCGCATCATGGGCAGAGCGAACGTCCCACTGCTCGGCGATGACACGCTGATCACGCAGATCACCGACTTCGGTTCGTTCCTCGGCGACGCGTCTCTGCTGGTGATCATCCTGATCGTCGTGATCGCGATCAAACTGATCATCGACTGGTTCCTCGACACGGAGATCGGTCTCGCTCTGCGCGCGACCGGCGACAACGAAAAGATGATCCGTTCGTTCGCCGCCAACACCGACAACACCAAGATCCTCGGCTTGGCCCTGTCCAACGGCCTCGTCGCGCTGTCCGGCGCTCTGTGGGCCCAGTACCAAGGGTTTGCTGACGTCAACATGGGCATTGGCATGATCGTCATCGGCCTCGCGTCCGTCATCATAGGCGAAGCGATCTTCGGCCACAAGACGGTGCGCCGCGCTACGCTGGCCGTGGTCGGCGGCGCGATCATCTACCGCGTGATCGTCGCGCTGGCGCTGCGCGTCGGCCTCGATCCGTCCGACATGAAGCTGATCACCGCCCTGATCGTCATTCTCGCTTTGGTCATGCCGAAGATGATCTCCGGCCTGAAGGAGAAGCGCGAACGCGCCGTGCGCCGCAAGCGGGCGCTAACGGCAAGCGGAACTGCAGGAGGTGGGCAGCATGTTGAATCTTAAAGGCTTGAACAAAGTGTTCAACCGCAACACCGTCGACGAGAAGATCGCCCTCGCGGAAATCAACCTTTCGCTGCAACCAGGCGACTTCGTGACGATCATCGGCTCGAACGGCGCAGGCAAATCGACGCTGATGAACATCGTCTCCGGCGTCTACGAACCGGACCTCGGCACGGTCGAGATCGACGGGAAAGTGGTCAACGACCTGTCCGAACACAAGCGGGCTCCGATGATCGGCCGCGTGTTCCAAGACCCGATGGCCGGCACCGCGCCGACGATGACGATCGAAGAGAACCTCGCGATGGCCTTCGCTCGCGACAAGCGCCGCTCGCTGATGCGCGGCGTGTCCAAGAAGCGCAAGGAGATGTTTCGCGAGTATGTCACGTCGCTGCACCTCGGGTTGGAGAACCGCCTGACCGCGAAAGTCGGTCTGCTCTCGGGCGGCGAACGCCAAGCGCTCTCGCTGTTGATGGCGACGTTCACCAAGCCGAAAGTGCTGCTGCTCGACGAGCACACCGCCGCTCTCGACCCGGCGCGGGCGCAGGTGATCACCGACCTGACCCGCGAGATCGTCGAGCGCGACAAGCTGACCACGCTGATGGTCACACACAACATGCAACAGGCGCTCGACCTCGGCAACCGGCTGATCATGATGGACAAAGGCCGAATCATCCTCGACGTGCCTCCGGAGAAGAAGCAAGGGCTGACCGTCGAACAGTTATTGGAAGAATTCGCTCGGATCAAGGGCGAGAAGCTGGACAACGACCGCGTGATGCTCGCCTAGAGCTGTCACCGGCACGGTCTGATTTGCCAAAAACCGATCTCGCCACACGCTCTCTCACGAGGAGATCGTGTGGCGATTTCCATAGGGGGGACTGTACATGAAAGCTTCTTTGTTTATCACGTGCCTCGCAGACGTCTTTTTCCCCGCAGTCGGTCGGAGCGTCGTCGACGTGCTGGAAGCGCACGGCGTCGATGTCGACTTTCCCGCTGCCCAAACCTGTTGCGGACAGCCCGCCTACAACAGCGGCTATCACAAAGACGCGCGCAAGGCGGCCAAGCAGATGATTCAAGCGTTTGCCGACAGCGAACGGGTGGTCACGCCCTCCGGCTCTTGCGCATCGATGATTCGCCACTACTACCCGTCCTTGTTTGCGGACGAGCCGGATTGGCAGGCGCGGGCCGAGGCGTTGGCCGACAAGACCTACGAATTCTCCGAGTTTCTCGTCCGCGTGCTGGGCGTAACCGAAGTGGCCGCTACCTATGCGCCTGACACGGTCGCCACCTACCACAGCTCCTGCCACATGGCGCGAGGGTTGGGGATCAAGGATGATCCGCAGCAATTGTTGCAAGGCGTCGGCGGTTTGGAACTTAAAGACTTGCCCCATTGCCAAGACTGCTGCGGTTTCGGCGGCACGTTCGCGGCGAAAATGAGCGATATTTCCCGAGAAATGATCGACGAGAAAATAAAACATGTCGAATCGACTGGGGCCAGCCTGCTGATCGGCTCCGACATGGGCTGCCTGATGAACATCGGCGGTCGCCTGCAGCGCGAAGGCAAACACATCGCCGTCCGCCACGTCGCCGAGGTGCTGGCCGAAGGGAGGAAGCGGGGATGAGCGTACCGACCAACACCCGACCCCCCTTCGACAAACGGGTCGACAACGCCTTGCAAAATGAAAAGTTGCAACAAGCGGTCCCCTTCACCCAAGACCGCCTGCGCGACGGGCGGTTTCAAGCGGCGGCCGAACTGGGCAACATCGAGGAGTGGCGCGATCTGGCGTCCGACATTCGCCGCGATGTGATCGAGAACTTGGACAGCTACTTGGAGCAGATGGCGGGGAATGTCCGCGCCAACGGAGGGCATGTTCATTTCGCGTCGACCGCCGCCGATGCGGTCGCCTATGTGCAGCAGGTGGCACGCGACCGCAACGCCAAGTCGGTCGTCAAGTCGAAGTCGATGGTGACGGAAGAGATTCACCTGAACCGCCACCTTGAAGACAGCGGGCTGGATGTCGTTGAGTCCGACCTTGGCGAGTACATCATCCAACTGGCGGGGGAGACTCCTTCTCATCTGATCGCGCCGGCGATTCACAAGTCGCGTCATGACGTGGCCGAGCTGTTCTCCGAAGTGGCGGGGCGACCGCTGTCCGCGGAGACGGAGGAGTTGTGCGCGTTCGCTCGCGAGGAGTTGCGGCAGAAGTTTTTGCAAGCGGACATCGGCATCTCCGGCTGCAATTTTGCCGTTGCGGAGTCGGGTTCCGTCGTACTGATCTCCAACGAAGGCAACGCCCGCCTGACGACCACCTTGCCGAAAGTCCACATCGCGATCATGGGCATGGAGCGGCTCGTCCCGACGTGGGAGGAACTCGACATCCTCGTCTCGATGCTGACCCGAAGCGCCACGGGGCAGAAATTGTCGGTCTACCTGACCGCCCTCAGCGGTCCGCGCCAAGCGCCCGACCTCGACGGGCCGGAGGAGTTCCACCTGATCGTGCTCGACAACGGACGCTCCGACATCTTGGGCACCGCCTATCAGGAGATCTTGAAGTGCATCCGTTGCGGGGCCTGCCTCAACGTCTGCCCCGTTTACCGACACATCGGCGGGCACGCGTACGGCGGCGTGTACAGCGGCCCGATCGGCGCGGTGCTGACCCCGCTCTTGGAAGGGTACGAGGAGTGGGAGGAACTACCTTACGCCTCCTCGCTGTGCGGAGCCTGCACGGAAGTCTGCCCCGTCAAGATCCCGCTGCACGACCTGTTGATCGAACACCGCAAAGACATCGTCGAGCAGGGCAACGCCCCTTTTTCCGAAAAAGCGACGATGACCGGGTTCGGGACGTTGACCGCGCATCCTACGCTATATGACGCGGCGATCAAGCTGGCACATCGCGGCTTGGGCTTACTTGCGGAAGACGGCGTGGTGCGCAAAGGCCCCGGTCTGTTAGGAGGCTGGACCGACGTGCGCGACCTGCCGCAACCGGCGAAGCAATCGTTTCGCGACTGGTGGAAAAAAGAGAAAGGAGCCAAAAGACATGACGGCCAATGACACGACCGAACCGCGACAAGAGAGCTTCCTCAATAACCTCGCACAAAAGATGGGTCGCCCGCGACGCTCCGGTGTGACCCCGCCGCCGATGAAGCGAAAGCCGTATGCTCATCTCTACGAGGGGATGGGGCAGGCGGAGTTGGTGGAGTTGTTCATCGCGACTCTCGGGACGCTGCGCACGGAAGTCGATCGCGTGGCACGGGCTGATTTCCCGCAAGCGTTGGCGAGGGCGGTTGAAAAGTTTGCCGTGCAGTCGACACTGCTCTGGGACGACCCGCGTTTGACGCGGTTGGGGGCGGCGGAGTGGATGCAGGGGCAAGGGCTGGAAACTCGTGTCTGGCGAACGGATGAAGAGAGCGCAACCGAGGCAGATCCCTCTGCCGTTGCACAAGACCTGCGCACTTATGCCGCTCGTGTCGACATGGGCATCACCTTCGCCGATCTCGGCCTAGCGGAAACAGGCTCCGTCCTGCTGCTGAACGGAGGCGGACGCGGGCGCGTCGTCTCCTTGCTTCCCCCCGTCTACCTCGTGGTGTTGGAGGAGCGTCACATCGTGCCGCGCCTGACGGACTGCGTCGCGTACATCCGCGAGCACATGCCGCAGGGCTTGCCTTCCTGCATCAACGTCATCAGCGGCCCCAGCCGCACGGGCGACATCGAGATGGACTTGGCGTTCGGGGTGCATGGGCCGGGGAACGTACATGTGATCTTGCTGCGAGATTGAGCACTTGCGTTTGAGAGAATCGCGACAATGCCTTGTTCTCGTCGGAGAGCAGGGCTTTTTCACGGCGTTTCAAACAAGAGTCACTGCCCGCGCCTACCCGATCCGGCATCGGGCTCGATTGGGGCTTTCTCAAAGGGGCAAAGGTTGGGTATACTGGAAAAGAGAAGAAGTAGGACTTGATACGGAGGTTTCTTTCAATGCTAGAGATGTTGATTTCGATCGGCGTCGGCGCACTGATCGGCCTGTTCACCAACTGGCTGGCGATCGTGATGCTGTTTCGACCGTGGAAGGAAAAGCGGCTCTTGGGCATGCGGTTGCCTTTGACCCCGGGGCTGATCCCGCGCCGACATGAGGAGTTGGCGGAGAAGTTGGGGGAGATCGTCGAAGAGGAGTTGTTGACACCGGAGGGCGTCGGGCAGGCGATCAAGAAGCCGGAGTTGGAATTTGCCGTCAAGCGCAGCGCCATTCGTTCGATCGGCGAGACGCTCAACGAAGCGCCGACCGCGGGCGAATTGGCGGAGCGTTTGTTCGGGGAGGACGCGATGTCGCGTGGCGAGCGCTGGCTGACTGCTCGCGCCGTCGACTTCCTGCGCTCGGAAGCGGGGCGCGAGAAGCTGTCGGGGATGGCCGATTCGCTGTTTGACCACTTGCGCGGGTCGCTCTCTTCCGCCGAGATTCGAAGCGAGTTGGCCAAGGGATTCTCCAAGCCCTTGTACCTGCAACTGGCCCAAGGTGACCTGACCTGGGAGCAAGCGTTCCCGGATGCCTTGCGCGGCCTGATCGAGGAGCGGTTGCAAGATCAGCTCGAACCGTTGCTGCGCGGGGCGGCCGATTGGGTGGTGGAACCGGCCGTCGTGCAGGCGATCTCGAAGATGTTGACCGAAAAAGTCGAGAACATCCCGCTGATCGGCGGGATGGCAAAGGGCTTCCTGACCCCCGAACGCGTCGGCTCGGACATCGCGCCGCGCTTGCAAAACGTGATCCTAAGCCACACCACCCGCGACCTCGTGGAAGGGAAGCTGCGCGAAGGGCTGGCCGCGTTCTGGTCGCGCCCGATCTCGCGCTACATCGGCCGCCTGTCGCCCGATGATCTGCACGAGTTGGTGGACAAGTTGCTCCATCATCTGTTCGACCGTCTGTTTCGGGAGGAAGGCGATGCACGCGACACCTTCCGCCGTTTGGCGGTCGACGGCTTGCTGGCCGGAGCGAATGAAAAGACGGTCGGCGACCTGTTGAGCCGTCTGGTGGACGGGCTGTATGCGTGGAACCTGCGCGACCTGTACGTCGCGAACACCGACACGCTCGATCGCCTGTTGACCAAAGCGTGGCGTCACCTGCGCGGCGAGTTGGTCGATGGTATCCCGGACATCATGGAAGCGCTCGGCGTGCGACACATCGTTCGCGAACAGGTCGTCTCCTTCCCGATTCCGACGCTGGAGAAGCTGATTCTCGGCGTCGTCAACCGCGAACTGCGCTGGATCACCGTGCTCGGCGGGGTGCTCGGGGCGGTGATCGGGTTCGTGCAGGCGCTGCTTTTGCTGTAATCGTTAGAGAACGGTGATTGTTTTGCACCCCTTATATTTGGTAAACTTTACAGAGGAATGATTGGTACAGACAGACGGGAGGTATGCACTCATGAATCCGTATGACAAGGCACACGAACTGGCCCGCGCCCTGCGCGAGAGCTCGGAATACAAAGCGTTGCTCGAACAAAAAGGTCGCGTCGATCAGGACCCGGTGGCGAAGAAGATGCTCGATGACTTCCGCCATCGCCAATGGGAATTGGAGACGCGCCGCATCATGGGCGAAGAGATCACAGACACCGACCGCGAGCAGATGGAGAAACTGGCGCAGGCGGTGCAGTTGAACGCCGTGTTGAGCGAGTATCTGCAAGCGGAGTACCGCTTTGGCATCGTCTATTCGGACGTTCATAAGATCCTCGGGGACGCGGTGAAGGAAGTCGTCGGTCAACCGGAAGCAAGCCTGTAACAGAGAATTTTTTGGGGGAAAAGAAGAGGAGGAACCACCGAACATGAAAGTCACCTACCACGGACACTCCTGCTTCCTCGTCGAAGCAGATGGGAAGAAAGTGATCATCGACCCGTTCCTGAACGGGAACCCGAATGCGAAAATCAAGCCGGAGGATGTCGTCGTCGACGCCGTTTTGCTCACGCACGGGCACGGCGACCATGTCGGCGACGCGGTGCAGATCGCCAAGCAAAACGACTGCCCGATCATCGCCAATTTTGAGATCGCGGAGTATTTTGAAGCGAAACAAGGGGTCAAGGCGCATCCGTTACATATCGGCGGCG
Source organism: Bacilli bacterium (assembly GCA_035776695.1). Classification (GTDB taxonomy): domain Bacteria; phylum Bacillota; class Bacilli; order Tumebacillales; family Tumebacillaceae; genus Tumebacillus. The sequence continues at coordinate 17,079 of DASTWJ010000065.1, forward strand.
GGTTCAACTTCGAGTTTGGTCGCGTGAAATTGACGATCGCCTTCCACGGGTCGGGCATCGAGGTCGGCCACGGGGAATACATCTACGGCGGCCAACCGGCGGGCATCCTGCTGACGATGGGCGGCAGAACGTTCTATCATGCGGGGGACACCGGGCTGTTTGGCGACATGAAGCTGATCGGCGAGCTGAACAAGATCGACATCGCCGCCCTGCCGATCGGGGACAACTTCACCATGGGGCCGGACGACGCGCTGCTCGCCGCTTCGTGGATCAAAGCGGGGCTGACCGTGCCGATCCACTATGACACCTTCCCGGTGATCCGGCAGGACGCACAGGGTTGGGTCGAGCGGTTGAAGGAATACAACCTGACCGGCCAAGTGGTCGGATTCGGCGAGACGGTCGAGGTCTAATTCAAGTCTCGTATAAAAAAGGGACTCTCCACAACGGAGAGTCCCTTTTTCATTTAGTGCTTGTTGACCAGATTGACCATCACGCGAGCAAGCGCATGGCGGTCTTCGTCGCCGGAAACGTTCCACATTTCCTGCAACAGACGCTCTTGTTCGTTTTTCGGGTCGACTTTGTCAGCCAGATACTCGCCGACGCGGTACGCAACGTTGGACACTTTGTCGTTGGACATGCCGGCTTCCACCGCTTGGTGAACGCGGTCGCCCAGAAATTCTTTCCATTGGTCGAAGTTGCTCAGTACGGACATGGTATCCCTCCTCGCGAGTTTCAGGGTTACAGTGTACCCATGATTAATGTGTCACTCGAAGGGGTTGGCTATGCACAGAACGGCGGACGGACACTTTTCGGTCACAAGCTGTCATCAAATAACACCGAGCTGTAAGCTGGCTGTAATTTGCCCGTAATACAGGTCAGGTATGATAGTACTACATCGACAAACCCCCTTTAGCGTGACCCCTCTTGGAGTCACCTTTTTTTTGCCCTGCGACAGGTGACGGGTCATACGAGCTGTGGACGGCGCATAACTTGTACCAGACATCACTTGTGCGAGGAAAGGGGATTTGAGACCTTGAAACGGAAATCTACGATGCGCTCTTTTGTGTACCTGACGATCGGGCTGGCGATGCTGTTTTACGCACTGCCGCACCTGCCGGACGTCGGGCCGAGCTTGGCCGGCGTCTTCACCTTGAGTTGGACAGGTTTCGCGATGCTGATCATCGCGGCGAATCTGTACTACTTGGTCGGTGTCGATCGCGAACGCAAGCACAAGCAGGATCGCCTGCGCTGGCTGGAACGCGGCTGGCGAGAGGTGCAGCGCGGCTACTTCCCGCAAGCGAAGAAAGCGCTCAAGGAAAAGGAACGCCGCCGTTCGATGTCTTGATGTGACGAAGAAATCGGAACGCACCTGTTACAGGGTGCGTTTTTTTCGTGTGGGCTGTTGTATAATAGAAGCAACACAGGGAGAGACCGGAGGTTTCACATGTCGACCAAACACGAGCAGATCTTGCAGTACATCGAAGAACTTGACGTCGGGAGCAAGATATCCGTGCGCCAGATCGCAAAAGGGATGGATGTCTCCGAAGGCACCGCCTACCGCGCGATCAAGGAAGCGGAGACGCGCGGCATCGTTACGACGATCGAACGGGTGGGCACGGTGCGAATCGAACAGCCGCAGAAGAAGCAGATCGAGAAGCTGACCTACGCCGAAGTGGTGAACATCGTCGAAGGTACGGTGCTCGGCGGGGCGGCGGGCTTGCACAAGACGCTGAACAAGTTTGTCATCGGGGCGATGAAACTCGATGCGATGATGCGCTATGTCGATCAAAACGCGCTGTTGATCGTCGGCAACCGCGAACAGGTGCATCAGGCGACCTTGCAACAGGGGGCGGCGGTGCTGATCACGGGCGGATTTGACACCAATGCGGACGTGAAGAAGCTGGCGGACGAGTTGGAGTTGCCCGTCATCTCCTCGGCGTACGACACGTTTACCGTCGCCACCTTGATCAACCGCGCGATCTACGACCGGATGATCAAGAAAGACATCCTGCTCGTCGAGGACGTGCTGGCGACGCAGAAGCAGCCGATCATCATGAGCCAGTCGGATACGGTGGGCGACTGGCATCGCTTGGTGGAGGAGACGCGGCATACCCGTTTCCCGGTGGTCGACGAAGCGGGGTGTTTGCGCGGGATCATCACCAGCAAGGACCTCAACGGCGTTCCGAACGAGACACCCGTCGGCGACTTGATGACCGAGAGTCCGTTTACCGTCACCGGTCGCACGGCGGTCGCCTCGGCGGCACACATCATGGTCTGGGAAGGCGTCGAGTTGCTGCCGGTGGTCGAAGGCGGCAAGTTGGTCGGGGTGGTGTCGCGCCAAGACGTGATCAGGGCGCTCCAGTACAACCAGAACCAGCCGCAACTGGGGCAGACGATCCATGACATGATCCTCGGACACTTCCATGAAGAACGGAGGCATGGGGAGGACGAGAAGGACATCCGGTTGAGCGGGGAAGTGACCCCGCAGATGACCAACCAGACGGGTGCCGTATCGTCGGGCGTCTTGATGACCCTGTTGCAGGAAGCGGCCGCCCGCGCCATTCGCAAACAGCATCATGCGGAGATGACGGTGGAGAACGTCACGGTCTATTTTCTCAAACCGGTGCACCTCGACGCCCCGTTGACGCTGCACGCTCACGTCTTGGACGTCGGGCGCAAGTCCGGCATGATCGACGTCGAACTGTTCTCCGGCGCGGACAAGGTGGGCAAGGCGCTGTTGACGGTCGGGGTGCTGGAGCGGTAAATGGAAAAGTCTCGTCTGCACAGGCGAGGCTTTTTCTGTATAATAGAAACAGAATATACGTTCGCTGATCTTGGCA
>DASTWJ010000066.1:0-6513 GCA_035776695.1 Bacilli bacterium
TGACCGCCTTCTTGGGCAGCATGACGGGGATCACGATCTCCTATTCGATGGGTCGGCGGTTCGGGTTGCCGCTGATCGATCGCTACGGCAAGCGCTTCGGCATCACGGAACGAAGGCTCGGCGTGGTCAACGGGTGGTACAACCGGTTCGGCAAGTTCGTGTTGATCGTGGGTTACTTCATCCCCGGCATCCGGCATGTGACGGCGTTTGCTGCCGGCATGTCGAAGATGCACTTCGGTTCGTTTGCCCTGTTCGCCTACCTTGGCGGGATCATCTGGTCGCTGACGTTTATCACGCTTGGCAAGTCGCTCGGCGTGCACTGGACGAAGGTATCGGATCTGTCTCACCGCTATCTGTTCTGGGCGGTGTTGGTGATCGTGGTGGCGGTGGTCGGGTACGGGTTGTGGTTTTGGTACAAGAGGAAAAAGCAGAACAACTAAACAAGCGGTATGCACGAACGACAGGTTCCACGTTCAGGCATACCGCTTTTTGTTGCGCCTCGTTACCAGAGCTGGTCGTACAGGCGCGAGTCGATCAGGTCGGTGTCGATGTTGCAGGCCTTGCCTTCGAGGCCGTATTGCCAGACCCACGTGTTGGCCGGCGCGTCCGGTCGAGCCGGGTCATAGGCGGGGGCGTTCGCTTCGGTGGTGACGCCAAGCGACGGTTGTTGGCTCCAGACGTAGGTGTCGAGCACGAGCATGCGGTCTTGGTTGACGACTTGTTGGTAGGCGGCATTGAAGCCGCCGTTGAGCGGGTTGGCGTAGAATCCGGCCATGTACGGCGAGCCGTCGAAGGTGGTGATCCACCCTTTCAGCCAAGCGGCATCGACGGGGTACGTCGTTTCGATGTCGGCAAAAAGCGGGATGTTCGCGTCTTGCGGCACGCCGACTCGCTTCGCCGCTTCGATCGCAGCTTGGGCTTCTTGTTGTCCGTTTTCATAACCGGTCGCGCTGGAGAAGTTGTTGTCGATCAGGAGCAGTTTGACGTCGCGGGCGTGGAGGAACTTCACTTCGGATGAGGTGACGCCTTGGGAGATGTCGGGGATCGATTTCAGGTAGCGGCCGACAAAAGCGGGTGTTCCGTAGTTGTCGGCGACGCAAGCGTAGAAGGACGGGTCGACGACGTTTACCGTGTCGATGCCCCAGAGGGGGTGCGGATCGGAAGGGGTGTCGCCGCCGGTGCCTCCTCCTGAGCCCCCCGGATCTTGCGCCGGATGCTGAACACCGACCCAGGTCAAGGTGAGCGCCAAAGCGAGAACGAGCAGCACCGCGAGCCAACCGCGTGTGTTGAATGAGGACACGTGGTACACCTCCCTTCTGCGCGTGTCTTAGTGGCAGGTTATTCCTGCCTGCGCAGGGAGGTGTAAAAAAGACTCCCTTTCCTCGACGGCCGTTGTGCCTCTGGAAAGGGAGTCTTATGCTTAGTGAAACAGATCTGAGAGCGATGCGAACAAATTATTGAAGATATGCATCCAGATCGGAGCCCAGAGTGTCCCTGTGATGCGGTAGAGAACGGCGAACAGAATGCCCATCAGGAAGATCGGCAGAAACAGCACGAGGTCGACGTGGATCAGCGCGAAGCAGAAAGCCGAGGCGAGAACGCCGAGCAGCGGACCCCATTTGGCGGTCAGCGTGGATTGGAGCACGCCGCGAAACAGCAGCTCCTCCCCCAGCGGCGCGATCAAGGAGGTCGCCAGCATCGGCAACATCGACAGGAACCAGCCTTGGTTCAACGCGGCGTGCAGTTCGCCGGAGATATGCTGTTCGCGGTAGGAGTTGGTGTTCACCCCCAGCCATTCGCCCAGTGTGCCGGTCGCCAGCGACATGGCGTAAGTGAAGATGAAGAACATCAGCACGTAGCCGAGCATCCTCGGGTGGACCGGTGAGCCGCGCAAGCCGATTTCGTGCAACGACTTGCGGTAGTAGAGCGGGATCGCGACGATGGCGGCGATCTGCATCGACACGCCGCCGAGCGCCGTCGCGCCGGGGCTCAGTCGAAACGATTCGGGCAACAGTTGATACGCACCGAGGTAGAACAGGAGCAGACCGCCGAAGAACAGCAACCCGACCCAGCCAAACGACTTGAACAGGTCGCGCAGGGTCAGGCGTGTACGGGCGAAAGTGCCCCCTCCCCCTGCGTCGGTAGTTATCGGCCAGTGACCGCTCTTGCGCAGACGGCGCTTGCGTTCTCGTTTCAGCAGGAAGCCGATCAGGAAGAACAGCAGACCGCCGACGATCATCGCCAATCCGACCAGCGACCAGATGCGAGAGATCCGACCGTGATCGAGCACGACTTGCCAGAGCCCGTTGTCATCTTTGTGAATCGTCATCGCCTGCAAGGACAGCAACACGTCTTGCATGTAGGCGTAGACCAACATCAAGGCACCGCCCACCTGAAGGTAATACGGAATTCCTCGCGGGTGTATGTCAGGCTTCATGTGCGTTCCACCTCCCCTTTTTTGGGTACCGATCTCATAAGATTGCGTCAACTCGTCCGCCTCTTGTTGCCAAGTGAACGGACAGGTAAACTAAGGAGTAATTCGAATCGAGTTAGTCGGTAGAAAGGCGGATTGGATTTGCAACAACGTAGATTTTTACCCTTGCTCGGCATCTTGATCGGGGCCTTTATCTTTACGTTCGGGTTGAATAACTTTCTGATCGCCAACCGCTTGGCGGAAGGCGGCTTCGTCGGAATCTCCCTGCTCGGTCTGTATCTGTTCCAGATCCCGGTCGGGTTGACGTTTCTGGTGTTGAACATCCCGCTCTTTTTCGTCGGTTGGCGGCTGTTCGGCCGTGAGTTCATCTGGAAGACGGTGCTTGGCGTCGTCGCCGTGTCGCTGATGACGGAATTGACGGCCGGCTTGATCGACATGACGACGGACGACCGCCTGCTGGCCGCCCTGTACGGCGGGGTCTTCTCCGGCATCGGGCTGGGGATCATCTTCCGCTGCGGCGGGACGACGGGCGGTGCGGACATCATCGCCCGGCTGGCCAACCATTATTTCGGCTGGAGCATGGGACGCACGCTGTTTATGATCGACGTGGTGGTGATCACGGCGGCGGCGTTCATCCTCGGCAAGGATGTGGCGATGTACTCGCTGGTCGCCCTGTTTGTCGCCGCACGGATCATCGACATGGTCGTCGAAGGTCTCTCCACGTCGCGGGCGCTGATGATCGTCTCCGACCACAGCCAAGCGATCGCCGACCTGATCCAGTCCGAGCTCGGGCGCGGCACGACGCTGCTCTCCGGCGTCGGCGGGTACACGGGGCGCGAGAAACGGGTGCTGTACGTCGTCGTCACCCGAGATGAGATCGGCCGCGTGCAACAGATGTGCCGCGAACTAGACCCGCTGTCCTTCATCGTCGTGAACGATGTCCACGACGTGCTCGGAGAAGGGTTTAACCCGCTGATCAAAGAACACTAGCATGAAAAAACTAGGATTCCGCAGGGAGTCCTAGTTTTTCTTTTTCCGCAGCACGCGCCAGCCGACAACACCGGCTAACACCGCAGCGGCCGATCCGTAGGTCAGCGGATCGAGCTCAAGGTGTACAACGGGGAGCAACGGCGGGTCTTTCACGACCTTGATGCTGGCCGCCAAGTGCCCGATCGAGCTCTTGTACTGGCCAAGGGCGTCGAGCGTCCCTTGCTTGTCGGTGATCTTCTCCCCGGCCAACTGCCCTTCGATGAAGCGATGGGCCGTCTGCTGGAGATTCAGTTCACTCGGCGAGCCGTGCAGCGACAACGCGAGCCAGATCTGGTCGCGCTCCTGCCGCACTTTTTGGAACACGGTGCGGGCCGCCTTTTGGTCCTGTTTGGCAACCGCCTGGATCACTTTCTCCAAGTTGTTCTCCATCGAGCGCGCGATCGGCAACCACGTCGGCGAGTTCGGGTAGGCCAACGAGTCGAACGCGACGGTCAGGCGGTGAATGCGGTATTCCGCCACCGCTTGCTCCGGCCCCTTCAGCGCCGCATACATCTGCTTGAGCGCCATCAACTCGCTCGCCACCGCCTGCATCCCTTCGACCCGCTGGCTGACTTTGCTCTGGTCGAGGCGCGTGTACATGTCGGAGAGGTGTTCCAGCGAAGCCAGGACGGTTTCCGGCTTCTCTCCACCGCGGATCATGTTCTCCACCTTGACCGATTCTTGGTACAGGGTGATCGGGTTGACCAAGGGCGCCGCTTGTACCGGCGTGACCGTCACCCACATCATCAGGGTAAGGACTAGGGCAAGAATCCAGCTATACCGTCTCATGAAAATCGCCTCCACCACATGTGTATGGGTGAAGGCGATGAATTAGACATGCTATTTCGAACGAGCCTGTAGCAAGTCCGTTGGGTCGGGATTGAACACGCGCGGACGCAACACGGCGACCAACACGAGCGTCAGGATCGTCAGCACCGGCGTCCAGAATTGCACGTCGCCGTAGAAGCGATCGTCTTCCAGCCACGGGTGGATGCCGTACACATAGTCGGCGAAGTCGTTGTACAACAGCCACACCGCACCGATCCAGAGGTAGCGCCAGTCGAAACGGTAGCGGAAGTTGTAGAGTACCACTTCCACCGCCATCGCCCCGTGTGAGCAGATCAGCATCAGGTTGGCCGGGTCGGTCGTGCCGTCAGCCGTCCAATAGGTAACGATCACGCCACAGGCCCAGATGCCGTACTTGATGTTGGTGACCATCGACAGCATCTCGATCACGGGCGACGAACGCCGCAGCAACCAGAACAGCAGAACGATGGTGAACAGCGAAGACGATGTCGGGCTATCCGGCACAAAGAAGTTCCAATACCAAGGGGTGTCGGCCATCTGGTTGTAGTACCAATAAAAACCGTAGATCGAACCGAGCAGGTTGGAGATGAACAACGCCCAGAGCACAGGCTTGGTCATCAGTTGGGCTTTCAGCAGTTGCAACATGCGTGAGCTCCTCCGGAAACAGTCGATGATAAAAGCGGTCATGTGAGAAAAACCGACCCTGCGAAGAGGGTCGGTTTGCATTTAGGTATCAGGCAGGGGTTGCCTTGCGAAGCGCGATTACTTCTGCTTCTGCTGAGACAGCCATTCTGCGATCGTCTTGATCTTCGCCGGATCGCCGATGCCGCCGCCCGGAGGCATGTTCGGCGGGAAGCCCTTGGTGATCGTCTCTTCCAGCTTGGCTGCGTCCATCTTGTTACCGACGCCCAGCAGGTACGGACCAAGTTGACCCTTGAGGTCGGCACCGTGACAGCCGGCGCAAGTGCCTGCGAAGAGCTGCGCGCCTTCCGCGTCCGGGTTGACGATTGCGGTGTCAGCCGGCATTTCGGAAGGGTCGACCTTCTTCGGCGCATGTTCCAGTGCGTCGTGATGCTGTGCTTCCGCTTCGTAGGTCATCCAGATCATCAGCATGAGGGTCAGCACCATGCCCCAAGTCGCCATCGGGCGCTTGAACGGGTGACGAGCTTTGCTGTTGTCCAGCCACGGAGCGAGGATCAGCAGACCGGATACGATGCCCGGCAGGATTACGGAGCCTACCCACACAACGCTACCCGGGAAGTATTTGAGCAATTGGTACAGGAACAGGAAGTACCAGTCCGGCACCGGGATGAACGACGTATCGTTCGGGTCAGCCATATCGGTCAGTTCGACCGGGTTGTTGATGATCCAAATCACGAAGGCGACCAAGAACAGAGAACCGACGATCCATTCCTTCAGAAGAAAGTTCGGAAAGAACGGTTCAAAGCCCAGCGGTTTTTGCTTATCTTTCTCCTTATGACGAGGAGTGCCGGGAATGCGGTCGCGAAAATGATCATGTCCCATTCTAATTCTACCTCCTTCTCAGTCACTGGTTGGGCGTATTGCCGAGTTGAACCTTACAGCGGACCGGCAATGCCTTGTTTGCGGATCATAATGAAGTGCAAGCCCAACAGTCCGAGAAGTCCAGCCGGCAGGAAGAAGACGTGGATGGCAAAGAAGCGAGTCAGCGTCAGTGCGCCGAGGAATTCGCCGCCGATCAACAGCGTCTTGATGTAACCGCCGATGAACGGAACCGTTTCCGCGATTTGAGCGCCAACCGCCGTCGCCCAGTAAGCCTTTTGGTCCCACGGCAGCAGATAGCCGGTGAAACCGAAGCCCATGACGACGAAGAAGATCAGCACGCCGACCACCCAGTTGAGTTCGCGCGGCGCTTTGTATGCACCCGTAAAGAAGACGCGGAGCATGTGCAGGAACATCATGATGATGACCAGTGATGCGCCCCAGAAGTGCATACCGCGGACGATGTTGCCCAAGAGGACTTCGTCCGTGATGTACAGAACGGATTTGTACGCGTTCACGATGTCCGGTACGTAGTACATCGCCAAGAACATCCCGGAGAGGATCTGCGTGACGATGATCAGGAACGTCAGACCGCCGAAGCAGTAGACGAACGCGGACATTTTGTTCGCCGGGTTGACGTGGGCCGGAACATCATGATCGGCGATGTCACGCCAGATCGGGGTGATGTTCAGACGTTCGTCAATCCAATCGTATGTTTTCTT
>DASTWJ010000067.1:0-9871 GCA_035776695.1 Bacilli bacterium
GACGAGAGGCCGAGGGCGAGGATCGACTCCACCCAGCCCGGCAGGCGCGTCGGCATTCGCTCACGCAGCTCATGCCCCATCCCGATCGCGTAGGCGGCGAGAAACAAGGGAAACGAAAGCTTCGGCGTCAAGGCGATCGCCAAGCCGAACAGCACCAACGCATAGGGCAGCGAGGCACGCCCCAGTTTCATCGCCAGCGTGTGCCGCCCGATGCATTGATCGTATTCCAGATCCAACCAATCGTCCATCAACTTGATCGTCAGGCCGGTCAACACGATGCCGAGGATCTCGACAGCGAGGCTAGACCAGCCGCCAAACATGTTCTTTCACCTCCCGGAACCCGATGCGATGCAAGGCGGAGATCGGCAGGAGCTTCAAGCCCTTCAACTCCTTTTGCATCAGGCGGAATCCGCTCTGCCCTTCCGGCAGATCCGTCTTGTTGGCGAGGCAGAGGTAGCCTTGCTTTTTCTGGCCGAGCTCGGCGATTTGCAAGTCCAATTCGCCGAGTGCCGACAGCCCGCCGTTGCGATACACGTCCTTGGCATCGATCATGTGCAGGATGCAGTCGGCGTTTCGCAGCTCATGCAACGTCTGCGCCATCGCCTCGCGCATCTCCAAATCGGGGTGAATGCCGTCGGCGAGCCCCGTCGAGTCGGTCAGCTTGATCTGCCGGATGCCTTTGCCTTTGGGCAAGTTAAGCGTGATCGACTGCAGGGCGCGCGTTTTGTGGACATCGGTACCGGACAGCGCTTGGCGGGCGCTGGACACCTCGAATTTTCGTTGACGGGTTGTGCCGTCCGGAAGTTGGAAGTACACCTCCATCTGCTTCAACCCGAGAAATTCGGCGAAGTTCACCGTAAAAATCGTCTTACCGACGTTTGTTCGCCCAATCACGAGACAGTTCCTCATGCGAATGACCCTCCCCGAGCACCAAATCCTCCGGCTCGATCCGCATCAACTCATCGCGCGTCGGGCGCGACGAGTCGAGCAGCCGCACCGCCTGTAGGCGAATCGCGCGTTCGATCGCGTTGCGGACCATGCGCGCGTTGGAAAAATTGCGTCGCCCTTCCGCGGCGGCTTGGCGCAGATACTGACGCAGTTTGTGAGAAGCGTCGGTTGACAATTTGTATTCCCGTTGCCGCAACATCATGTCGGCAATTTGCATCAATTCACCGTCCCCGTAGTCCTCAAACTCCAGCGTAATCGGGAATCGGGAAGGGAGCCCCGGGTTGGTTCTGAGAAACGCATCCATTTCATAGCCATAACCTGCCAAGATCAGCACGAAGTCATTTTTATGATCTTCCATTGATTTGACGAGGCAGTCGATGGCTTCCTTGCCAAAGTCCTTTTCACCGCCGCGGGCCAGCGAATAGGCTTCGTCGATAAACATGATGCCGCCGAGCGCCTTCTTCACATGGTCACGCGTCTTTTGCGCGGTATGCCCGATATATTCACCGACAAGGTCGGCCCGCTCCAATTCGATCAGGTGCCCCTTGGACAGCACGCCCATCTCGCGCAACAGCCGCGCCAAGATGCGGGCGACCGTCGTTTTGCCCGTGCCGGGGTTTCCTTTGAAGATCATATGCAAGACGATCGGCTCCGTGGCGAGCTTCGCAGCCGCCCGTTTTTGCTGGATCTGGATGAAGGCGTAGACCTCTTTGACCAGCTTCTTGACGTTCTTCAGGCCGATCAACTGATCCAACTCGTTCATGATCTGTTGGAAGCGTTGTGTATCCGTCGGTATCGAGCGGTTCCCATCGCGGCGGCCGCCGTAGGTCGTCGGACCGTACAAGCGCCTCAATGCATCGTTCAAGGCCACTTCCCCATTGCGGTACTGGTCGATCACATCGCCCCCGTTTTTCACGCTCTGGTTCGGTGTCCTTTGACCGCTCCGTATCACGTTGTTTCCCACCTCGCTTTGAAGAGATTGTTATAAGCTATGTGTGGGAGGGGGAATGGGTGATTGCCTAGAAAAAGAAAGAAACCTGCCCCGTAAACCGGGACAAGTTTCCGTCTTAGCGATGTAGGGTTGTACGTCCGAATTCTGTTGCCGACTGCACAGACGGTCTCACCACGACCCCTTTTACAGCACCCGCGATCCAGGCGGCGGACAGGCCGAGCAGTCCGCCGATCAAGGACGGCAACGCGAGGGCGATGATCGTGCCGACTTGCCCCCCGATGCCCAAGATGCCGCCGAGTACCTCCGCCAGCCGGACGATTTCGGCATCTCCGGTCATCAGGAGCAGCGGAAGCCCCCAGCCGATGACGCCGCTCAAAAGAGCCAAGCCGACCGCTCTTCGGGTTGTCGGCGTAACCACTACCAGCAAGGCTCCGACCAACGGCGTCGCCGGCCAGAACCCCCATTCGTTCGCGCCAAACATCAGCGCCGTCGCGATCACAACAGCGAGTAAGCTCCTCATCGTGCCCCCTCCTCTTGCGGCAACATCCGCCACAGCACCACGCCCTGCGACTTCTCCGCTTCTTCGAACGACAGCATCGGGTTGTGGTTCACGCTCCACCACGAGTCGATGCGATCGGTGTACCAAGGCGACGCCGGATTTTCACTTTGCCCGCCGGGGTAGATGCCGACACTTTTGCCTGTACCCCAGTCCATCACCATCCGCCACGTCGGGCCGAAGCCGGTCTCCCAGCCGTACGCCACGTTCAGCGTGGTGAAGTCGCCGCCTGCCGCCCGTTCCTTGTAGCCCAGCGCCGGCACTTGCGCCATCGACGGGATCTCACGCACATGCAGTTTGCCGTATTGCCACTCGGTGACGTCCGAACCGCCACGTTCGGTCAACGCCTTGACCGCCTCTTGAAACGCGACGAGCATCACCTGCGTCGCCTCCCGCTTCTCCCCCGTCACCGGGTTGGAAAAATAAGCGTTGTCCGGCTCGTGTTGCGTCCAATACGCCAAGTCCTGCGCCAACGACGGATTGCCCGGATTGACCGCCAAGTACTCATGCCCCTCTTCCTTGTAGGGCACCTCGTATTTGTCCCACCACGGCACAAACGTCGCCTCCATGTATTTTTCCCAGAACATTTCCCAAACGGACGCGCCGATCGAATCGGTCTTCATCCGATAGTCCCAGTCCTTCAACTGCACCAACGCCGTCTGCTCTCTGTCGGTCAGCGTGACGCCGCTACCGCTTCCCAGCGACTCCAACAGCAACGGCGTGATGTCTTGGGCCAACGTGTTATAGACGTCCGCCTGCATCTTCTGCATGTCGATCGCCGTCAAGTCATGTCCTTCGCGCAGCAGGTCGGAGATCCGCTGGGCACGGTACGGTGCGGAGAACGTGCGCGACGTCCCGATGTAATACGGATAGTCGTCCCCGACCTGACGTTGGTTCGCCGAAAACACATAGTTCTGCTTCGGGTTGTACACCTGCGGGATATCCGCAAACGGAATCCGCCCGATGATATCGTCCTCGCCCGTGCCGCGCATCGGCAGCCACGGTTTGCTGTCTTTGCCAAACACCGGATAGCACCCGGCGGAGAGCAGGCCGATATCGCCTTGGCGGTCCGCATAGACGAAGTTCATCGTCGGTGCGCCCCAGTCGCGAAACGCCGATTGGAAGTCCGCATAATCATCCGCCTTTAACACCTGTAGCAGCGAGTCCACGCCATGTGTCGGGATCGAACCGAGCCAGTCGATGGCGTACGGCTTGCCTTCCTGCTCGATCATCGCCCCGTGGATCGTCGATTTCACTTCAAACGCCTCGACTGCGCCACCTTTGACCGGAATCGGTTCTTGGCGCACGGTCATCTCTCGCCACTGTCCGTTCCAATAATACTGATCGGGATGGGACTCATCCGTTTTTTCTTCATAGAAAAAGGTCTGTTGCGTCGCTCCGTTCGTCATCGTCCACGAAATATCGCGATTGTGACCGATCAACGGGAGCGGGATGCCGGGCACCGTCGCGCCGGCAAACTGATAATCGGGCGCGTCCACCTGTAGCTCAAACCAAACGGACGGCAGCGTCTCCTCCAAATGAGGGTCGCCGGCGAGCAGTGCCTTGCCGCTCGCTGTCTTCGCACCGGATACGGCCCAGCCGTTGGAGTTCGCGTTGAGGTCGGTCACCATCGCGAAGTCAGGGACCGCTTGCAAGCGCTCCGAGAAGCTTTTCGTTTCACCTTGTTCCTTCGGATGAGAAGCGGGGGCGGCAGACGCTTCCTTATTAGAAGACTCTTGCTCCATAAACAATTGCTCCGCGCTGACCGGCATCGATTCCAGCGGATGTTTTGCATACGGTTCCAGATCATAAGGCGCTTGCTTTGCCGGAGAGATCACCGGAAAGAGCTCGGCCACGCGATCCGCGCCCAACTTCTCCCCCAGCACCACGCGCGTGATCGTAGTGTCGTTAAGCGACATCATCTGAGCGAGCACGCCTTTCATCAAGAGCGTATCCTGCGGCTTCCATGCTTGCGGTTCATAGCCGAGGATCTTGAACATCATCGGCAAGGTATGCGCTTCCTTCTGCTCGTCGATGACAGCGTTGACGCCTTCCGCATACGCTTCGAGCACTTCCTTAACCTCGCTGCCGTCTTGTATCGCCGCCCATTCCGCCTCGGCCGTGCGGGTCAGACCGAGTTGGCGTTGCAGTTTATCCGCCTCCAATGCCCCCGGACCGATCACTTCCGATAAGAGCCCAGCCCCTTGGCGACGCATCAAGTCCATTTGGAACAAGCGGAAATGGGCCTGTACGTACCCGATCGCCAGCCACGCGTCGCGGTTGGTATTCGCTTGGATATGGGCGGTGCCGTTTTTTTCGAACACCACTTGTACTTCCTGTTCCGCTCCCGGAACGGTCAAATCCTGCGTATGCGGCAGGAGCTGGTCGTTTTGAGCCGATGTCCAGACGCCGGTCACCGGATGAAACGCCTGAGCCAGCGCCGGTACGGGACCGATCGCATGGCTCAAGCCGTATATCAAACCGCCGCCGACTGCGAGGGACAGCGCGAGGTTGATCCATTTGCCTGCTTGACTGTTTGCCATAAGGGGAATACCACCTTTATCCAATGTGTCTTGTGTATCATGAAAAATCTATTAGTAGATCACAATGGGTGTAAATTCGACAATGAAAGTTATGTTCCTTCTTCTTATACAAGTAAAAGAGCCGACGCGACCGATACATTTTGCCAAATGCGGAGCATTATTCCCGGAAGAAAGGTCACAATAAAAGAGGACTTTTGGTATCTTTTACACAATCCTAGCACTCTCGCACCCGATTTTGGTGATATGATGGAAAAAATCCACCGTTGGTGTGTTGCTGATGCTAGAGGTGTGTTATATAATAGTACCATAAAGCGAAACGTCGTTTCATCCTGTGAAACGACTGAAGCAAGGAGGCAATCATCATGTCCAAGAACGACATCTTTTCCGTTCGTTCCCAACTGAACGTAGGTGGCAAGAACTACACCTACTACTCGCTGCCGGCTCTTCAAGAGAAAGGCATCGGCGAAATCAACAAACTGCCGTACTCGATCAAAGTCCTGCTGGAAGCGTCTCTGCGCACCCTGGACAACGTCGGCGTCACCAAAGAACACGTAGAAAAACTCGCGAACTGGACCCAAGAACGCGATCCGAATCAAGAAGTACCGTTCAAACCTTCTCGTATCGTCCTGCAAGACTTCACCGGCGTACCGGCTGTCGTCGACCTCGCTGCGATGCGTGAAGCGATGAAGCAAATGGGCAAAGACCCGGAGCAGATCAACCCGCTGGTGCCGGTTGACCTCGTCATCGACCACTCCGTCATGATCGATGTCTTCGGTTCCAAAGAAGCGCTGGACGAGAACATGCGCATCGAGTTCGAACGCAACGCGGAGCGCTACCGTTTCCTGCGTTGGGCGCAAACCGCGTTTGACAACTTCCGCGCCGTTCCGCCGGCGACCGGTATCGTTCACCAAGTCAACTTGGAGTACTTGGCGAACGTCGCAATGACCAAGGACGTTGACGGCGAGACCCAAGTCTTCCCGGACTCCCTCGTCGGCACCGACTCCCACACCACCATGATCAACGGCCTTGGCGTCGTCGGCTGGGGTGTTGGCGGCATCGAGGCGGAAGCGGGCATGCTCGGCCAACCGCTGTACTTCGTCACGCCGGATGTTATCGGCTTCAAGATGACGGGTTCCCTGCCGGAAGGTTCCACCGCGACCGACTTGGCGCTGACCGTCACCAACATCCTGCGCAAAAAAGGCGTCGTCGGCAAGTTCGTCGAGTACTTCGGCGAAGGCGTGGCCAACATGTCGCTGGCTGACCGTGCAACCGTTGCCAACATGGCGCCGGAGTACGGTGCGACCATGGGCTTCTTCCCGGTTGACGAAGAGACCCTCAACTACATGCGTCTGACCGGTCGCTCCGAGGAGCAGATCGAGCTGGTACGCGAATACTACAAGGCACAAGGCATGTTCGTCACCGATGCGTCCGAGACTCCGGTCTACTCCGACATCGTCGAACTCGACCTCTCCACCGTCGTTCCGTCGCTGGCAGGTCCGCGCCGTCCGCAGGACAAAGTGCTCCTGACCGACATGAAGAAAGAATGGAACGAAGTCGTTCGCAAGCCGATCGGCGACGGCGGCTTCAACCTGTCCGACGCGGAACTGGCGAAGGAAGTCACCGTTGACAACAACAAAGGCGTCATGAAAAACGGCGCGGTTGTCATCGCGGCGATCACCTCCTGCACCAACACCTCCAACCCGAGCGTACTGGTTGCGGCAGGTCTCGTGGCGAAGAGAGCGGTCGAGCTGGGTCTGACCGTTCCGGGCTACGTGAAAACTTCCCTGGCACCGGGCTCCCGCGTTGTTGCGGACTACCTGAACAAAGCAGGTCTGCTCGGTTCCTTGGAAACCCTGGGCTTCCACATCGCAGGCTACGGCTGCACCACCTGCATCGGCAACTCCGGCCCGCTGCCGGAAGAAGTCTCCAAGGCGATTGCGGATCACGACCTGACCGTGACCTCCGTCCTGTCCGGCAACCGGAACTTCGAAGGCCGCATCCATCCGCAAGTCAAAGCGAACTACCTCGCATCCCCGCCGCTCGTCGTAGCGTACGCGATCGCAGGTACCGTCGACATCGACTTTGCGACCGAAGCGCTGGGCAACGACAAAGACGGCAACCCGGTCTACTTCAAAGACCTGTTCCCGTCCCAACAAGAGATCAACAAAGTGCTGTCCGAAGCTGTCAACGCCGACATGTTCCGCAAGCGCTACGATGACGTATTTGCTTCCAACTCCGCTTGGAACCAAATCGACGCGCCGACCGGCGTTCTCTACAACTGGGATGAGAAATCGACCTACATCCAAGAGCCGCCGTTCTTCCAAAACCTCGAAGAAGGCGCAGGCAACATCTCCGACATCATCAATGCGAAAGTATTGGCGCTGCTCGGCGACTCCGTCACCACCGACCACATCTCCCCGGCCGGTACGATTAAACCGGACTCCCCGGCAGGCAAATACCTGCAAGAGAACGGCGTGTCTGTGGCGGACTTCAACTCCTACGGTTCCCGCCGCGGCAACGACCGCGTGATGACTCGCGGTACCTTCGCGAACATCCGTATCCGCAACCTGCTGGCACCGGGCACCGAAGGCGGCGTCACCACCTACCTGCCGACCGGCGAAGTCGAGTCGATCTACGATGCTTCCATCAAGTATCAAGAATCCGGCACTCCGCTCGTCGTGCTCGCAGGCAAAGAGTACGGCACCGGTTCCTCCCGTGACTGGGCGGCAAAAGGTACCTACCTGCTGGGCGTCCAAGCGGTTATCGCCGAGTCCTTCGAGCGGATCCACCGCTCCAACTTGGTTGGCATGGGCGTTCTCCCGCTGCAATTCGCAAACGGTGAGTCCCACAAGTCGCTCGGCCTGACCGGACGCGAAGTCTTCTCGATCACCGGCCTGTCCAACGACGTGAAACCGGGTCAAACCGTGAAGGTGACCGCTACCAAGGAAGACGGCTCCACCTTCGAGTTCGACGCGATCGTGCGCCTCGACTCCGTGGTCGACGTTCTCTACTACAAGAACGGCGGCATCCTGCAAACCGTTCTCCTCGACCTGGCGAAGAAGTAATTCCATCGCTTGCGTCATACAGAAAGCACCGCTTCTTCGGAAGCGGTGTTTTTTTGCCTCTTGATACGATCCTGACATCCTCTTGAAACGATTCCCACATCGTTCCTGTAGAGTAAAAGACAAGCAAGACCCCAACACTCTACCCCGAGGAGATGATCCAAGATGAAAAAGAAAATGATCGCGATGCTCGTAGCCGGCACGCTGCTGATTCCGACCAGCGTACTGGCCGCCAACTATCTCGCCGACAACGTCTACGGCTCCTACCACGAGATGAAAGACCGCTACGCCGACACCACGCCGCAAGACTACCAGCGCTTCAACGACAAGCTCGAAGCGGCCAAGCAGACACTCGGCGACGAGGAGTACCTGCAATTCGAAACCCTGCTCAAGCGGATGGTCGACTTCCAAATGCAATACGGCGACGCAACCGGTCAGATCGACGAAAGCACGCTGACTCGCGAGCAAGACAAAGAGTGGAAAGATATCCTCAAGCAGATCGAGCCCTATTTCGAAAAGCTAAACGGCGATCTCTAGCGCCATAAAAAAGACTGTCGGGAAATGAAGCGCCTCCGACAGTCTTTTTTATTTCCCTGAAAATTAGAATTTTCGCACGGATTCGAGGTTTCATGTCGAAACACGGGGTTCCGTTGTCAAAACGCGTCTCCCCTTGCGAAAAAGAACCGCCTTGAGACAAGGCGGTTATCGAATCAAGAAAAATCTCCGGGCGTTTTGGCGTCGTCTTCGCTGCATGCGCAAGCGCTGCAACCGCACCAGAAAGTCATCCAACTGTTGGGAAATGGCGATCACGTAGCCATGTCCGAGATCACCGGTCGATTCGGCCATCAGGATCATTTGCCGTCGCAGCAGTTCAATGCGCTTTTCCAACACCAGCTCTTCCATCACGCTCGGCCCCTCTCGTTACATGTACATCCATCCTACGCGATGAACGGTCTTTTTATCCACAAGTTCCGGACTCAGTAATTTCCACTATAATACAGAACTGGTGGAGGGGCAATATGACTATCTTCCTATTGTTCGAGCCTCTACTCGACTGTCAATTCTAGTTCTTCAATCCTACGCTCCACATATTTCGTATCTTTATGAGCGTGATAGGTATCGGCTTTCTCCACAATCACCGCCGTGTTGTACTCGGGGATGCCCGCGTACTTTTCGTAGACGCCTTTCGGTAACAGGCAGTTGCCTTCGGGCCAGTAGACAGCGATATTGCCTTGCTTCGTATTTTCATACTTGGCACGGCCGTGGAAGGCACCGAAGCTGTTGTAGACGACGACCGCTTCTCCATCGCGAATCCCGTGTTCACGAGCATCGTCGGGATGAATGATCACGTCATAGCGATCCGCGTTGTTAAAAGGGTCGGTGGCGCTGTACACCATCGAGTTGAACTGCTTGCCGCGGCGGGTGGTGACATAGAAATGCCCTTCCGGCTTGCGCAACTCCGGCAATTCAATTGGCAACAGGTTGCCGCGCCCATCGGGTGTCGGGCACACGCCGCCTTCGCAAAGCCACGCCCCGCCCCATTGAAACACATCGCCGCGCTTCTTGAGGTGCTGGATGCCGTCATAGTTCGGGGCGGCTTGTGCAATCTCATTGCGGATCTCTTGGGCGCTGTGAAAATCGATCTGAGCGGCTCGCTCCGGATATACCCGCTTGGCGAGGTCGACATAAATCTCCCACTCGCAACGTGCCTCCTCGATCCGCGGCCCTTCGATCTCCGGGGAAAAATAGACCATGCGCTCCGTGGAAGTCGACGTGCCGCCCCCCGGCTGTTCGTAGCGGGTCATGGCGG
>DASTWJ010000068.1:0-5363 GCA_035776695.1 Bacilli bacterium
GGGAGGTAGATGCTGTGAATGATTCAAGTAGGTTGTCCGCAATGAGTACCGGAGGTGACGCTTGATGGCTTTGCGTGCTCAGGACCTCACATCGCGTCCCACCGTCATCAAAACGAAGAAGAAGACTGAGAACCATTCTTACAATTGCTCGATGGACACGATTAACAAGCGTATGATCGTTCATTCGTACGCCTGGGAGGAACCCGCTCGGTTTGTCGAGGAGTTGTTTGCGATCTGCCGGGATCATGATTTCGGCAAGTTGATCGTGCAGTCTCGAGAAGCGGACTGGCAGATGTTTCTCAGCCTCGGTTTCCAGATGGAAGGGACGATCGAGTCGTTCTTCAACGGGGAACCGGTTTACTACATGAGCAAATTCTTCGACGAAGACCGTCGCGAAAGTCCGACCTGGATGGATGAGGAATCGATCTTGGAAAAGGTGCTGCTCCAACCGACTGAGAAGAAGGAGCGCGAACTCCCGCGCCGCTTCAAAGTCGAGCTGGCGACGAAGAAAGACATCCCGCAACTGGTCGAGCTGTTCAAGAAGGTGTTCGCCACCTACCCGAGCCCGCTGACCGACCCGCACTACCTGTCGAAGTCGATGGACAACGACGTGTTCGTGCTGGTGCGCGAAGGCAAGAAGCTCGTCTCGGCGGCCGGTGCGGAGATCGACCGCGACGAGAAAAATGCGGAGATGACCAACTGTGCGACCTTGCCCGAGATGCGCGGATACGGGTTGATGAACCACATCTTCGCGGTGCTTGAGCCGGAGCTGAAGAAACAGGAGATCCACTCCCTGTTCTCGATCGCCCGCGCCAAGTCGTTCGGCATGAACCGCGTGTTGCACCAACACGGCTACGAATACAGAGGCCGCCTTGTCAACAACTGTGACATCTGCGGCGGCTTTGAAGACATGAACTTATGGGCAAAAGACCTGCGCCACTAAGCGGGTCGTTGCAGAACCGAGGGGGAGAAACGAGTGCTGAAGCATAAAAAATGGAGTTTGATTCTGACCACGATGTTGACCGGGGCCCTGCTGGTGACCGGCTGTTCGACAAACAGCGACAGCAAGGACGCGGCTGACGGCGGCGACAAAGAGAAGAAACAAGAATGGTCGTTCGCGATGTCGGGTCAATACAAACCGTTTAACTACTACGACACCAAAACGAACGAACTGACCGGCTTCGACGTCGAGATCGGCAAAGCGATCGCCGAAGAGATGGGCATGGAGCCGAAACCGGTCGCGACGCCGTGGAACGGCATCATCTCCGGTCTGAAAGCGGGCAAGTACGACTCGATCCTCGGGTCGATGGCGATCACCGAAAAGCGCCTGAAAGAAGTGGACTTCTCCGATCCGTACTACATCTCCGGCGCCCAACTGTTCGTCGCACCGGGGTCTGATATTCACACGATCGACGACGTGACCAAAGACACGAAGATCGGCGTGACGATCTCGACCACCTACGAGGAGGAAGCGCGTAAATACACCGACAACATCGCGTCCTACGACAGCGACAACAAGGCGCTTCGCGAGCTGGCTGACGGCCGTGTCGACGCCGTGATCACCGACCGTCTCGTCGGCATCCTCTCTTCGAAGGAGATGGACATCGACATCGAAGCGGCAGGCGAGTTGCTGTACACCGAGAAGATGGGCATCGCGTTCCGGCAAGAGGATGACGACTTGCGCGAGAAAGTCAACGCCGCACTCAAAGACATCATGGAGTCGGGCAAATACCTGGAAATTTCCAAGAAGTATTTTGACCGCGACATCAGCAAAAAATAGGGCGGGAAACAAAACATGGCAGATTTTCTAAAAACCCTGGTGGAAACGTTCCCGACGTTTGGTAAAGCAGCGCTGATCACAGTGGAATTGACGGCGGTTTCGCTGGTGCTCGGTACGATCATCGGTCTGGTGTTCTCCCTGTTCAAGTTGTCGGGTTCGCGGGTCTTGCGCGGCATCGCCAACGTGTACGTGACGATCATCCGGGGTACGCCGCTGATCGTGCAGCTGTTCGCGATCTACTACGGCTTGGTTTCGATCGTCGACTTCGGCCAGTTCTGGTCGGCGACGATCGCCCTCGCCATTCACAACGGGGCCTACATCGCGGAGATCTTCCGCGGCGGCATCCAATCGATTCACAAAGGGCAGATGGAAGCGGCCCGCTCGCTCGGCATGACCAAAGGCTTGGCGATGCGCCGGATCATCCTGCCGCAAGCGTTCAAGCGCATCGTGCCGGCGCTTGGCAACCAGTTCATCATCGGCTTGAAGGACTCGTCGCTGGCGGCGTTCATCACGATGGAGGAACTGTTCATGTGGGCGATGCGTTACGCCTCCTCCACGCTTGAGGAGATGAAATACTACACCATCGCCGGCATCTACTACCTGGTGCTCGTGATGATCTTCACCTACTTGGTGCATCGCCTCGAACGCCGGTTGGCGAAAGGTTAGAAAGGATTGAGACACGTATGATCCAAGTCTCGCAGCTACAGAAATCATTCGGCGATCTGCACGTGCTCCGCGGCATCGACTTTCATGTCGCGCAAGGGGAAGTGGTCGTGCTGATCGGCGCGTCCGGTTCGGGCAAGAGTACGCTCTTGCGCTGCCTGAACTTCCTCGAAATCCCCAACGGCGGCGACGTGCAAATCGACGGGGAGCAGATCCTCGTCGACAAAACGGACCTGAACGAGGTTCGCCAGCATGTCGGCATGGTGTTTCAGCAGTTCAACCTCTTCCCGCACAAAACGGTGCTGGAAAACGTGATCGAAGCGCCCGTCCACGTCAAAGGCTTGAAAAAGGCGGAGGCGATCGCACAGGCGCGCGGTCTGTTGAAGCAGGTCGGCCTCGACGACAAGGAAGTCAGCTACCCGAGCCAACTGTCCGGCGGGCAGCAGCAACGGGTCGCCATCGCCCGCGCCTTGGCGATGAACCCGCGGGTGATGCTGTTTGACGAACCGACCTCGGCGCTCGATCCCGAGCTGGTCGGCGAAGTGCTTTCCGTCATGAAGGATCTGGCCAAAAACGGCATGACGATGGTCGTCGTCACCCATGAGATGGGCTTTGCCAAAGAAGTGGCCGACCGGGTGATCTTCATGAAAGACGGCGTGATCACGGAAGAGGGCACGCCGCAACAGATCTTCGAAAGTCCGCAGGAGCCGAGCACGCAGGACTTCTTACGGGCGGTGACCGATCTGTGATTTGGACCATGCTGTTGCTGATCTTCGGCGTGCAAATCCTCTACGTCTCCTTCTTCACCATACGGATGATCGTCATGCTCAAAGGCATGCGCACCGTGGCGGCGATGTTGTCGATGGGGGAAGTGTTCATCTACGTGATGGGCTTATCCCTCGTGCTGGATCGCCTGAACGAGCCGATCAACTTGATCGTCTACTGCCTCGGCTACGGCGCAGGCGTCATCATTGGGTCGAAGATCGAAGAACGCATGGCTTTGGGCTATCTCGTGGTGCAGATCATCACCGATTCGCTGCATGAGAAACTGCCCAATTACCTCCGCGACCGCGGCTACGGCGTGACGGCGTGGGTCGGCGAAGGGCGTGACCGCCCGCGTTTGATGATGAACGTGCTGACCAAGCGCAAGAACCACCGCAACCTGCTGTCGCTGGTGGAGGAATTTGATGCAAAAGCGTTCGTGACCTCGTATGAGCCGACCCATTTCTCGGGTGGCTTCTGGGCACGAGCGAATCGAAAATAGAGCAAGATGTAGAGAGAGAAAAACAACTGGGTACAAACGAGAGGAGAAGTGGTTTTTTGAGTATTACAGAGAAGAAGTTTGAACGCAATCCCCTGCATTTTTACGGTAAGCAAAAGCGTCATTTCCGCGACATCGAGCTGTGGAAGGACGTCACCGACGAACAGTGGAACGACTGGATGTGGCAGTTGACTCACACGATCAACGACGCCGAAGCGCTCGGCAAAGTGATCAACCTGACCGAAGAGGAAAAGGAAGGCATCGAGAACATCAAGTTGTCGATCCCGCTGCGCATCACCCCGTACTACGCGATGCTGATGGACCCGGACGATCCGACCTGCCCGGTGCGCCTGCAAGCGGCGCCGAAGTCGGATGAGATGTCCCGCTCGCCGTGGGACATGGAAGACCCGTTGCATGAGGACGAGGACGCGCCGGCGCCGGGCCTGACCCATCGCTACCCGGACCGCGTGCTGTTCCTGATCACCAACCAGTGCTCGATGTACTGCCGCCACTGCACGCGTCGTCGCTTCTCCGGCCAAGTCGGCCACTCCGTGCCGAAGCCGCAGCTCGACGCGGCGATCGACTATATCCGCAACAACCCGCAGATCCGCGACGTGCTGCTGTCCGGCGGTGACGGCCTGCTCGTCAACGACAAGACGCTGGAGTACATCATCTCCAACCTGCGCGACATCCCGCATGTCGAGATCATCCGCATCGGGACCCGCGCACCGGTCGTCTTCCCGCAACGGATCACCGACGATCTGGTCAACATGCTCAAGAAATACCATCCGGTTTGGATCAACACGCACTTCAACCACCCGGACGAACTGACGCCGGAAGCGATCGCGTCCTGCCACAAGATCGCCGATGCGGGCATTCCGCTCGGCAACCAGTCCGTTCTGATGCGCGGCGTCAACGACTGCGTACACGTGATGAAGGACCTGCTGCACCAACTGGTGTTCAACCGCGTGCGTCCGTACTACATCTACCAGTGCGACCTGTCGGAAGGCATCCAGCATTTCCGCACCACGGTGGCGAAGGGTATCGAGATCATGGAGCAACTGCGCGGCCATACGTCCGGCTATGCGGTGCCGACGTTCGTCGTCGACGCACCGGGTGGCGGCGGCAAGATTCCGGTGCAGCCGCAATACCTGATCTCGCAAGGTCACGGCAAAGTCATCCTGCGCAACTTCGAAGGCGTCATCTCGACGTACCACGAACCGATCTACGAAGACCAAGGGTGCCCGCCGACCTGTACGCACGACCACTCCACCGACAACGAGATCGGCTTGGGCCGTCTGCTGAACGACAAGCAGCTGTCTCTGGAGCCGAAGACGCTCAAACGTCGCCGTCCGAAAGAACAAGCGGCGGAAGAGACCAAAATCGACTTGCCGATGGCGTAAAAAGGTTCGCTGGGACGTACCCGGCGGATTTAATAGAAGAAAAGCGGTGTGCCTCTTAGTAGGCACACCGCTTTTTTCCATGTTCGCAACAAGCTTAATGAGCTACGAGCACCGAAAGGACAGGCTCTTATTTTCCCGAACGCCGTATATAAGGGTACAGCCCATCTGCGATGATCGCATGGCCGCGATCGTTCGGGTGGATCGGCAGTCGCCCCGTCAGCGCATCTTCCACGCGACCCGTGCGATACCCCGCCAG
>DASTWJ010000069.1:0-13036 GCA_035776695.1 Bacilli bacterium
TCTTCCTGTTTTCCTTTATCGGCGGCACGTTCGCCGACCGCTGGCGGCCGAAGCGCACGATGGTCTACAGCGACCTGCTCTCCGCGCTGTCCGTGTTCGCCGTGCTGGCGACGTTGGCATCGGGCGTGTGGCAGGCGATCTTCTTCGCGACGCTGATCTCCTCGATCCTGTCGCAGTTCTCGCAGCCGTCGGCGATGAAGCTGTTCAAGCAGCATGTGCCGGAAGAGCAGTTGCAGATGGGCATGTCGATGTTCCAGTCGATGATGGCGCTGTTCATGGTGATCGGCCCGTCGCTTGGCACGTGGATTTACAGCACGTTCGGCATCGAGGTGTCGATCGGCGTGATGGGGATCGCCTTCCTGCTGTCGGCGGGGGTGTTGACGTTCCTGCCGGCGGATAAGATGCCGGAGGCGGACCCGGAGCCGACGACGATCGGTGAGGAAATGAAAGCGGGCTTTCGGTACGTCTTTTCGCGCAAAGTGTTGCGGACGCTGGCCGGTTGCTTTGCGGTTGCCGGATTCGCCTTGGGTGTGATCCAGCCGCTCGCGGTGTTTATCATCACGGAGAAGCTGGGCTTGCCGAAAGAGAACCTGCAATGGTTCCTGATGGCCAACGGCGTGGCAATGCTGATCGGCGGCGGTTTGGCGATGGGGGTTGCAAAGAAACTCTCGCCGGACAAAATGCTCGCGATCGGCATGGTCGCGGCGGCGATCTCGCTGTCCATCGTCGGGGTGTCGACCAACTTCACCCTGAGCTTGGCGGCGCAGTTCTTCTCCGGCCTGTTCCTGCCGATGATCCACATCGGGATCAACACGATCCTGCTGCAATCGACCGAAGAGAAGTTCATCGGCCGCGCCAACGGCATTCTCAACCCGCTGTTCATGGGGATGATGGTCGTGACGATGAGCGTCTCCGGCCCGTTGAAAGAACTGACCTCGCTGACCCTGATGTACCAAGTGGCTGCCGGCCTGTTCCTGGTCGGTCTGCTGGTCATCATCCCGCTGTTCAAACACGGCTTCAAGCCGGGCGGCGGCACCGATGCCAAGGGTAACGACAGCTCGGCGGGGAAACCGGAGCCGGTGGTGTAAGGAATAGATTTCGATTGGCAAAAGAGTCGCTCTCTAGGGCGGCTCTTTTTTCATCCATAAGCTGATAGGATTTGCCATTCGGCTGTGCTACAATAGGTGCAACGAAACGGAGGCGGAATGGCATGCACGAAATTGCAGAAACACAGGATCGCAAGGAACGGGCGGTGCTCGTCGGGTTGCGCTTGAATCGGCAGGACGAGTCGATCTGGGAGATGGCGTTTGAGGAGTTGTACGGCCTCGTGGAGACGGCCGGAGCTGAGGTCGTCACCGAGATGCGTCAGGCGCGGGAACTCCCGGACTCGGCGACTTATATCGGCAAAGGCAAGCTCGCCGAACTCAAGGCGCTTGTCGAGGAACTGGAGATCGACGTCGCCGTGTTCGATGCGGAGTTGTCCCCGAAGCACGTGCGCAATTTGGAAAACGCTTTGCCTTGTCGCGTACTCGACCGTACGCAGGTGATTCTCGACATTTTTGCCCTGCGCGCTCGTACCCGCGAAGGCAAGTTGCAAGTCGAGTTGGCACAATTGCATTACCTGATGCCTCGCTTGACCGGCAAGGGCATCTCCATGTCCCGTCTGGGCGGCGGCATCGGCACCCGTGGTCCCGGTGAGACCAAGCTGGAAACGGATCGTCGCCACATCCGCGATCGCGTGCTCGAACTGACCCGCTCGCTGAACGACGTGCGCAAACACCGCGAGCTGCATCGCCAACGGCGGGACAAATTGGACGTGCCCGTGGTCGCGTTTGTCGGCTACACCAACGCCGGCAAGTCCACGCTGATGCGCGCCGTCGTCGATCGCTACGGCTCCGGCTCGAAGGAGGTCGCCGAAGGGCGCAATCGCCTGTTCGACACGCTGGACACGACGGCTCGCCAAGTACAGATGCCGGATGGGAAAACGACGATTTTTACCGACACGGTCGGATTTATCCAGCAACTGCCGCACTCCTTGATCCGCGCGTTTCGCTCGACGCTGGAAGAGACGGCCGAAGCCGACCTGATCGTCCACGTCGTCGACGCCAGCCACCCGAGCTTCGACGTGCAGATGGAGACGGTGTACAACGTCCTCGATCAACTGCAAGTGCTCGATCGTCCGATCCTCACCGTGTTCAACAAGATCGACAAGGTGCCGGGCATGTGGCTGGCCAACGATCCGAACTCGACCGCGACGATTCGCATCTCCGCGCTACAAGGGGACGGGGTCGCCGATATGATGGACAAGGCGGTCGAGTTGATCGGCAAACGCCATGTGCGTGTGGAAGCGGTGGTGCCGTACCGCGAAGGCGGTTTGGTGGCGCGTGTGCATCGCGAAGGCCGCGTGTATGCGGAAGAGCACCGCGAAGAGGGGACGTATCTCGACGCGGAAGTCGCACCGTCGATGGCGGAGTTGTTGAAACCGTACCTTTTGGCGGATATTAAGGAGCAAACACCGCCGAAAGAATTGAAAAAAATGTACTTCGATGTGACCGACTCGACTTTGCAATAATTGGAGCACGGTGCGTCGTGACACGCCCCTATTTCTCGACAAGAGGGCGTGTTTTTTTCTGCGGATCGACCTATAATCGCCATCCGTACGACATATTTTGACGCAAAAACGCCTGTTTTAGCTCGAAAACGTGCGAATTATCTAATTTCCGTGGAAATGCTCCATTTCCACACACTCTCTGTGTTATGATGAGAACGTGTTTTTACGCAGATGACTTTTTTCTATAGATAGGAGCGACGCACGTGTCTCTGTTGCAATTGATCAAAGACCCCGCTTGGCAGTCCTTGACCGCCAAGATTGAATCCAACATCACCGACCAACTGCGCCGAATCGACGAAACGGTGCTCTACAACCAAGCGAAAGTGCTGCAAGCCTTCCAAGAGGAGCAAGTGGCCGACTTTCATTTCGCTTCCTCCACCGGCTACGGCCACAACGACGCCGGACGCGAGACCTTGGAACGCGTCTATGCCAAGGTATTCGGTGCCGAAGCCGCCCTCGTCCGCCCGCATATCGTCTCGGGCACCCATGCGATCTCGCTGGCTCTGTACGGCGTGCTGCGCCCCGGCGACGAACTGCTCTACATCACGGGCAAGCCCTACGACACCTTGGAAGAGGTGATCGGCGTGCGCGGTGAGGCAGGGGATGGCTCGCTGGCTGAGTTCGGGGTCTCGTTTGACTCCGTACCGCTTAAAGGGGACAAGGTTGATTTTGACGAAGTGGCTCGCAAGATCAAGCCGAACACGAAGATGATCGGCATCCAACGCTCCGCAGGCTATGCGTGGCGTCCGTCCTTCACCGTTGAGGAGATCGGGGAGATGGTGCGCTTTGTCAAAGAGATCAAGCCGGACGTCGTCGTCTACGTCGACAACTGCTACGGCGAGTTCACCGAAGAGCTGGAACCGACCCAAGTCGGCGTCGACCTCGCCGTCGGCTCGCTGATCAAGAACCCGGGTGGCGGTCTTGCACACAGCGGCGGCTATGTCGTCGGCCGCGAAGACCTCGTCCATCGCGCCGCCTGCCGTCTGACCGCTCCCGGCATCGGCGCGGAGCAAGGCGCGATGCTCGGCACCAACCGCACCTTGTTCCAAGGCTTTTTTCTCGCCCCGCATGTCGTCGGCGAAGCGCTCAAAGGCGCTGTCTTCGCCGCCGGTCTCTTCGAAGAACTCGGCCTCGTCTCGCACCCGAGCTCGCAAACCAAGCGCACTGACATCATTCAATCGGTCAAGCTCGGTTCGCGGGAACGGCTGATCGCGTTCTGCCAAGCGATCCAAGCGGCCGCTCCGGTCGACTCGCACGTGAAGCCGGAACCGTGGGCGATGCCGGGCTATGCCGACGAAGTGATCATGGCTGCGGGTGCGTTCATTCAAGGCTCCTCCATCGAAATCTCCGCCGACGGCCCGATCCGCGAACCGTATATCGGCTTCCTGCAAGGCGGACTGACCTACGCGCATGCCAAACTCGCCGTGCTCTCCGCCGTCGCTTCTTTGCAAAACAAGGGATTGTTATAACCAAAAAAGACCACGCTGTAAGAGGGAATACCTCTTGAAAGCGTGGTCTTTTGTCGTAAGCAGGGGAGGGAAATCGTCCACGAAAAATTTTCATGTCAACTTTCCTGACATGTGTTGACACCAAACCCTGACACGGCATATAATGGGACCATCAACAGAGAGGTGTTGATGACCATGAACGATGCAATCAGACGCAATCTCGCGTTGTTTCCCATCGGCATCGTGCAGAAGCTGACCGACTTGTCGGCTCGACAGATTCGCTACTATGAGCAGCACAACCTGATCTGTCCGGCCCGCACGGAAGGGAACCAGCGACTGTTTTCGTTTAACGATGTGGAACGCCTGCTCGACATCAAGAAACTGATCGACCAGGGCTTGAACATCGCGGGGATCAAGACGGTGCTCGGCACGCTCGAAATTCAGAGCGACATGTTGGGGGCCGCAGAGAACGAGCAAGCGGAAGAGGTGGCCAAGGAAGCCAAGAAAGAGCTGTCCAACCGCGAACTCCTGCAGTTGTGGAAGAAGGAAATGCTGCACAGACCCGGTGCGCGAGTCGGACGTAGCGATTTTAACGCCGGCGAACTGTCGCGGTTTTTCCACTAGATACAAATAGAACAGAGAGCCTTCGTCCCAGATGGCGAGGTCCAAGGAGGAGCAGACAACCATGAGCAAGTTTACAACTGAAGACATCAAACGTATGGCCAAGGAAGAGAACGTTCGTTACATTCGCTTGCAGTTCACCGACTTGTTCGGGATCATCAAGAACGTCGAGATCCCGGTTTCCCAGCTCGACAAGGCGCTGGAGAACAAGATGATGTTTGACGGTTCTTCCATCGACGGTTTCGTTCGCATCGAGGAGTCCGACATGTACCTGTACCCGGACCTTGATACCTGGTTGATCTTCCCGTGGGAAGTGGAAAACGGCCGCAAAGTGGCGCGCCTGATCTGCGACATCTACATGCCGGACGGCACGCCGTTCGCAGGTGACCCGCGCGGCATCCTGAAGCGCTCCCTGCAAGAAGCGAAAGACCTCGGCTTCTCCGCGATGAACGTCGGTCCGGAGCCGGAGTTCTTCCTCTTCAAGCTCGATGAGAAGGGCAACGTCACCACCGAGGTGAACGACCAAGGCGGTTACTTCGACCTCGCGCCGGTCGACCTCGGCGAAAACTGCCGCCGCGAGATCGTCCTCACCCTCGAGGAGATGGGCTTCGAGATCGAAGCATCTCACCACGAAGTCGCGGTCGGTCAGCATGAGATCGACTTCAAGTACGCGGATGCGGTCACCGCAGCGGACAACATCATGACATTCAAACTGGTTGTCAAGACGATCGCTCGCAAGCACGGTCTGCACGCGACCTTCATGCCGAAGCCGGTGTACGGCATCAACGGTTCCGGCATGCACTGCCACATGTCTCTCTTCGATCTGGACGGCAAGAACGCGTTCTACGAAGAGTCTGACGAACTGGGTCTGTCTGAAACGGCGAAGCAGTACCTCGCAGGCGTGTTGGCACATGCTCGGGCGTTTGCCGCGATCACCAACCCGACGATCAACTCCTACAAGCGCCTCGTACCGGGCTACGAAGCACCGTGCTACATCGCATGGTCGGCGAAAAACCGTTCCCCGCTCGTGCGCATCCCGGCATCCCGCGGCCTCGGCACACGCGTCGAAGTGCGCAACCCGGACCCGGCTTGCAACCCGTACCTCGCACTGGCGGCGATGCTGCAAGCAGGCCTCGACGGCATCAAGCGCAAACTGCCGCTCGCAGCGCCGATCAACCGCAACATCTACGTGATGGACGAAGCGGAACGCTTGGAAAACGGCATCCTGTCCCTGCCGGCGAACCTGAAAGAAGCGATCGACGAACTGCTCAACGACGAACTGCTGGTCGCAACCCTCGGCGAACATGCCGTGACCAACTTCGTCGAAGCGAAGCAAATCGAATGGGATATGTTCCGCACCACCGTCACCGAGTGGGAGCGCAACCAATACCTGCACCTGTACTAATCACAGGTCATCGCCAATGAAAAAGAGACTCTGTCCTTCGTGGGCAGGGTCTCTTTTTGCGTTGGCTTTTATTTGAAAGGAAGCGGGGTTAGGAACCGAGCGGGATGTCGAGATACGGCCGGTAGTCTTCACCCGGTCGCTCCTGCATATACACACGCACGAATTGCGCTCGAAAAGTGGGGGAGGGAGTCAGTTCTCGTTCCACTTCGCTGGCAAATGCCTGCAACTGTTCAGCGCTGACTCCGAAGGCGGTCTGCGCCACCGTCAAATGCGGGACAAAATGATCGCCCGTCTCCCAATAGCGCTGCCGTTCCTCAGGCGAAGGGTCGACCGCCTCCACGAGTTGTTCGTGAAGGGTGCGTACCTCGGGTGCCTGTACGCTCAGGTATAACACAGAGTCGCCGAAAAATGTCGGGCCGCCCAGTTGGATCGTGAAGGGCGAGATCTTGGCGCAGACGGATCGCACCTTCTCGACCCAATCCATGTCAGGGGTCAACCCTGATTGCGCCTTGACCGTGATGTGCGGGGCGGCGATCGTTCGGTAGTTCCAGCGTCGGTGCAGTACGTCAAGCTGTTCGCCGAATTCATCAGGCGGGACAAGTCCGATAAAAAAGAGCATGTGACACGTTCCTTTCCGTCAGTGACGAGGGGAGTGGCGTTGCTTGCGGGTATGGAAAACCCGTCTGCCGGAGCAGACGGGCTCTTATACGTATAGAAGGTCGAGCATGTCATTCCGAATTAGTCGACGTGGCGGAACACGCCGATCACTTTGCCGAGGATCGAGACGTTGCGGTAGCGCATCGCGTCCATCGTCGGGTTCTCCGGTTGCAGCCGGATATGGTCGGCTTCGCGGTAGAAGCGCTTGACGGTCGCTTCGTCGTCCTCAGTCATCGCAACGACGATCTCGCCATTGTGAGCGGTGCTCTGCTGGCGAACGATCACGAGGTCGCCGTCGAAAATGCCCGCGTCGATCATCGAATCGCCCTGCACGTTCAGCAGGAAGACGTTCGAATCGCCGACGAAGCTGGTCGGGAGCGGGAAGTAGTCTTCCACGTTCTCCACCGCCGTGATCGGCTGGCCGGCCGTGACCTTGCCGACGATCGGCGCCATCACGGTGCTATATTCGAACCGCGACCGGTTCCCTTCCTCCTCGCCGAGCACCTCGATCGCGCGCGGCTTGGTGGGGTCGCGGCGGATCAGACCTTTCTGCTCCAAGCGAGCGAGATGACCGTGGACGGTGGAAGAGGAAGCGAGGCCGACCGCTTCGCCGATCTCGCGCACCGACGGCGGATACCCTTTCTCGCGTACCTCACGCTTGATGTACTCTAAAATCTCTTGTTGCCGTTTCGACAGCTTCAGCATGATGTGAACACTCCTCAATCCCAGTTGATCAGCTATTTCGTACCAGTAAAAATGGGAAAATACGTTCGGATATTTGTATGTGTACAAATTATACCACAGGTAGGTTATGGATACAAACACAGGTTCTTATTTTTCTTGACAGGAACATAGATTCGCCATAAAATACAAATGCGAACACTTGTTCTATATGGACTTTCGGAGGGGGTACAACAAGATGGAACGACTGGTAGCGGGCTTGCAGAGCAAAGGGAATCTCTTCGTCTTGGTCTGGGTGATCGTCTCGACCTTGATCACCGTGGTGATGGCGGAGCGGGCGTTTGGCAGCGGCGAGGGAGAGCCGGTGGTTGTCGGCATGGGGGAGTCGCTCTGGACGATTGCCCAGACGCACAACGAACTGGGGCGCGACGTGCGCGAACTGGTGCAGGCGATTCAAGTGACCAACCACCTGCAGGGCTCCCTGCTCTATCCGGGGCAGAAGCTGATCGTCCCTGCCCAGTGGTAAGGCGGGCGACATAAGGGAAAAGCCGCCCCGCATATGGATGACCAAATGGGCAAAATCACCGACTCACGATGTCATACACCCTGCTTTTTGCATAGGATAGGGCGACAGATACCTACTGACACACCTTTCTGTCAACTTCAAGGAAACGGAGGCTGGCCGAATGGAGGGGTCTCGGGTCACCTTTGTTGTCGTCCAACAGGGTGAGACGATCGATAATCTAGCGGAACGGTATGACATCACGGTGGATGAACTGACGCGTCTTAACGAAGGCGTGCGAGACGTCGACGTAGGCGATGTGCTGAAAGTGATCGAACGGAAGCCGACGTTTGACAAACCGCGTGTGCGCACGCACTACGTACAGGGGTTCTACACGGGGCCGATGGGCGTCAACATGCCCGGCAGTCAGAGCGCGTTTGAGCGGCATGCGAACCTGCTGACTTCGCTTGCGCCGTATTGGTTCGACCTCGACCTGCGCACGCCCGGCAAGATCAAGGCACGCGCCACGCCGACGGCGATCAGGTCCCTGGTCGGCGACGCGCACCGGCGCGGGGTGAAAATCCTCGCTTCGATCCACAACACCGACAAGCCGCCATCCGGCGTGTCGCGCACCGAGGTGCTGCACAGCGTGTTGCGGGCACACCGCATGGCGTTCATCAACAACATCATCGGGTTGGTGGACGAATACGGATTCGACGGGGTCAACCTAGACTTCGAACGTCTGCGCGACGGTGACAAGGCGCTGTATACCGCTTTTGTCTGCGAACTGGCGCAACGATTGGACGCGAAAGGCAAGACACTGAACATCGACGTGCTGGCCGATGTGCGCAAGGAGCCCTATTCGCTCGACTTTGACTTTCCGGGCTTGGCGAAGTGCGCCGACCACTTGGCGATGATGACGTACGACCAGTACAAAGCATCCGAACCGTACCCCGGCCCGGTGGCCGCCCTGCCTTGGGTGGAGGATACGCTGAAACAGGCACTGAACGAAGGGGTGCCGCCGGAGAAGATCCTGCTCGGTATTCCCGTGTACGGCTATGATTGGACGGTCGGGCAAGGGAACGCACGAGCACTGTCTTACGATGCGGTCAACCGGGTGCGTCGCCAGTTCAACGGGGTGACGAAGTTTCATCCGACGTTCAAAGTGCCGCACATGACGTACACCGACAGCCAAGGGCGGCAGCATGAGGTCTGGTATGAGGATGCGCGAAGCCTCGCGTTGAAGCTCGACCTCGTACGCAAATACAACTTGGCAGGTGTCATCATCTGGCGGTTGGGATTGGAAGATCCGGCCGCTTGGGGCGTGATCAGAGCGAAACTGTCACCGATCGCATGAGGAGCAGGAGGTGGGCGTCGTGGCGCAAACGCAGTTGACCTATGTGATCGTAAAAGCGGGCGAGACCATCCAATCGATCGCAACTCGCTACAAGACGACGGCGACGACGATCGCCCGGCTCAACGGATTGGAGCGGGAGGCGGAACTTTCTCCGGGGATGCTCTTGCAAGTGCCGAAGCCGCGCCCCGAACCGCCTCCCAAACCTACCCTGACCATGCGGCCGCGCACCCCGCGCTACGCATTTGCCGTCTATACCGGTCAAGAGGGGATCTACCCCGGCAGCGAAAAAGCCCTGCTTCGTCACGGCGAGGAACATCTGACCGGCATTTTCCCGCTCTGGTTTCAGTGTGCGCCGAACGAACCGTGGCGGTTGCAGTCCTTTGTCGATGACGAGACGATCAAGAAAACGGTCGCTCATGCACATGACCGCCGGGTGCAAGTCTTCGCCACACTGAGCAATCGATACTACCGGGGGGATCTCGACGGGAGCGAAGTAGCTCGGCAAGCGATGACGCGGTACCGAGAGGCCCTGCTGGAGCGATTGGCCCGGACGTATCGCTACTACCAGTTGGACGGTCTGCACCTCGACTGGGTGGAGTTGTATCGGGAAGATCGAGAACGCTTTATCCAATGGGTGACGGTGCTCAGTTCCTTTTGCAAACGGGAGGGGCTGAAGCTGGTCGTCAATGTGCCGATTCTGCCGGACGAAGCGGGCAAGGCGTTGTGCCCGATGGATCTTAAGCGGATCGGAGAACAGGTGGACCTGATCTCGTTGATGCTGAACACGGAGCACCGGATGCACACGACGCCCGGTCCGTTGTCTTCCATGAAATGGACGGAGAACGGCGTGCGGCTGGCGTTGGCCAAGGGCGCACCGGCTCACAAACTGCTGCTCGGCCTCGCCGGGTACGCCTATGACTGGAAAGCGTGGAGTCAAGTGCCGGAATACCTGTCCTGTGAGGGCGCGATCAACCGGGCGAGGCAATATCGTGCGACGATCCAGTTCGATCAGGAGAGCCAGACGCCGATGTTCCCGTATACCGACACCAACGGTGTGAAGCACGAGGTATGGTTCGAGAACAGTTCGAGTCTGTCGCAGAAACTGACCGTCGTCAACCATTACGACCTCGCCGGGATCGCCCTTTGGCGGCTGGGGATGGAAGACGGTGGGCTTTGGCCGTTGCTGCAAGCGCGATGGAACGCGATTCGCAAATGGGAATCGGGGTTACGTAACATATTTTATGACAAATAAAGCCGTGCCCGGACTCGCCAGGCGCGGCTTCTAAAAGGGGAAGAGAAGGACAAGTGATAGACGGGAGGGGGAGTTCTTCTCTCGACCGTCTTGATGGGTGTCTAATCGGGTAAAGCACTGAAAACATCATGGGTTACATAAGAAAACTTATGGAGACTAGATGTTCACTTGGTTGATGTATCCGCCCGCGCTTTCGCTCAATTCACGGATGTCATGCAGATACCGTTCCGTCGTCCGTAAGCTCTCATGGCCCATCTGCCGCTGCACTTGCAGCAAGGGCGCATCGGCTTCCAGCGCAAAAGTTGCGCACGTATGGCGCAAGATGTGCGGCGAGATCCGCCGGGATAGACCGGCCGCATCGGACAGTCGGTACATCATATCCCGTACGCCGTTTTGCCGGAAGCGGGTGAATTTGCGGGTAAACAGCAGCGGTGTCGTATCGTTCGGATCGACAGTCGGGTTCTTACCGTTGGCTGTGCGAAATTCTTGCAACAACCGCCACACGTCCGGACGGATCAGCACGGGGCGATCCTTGTTGCCTTTCCCGCGTACCATCAAGCCGATGTTGCCGCGCATGTCTTCATACAGATCGCCCCAGTTGGCTTGGCAAAATTCCTCCACGCGCATGCCGGTGGTCATCAGGATCACGACGATCAGATAATGGCGATCGCTGCCTTTGGCCGTTTCCAGCAGTTGTTGCGCTTCACGGATCGTCAGCGAACGCTTGTGCGTCGCCCGGTTCGGCACGGCCGGAGCCGCGATCAGGATTGCCGGGTTTTTCTGCAGGTAACCCAACCGGTGGGCGAACAGAAAGAGAGAACGCATCACGTTGATCATCCGTTGCTGGGTGGCGTCTGCGTAATGTTGGAGGAAGTGGCAGTATGCCACGAGCTGCACATAGGTGATCTCGGCGAGGGGAGTGCCGTCCATAAAAGTAAGAAATGCTTCCAAGTCGCGGTGGTAGGCTTTGCGAGTCATCTTCGACCAACGCTTCGGTCGGGGGCGGTTGAGGAAGAGGGTGATCAAATGCTCATCCGTCAAAATCCCCATCTCGTTCGCAACGGTGGAGGGAACGTTCGTTCTATTCAAAGCAGGTAGGTTCTGCTGATCCATATCGATCATCCTTTGCCAAAGTTTTCTAGTATATATTGTATCATATACTAGGGCGATAAGGGGTTATTATCGCCATATTTTATAGAAGGGAAGGTTTTTCAAAAACCAACTTCTCATTAGAAAATGGTAGCCTGCCACCGAAAACGAACATCTGTTCTGAAGGTGATGCCTAGCCTCCAAATAGAAGGGGGATTCACCCGAATTTAGATTGTATGTTTATGCATAACGCCCCAGTACCTCTCCAAGCGCATTTTTTCAGACCATCCTCAAAAAAATACCTTCTATTTTCCTTCCTGCGGCGTTTTTCACCACCTACCTATACCGTTACAACCCCTAGAGCTTAAAATCTCTTAGAAGGGGAAATAGAGCCCAATTCTATAAATTGCCTCTATTTTTGCTCGCCATACACCCTTTTCACACAAAAAAGCCGCCCTCACGGACGGCTCAGTACCCAATCTGTACTTTTTCCTCATTCCGACTTGGATTCCATCAGCATCGACAGTGAATCTTCGCCGATCCCGCGCACATTGCCGGCTCCCATCGTCAAGATAATGCCGTTGCGATCTTTCGCCACCTGCCGCACATAGTTCGTGCCGGCTTCCAAGTTCTCGACGAACGTCACCGTCTTGCCGCGCTGCCGCAGGGCATCGGCCAGTTGCTCCGTCAATTTGTCTTCCGTACTTTGTTCACGAGCGGAAGAGAACAATTTGACGAGTAGCACTTCATCGGAGATCGTCAGCGACTCGGCGAAGTCATCGAGAAACGCTTTCGTCCGCGAGTAGGTGTGCGGCTGGAACACGGTGATCAGGTTGTCATCGGGGAACGAACTTTTCACGGCGCGCAGGGTTGTCGAAATTTCGTTCGGGTGATGAGCGTAGTCGTCATACAACTCGATGCTGCCCAGCTTGCCCAAGTAGTCGAACCGACGATAGACGCCTTGGAACTGACTGAGAGATTCTTTCACTTCCTCGAAAGGGATATGGAGCGCACGAGACACGGCGATCGTCGCCAGCGCATTCAGCACGTTGTGGCGGCCGAGCGAGCGAAATTGCACCGTGCCCAAGGGCAATTGCTTCTCCCACACGTCAAACTTGAGCACGCCGCGCTGCTCCTGAATGTTCGTGGCGTAGATGTCATTGTCCGAGCTCAAGCCGAAGAACAGCCGACGGGCGGACGTTTTCAACTGCCGGCAACGGGCATCATCCCCGCAAGCGACCAACAGCCCATCCTGAGGGATCTTGTTGACCAAAGACTGGAACGCGTCAAACACGTCGTCGATGTCCTTGAAATAATCCGGATGGTCAAAATCGATGTTGTTCACGATCAAGCAATGCGGCGTATAGTTCAGAAAGTTGCGCCGGTACTCGCACGCTTCCGCCACCAGCAAGC
>DASTWJ010000070.1:0-10218 GCA_035776695.1 Bacilli bacterium
TTCCGCTCCCACATGACCGCTGAAGAGGGCAAGGACATCCTCGCCGCCACCCAAGTCAAAGACCAACTGCGCGCGGAAGCCGCCTCCCAAAACGTGCTCCAACGCGCCGAAGACAACGCCGTCTCCGTGCTCCAAGGCTTCTACGAAAAGCTCGGCTACACCGTCACCATCCACTTCCAAGACACGCCCTAAAAGCGCCGTAAAACGCATAGCATACGTTCCCACCACCCTTTTTCCGAGGGTGGTTTTTTACGTGTTCCGAGAATTCAACCAAATCTCACCAATAAAGTGACCAACTCTTTACAAACTCCCAGCTCTGGAAGGAACTGACCCCTTGTAAGCGAATCAATAGCGCGGTAGACTGTTCGACGTGTTTCGACAAGTACGTGACCGAATCAACTAACCAACAGACAGCGCAGATTGCAACCGACAAGGGGTGTGAGTTATGTCCACCAACCCGAGCCGATTGAAGCAGGCAACGGTCTCTTTTCTCACGATGATCATGCTGGCCACCACGCTGCCGACGACAGGCGCGATGGCCCAAGATAATTTGCAACAAAAAGAGCAGGAAGCGAAACAGCTTCGCGACCAACTGAACCAACTGAGCGACGAGCAAAAGGAAATGCAACAACAAGCCGAGCAGTTGGAAGCGGAAATCGCCCTAGCGATGAAGAAAAGCCAAGACCTGCGCGACGAGATCGCCAAGACGCAGGCGCGGCTCGACAAGCGCCAAGAGGAGTTCAAAGTCCGCCTGAAAGTGATGTACGAAGGCGGTGACGTCAAGTTCTGGGAGGTGCTGTTCGGCTCGACCGACTTCAACGACTTTATCTCCCGCCTGAACATGCTGACCCTGATCCTCAACAACGACGCCGAGATGATGAAAGAGATCCAAGCGGACGAAGAGAAGTTGAAGACGGACTACGCCGCCCTGATGGAAGAGCAGAAAGCCCGCCAAGCCAAGCAGGACAAGCTGATTGCCCTCCAGCAGAAGCTCAACGCCCGGTACAACCAACTGACCGCCAACCTGCAAGACAAGGAAGCGGAGATCGCCGTGCTCGAAGAGTCCACCGTGCAGGCGTATAACAACTACCAGCAGAGCTTCGCGAACGCGCCCGCTTTTATCAACGACGGAGGCGGCGGCACGTACATCTGGCCGATGCCCGCATCGCACACGATCTCCTCCGGCTACGGCCCGCGCTGGGGCGGGTTCCACGCCGGCATCGACATCACCGCCCCCGTCGGCACCCCGATCGTCGCCGTCGCCGACGGCAAAGTGATCCAAGCGGGCCCCGCATCCGGCTTCGGCCACTGGGTCGTCATCGCCCACAGCAACGGCCTGCTGTCCGTCTACGGCCACATGTACGCCAACGGCTTGCGCGTCCACGCCGGGCAGACGGTCAAGCAAGGCCAAGTGATCGCCGTGTCAGGCAGCGACGGAGAATCGACAGGTCCGCACCTGCACTTCTCCTTCGCGACGGGCATCTCGGGCGGACGGATGAACTATGTGAACCCGATGGCGTACTTGCAATAGACCCTTATTGTAAAAAATGAACCCGTGGCGACCTCACAAGGAGGCGCTACGGGTTCTTTGTTTCACGAGCGGAACGAGACGCCGATTCTATATCGTCCATCTCGCGAGTACAATCGTTTTCGAGCCCTTGAAGAAAAATTGGGCAAAAGTGTAACTTTTTACTCGTTTCAAGCTACCAATACTTACAGACAGACAGTGTGCTCCGCATCTGATACGCTATATTATGTATACTACTAGCTCCGTGACGCTCTGTTTTGTCAGGCAATTCAGAAGGAATCTTTTCCCTTTGGAAAGAAGTAGATAAGGCTTGGCACTATTTTGTATTGGAGGACGGATCTCATGCATTCGATCGAGAAGGAAATTGTGAACCGTGAATTTGACAATCCGCACCAAGTGCTCGTGGATGTTGTAAATAATGTAGAAAACGTCATCGTCGGCAAGTCGCAAGCGGTCCAGCTCTGCCTCGTCGCGCTGCTCTGCGGCGGTCACGTGTTGCTCGAGGACGTGCCGGGCGTCGGCAAAACGATGCTCGTACGCGCCCTCGCCAAGTCGCTCGGCTGCTCGTTCAAGCGCATTCAGTTTACCCCGGACCTGCTGCCGTCCGACGTGACCGGCGTCTCGATCTATAACCAGAAGACCACCGAATTCGAGTTCCGTCCCGGCCCGATCATGGCCAACGTCGTGCTCGCCGACGAGATCAACCGCACCTCGCCGAAGACGCAGTCCGCGCTGCTCGAGGCGATGGAGGAAGGCAACGCGACAGTCGACGGCGTGACGTACGCCCTCCCGTCTCCGTTCCTCGTCATGGCGACGCAAAACCCGATCGAGTACGAGGGCACGTTCCCGTTGCCGGAAGCCCAACTCGACCGCTTCCTCTTGAAACTCAACCTCGGCTACCCGTCGCAAAACGACGAGGTCGACCTGCTCTCCCGCCAGCAGTTGGCGCATCCGATCGACTCGCTGGAGCAGATCACCGACTTGGAAACCCTGCGCGCTCTGCAGAAAAAGGCGCGGGAAGTGTATGTCGAACAGTCGATTCGCGAATATATCGTGCACATCACCACCGAAACCCGCAAGCACCAAGCGGTCTACCTCGGCGCCTCCCCGCGTGGCTCGCTCGCGCTGTTCAAAGCGGCACAGGCGCTGGCCTTCATCCTCGGCCGCGACTACGTGGTGCCGGATGATGTAAAATCGCTGGTGTCCGCGACGTTGGCACACCGGATCATCCTGAAAAGCGAAGCCCGTCTGGGCGGTGCGTCGGTGGACAAAATTCTCCAGGACATCCTGAAGCAAGTTCCCGCACCGGTGGTCCGCGAAAGGGTGAAGTAAGGTGTTCAAACGAATCCTTCGCACTCTCTTCTGGCTGACGCTGATCGTCGTCACGTTCGCCTACGGAAAGTTCCAAGGCGGCTTCGCCGCTTGGTTTCTGTTCTACACATCGCTTCTGCTCGGGGTCTACGAGTTCCTGACCGAGCGCAACGCCCTGCGCTCCTCCTCCTCGACCCGCACCCTGTCGTCGCACAAGCTGACGGCGGGGCAGACGCTGGAAGTCGATGTCTTCGTCACCATCGACCGCAAGTGGCCGCTGCCGTGGCTGGTGCTGGAAGACACGCTGCCGACACGGATGCTGTTGCAAAGCGGCACCAACCGCGTCCTGCACTTCCCCGGCTTCAACCGCAAAGTGCGCCTGCTCTACCAACTGCCGAACATGCCGCGGGGCAAATACTCGCTCGGCGATACGCACCTGATCACCGGCGACCTGTTCGGGCTGTTTCGCAAAGAGGTGGTGCATCGCCGCCACGATGAGATCACCGTCTACCCGAAGGTGATCCCGATCACCTACTGGCACACGGTCAACAAGTTCAACACCGGCATGTCCTACGCCCAGAACCGCATGTCCGAGGACTCGTCCAACGTCATCGGCGTGCGCGACTACGCGACGGGCGACCGCCTCTCCCGCATCCATTGGCGGGCGACGGCGAAGACGGGCGCGCTCAAGACCAAGGAGTTCGAACTCCACGTCACCAACGACCTGATGTTCTTCCTCAACCGCAACGAAGCGGCCTACGCGGGCGGTTCGAACCAACTGTTCGAGCTGGCGGTGACCACCGTCGCCTCGCTCGGCAAATACGCCGCTCAGAAAAAATATTCGATCGGCCTCGTCTCCTATGGTCAGGAGTCGGTGACGATCCCGCAAAACCGCAACTTCGAACAATACATGCGGATCATTGAGCACTTGGCGATCGTTCAACCGGACGGCGGCGATGATTTTCACGACGCGATTCTCAAAGAGGTCAACTACCTCGGGCGCGGTTCGACCGTCGTATTGGTCACGCCCGTCCTCGACGAACGACTCGTACAACTGATCGGCTTCTTGGAATACCGCAAGATCAAAACGGAACTGTTCTACATCGTCGGCGGACGCCCGATCACCGAACAGGACCATGAGCGAATCGGCAAGCTGACGACGTTTGGCGTCAATGCCTACCTGATTCGCGACGAAAACGAATTGGATCAAGCCGTAAGGGGGCCGTTGGTGTATGCTTCGAACAGCTAGATGGGTCACAGGCAGCGCACTGCGTGATCTGGTGCTGTTCGGCTTGGTCTGGGTTTGGCTCAGCCAATTGCTGATCCCCTTTGGCGAAGCGACCAAGATTCCGAGCATGCAGCCCTTTTTGCTCTATCTCGGGGTGTTGTATGCGATCGACTGGCTGGTCGGCCATTGGGCGGCACGCATCACGCTGAAACTGGCGCTGTTGGCAACGATGATTTTTACGATGTACTATTTTCAATACGGCTTCACCGACCTGACGTGGTTGAAGCATTGGGGCACCGACCTGTATTTCACGGCGGGTCTGGCGATGGATGGCAAGGTGCCGTTCGATACGCTCTATGAGTCGGTCAGAACGACGGTTTTTCTGATCGCGCTGTGGTTTTTGCAATCGTTTTTCCGTCATCTGCTCGGCAAGCGGGTCTGGATGTTCGTCTTCCTGCTGGTCGGCGTGACGGGGCTAGGCGTGCTCGACACGTTCTATGTGGAGAGCGCGAAATGGGAGGTCGTGCTGTTCCTCTTGTTCGGCCTGATCCTCCTCGCGTTCATGCAACTGCCGCAGATCGAGCGCACCGCCCGCATGCAGCACCGCTTCAAAGGCTGGCCGACTGAATGGCTGGTCTGGACGCTGGTGCTCTCGCTGGTCCTCGTCGGCACCGCCTGGGCCACGCCGAAAAAGGAAGACCCGAGCTGGCCCGACCCGGTCGCCTTCCTCAAAGGCAAGCTGAACGACGGCCCCGGTCGTCAGAAAATCGGCTATGGATCGGACGACGCGCATCTCGGCGGGCCGTTTGAGATGGACGAGACGGAAGTGTTCCGCGTCTGGACCAACGGCGAGGGGTATTTCCGCGGCGAGACGAAAACGTACTACACCGGTCAAGGCTGGCTGTCGAACGACCTCGGCATGCCGATCTCCGATCTGTCCAACCTGAAGCCGTACCAGCAGTTCGATGACACGACGCTGGAGACGAAAAAAGTCACGCAGACGATCACCTTGACCGAAAACGTCGCGCCGGTGATCTTCTCGCAATACCGGATGACCAAAGTCGAAGGGGTGCAGACGAACAACGGCAGCGCCCGCTATTCTCCGCTCGACCAGCGGCTCGATGTCGACACGCTGGACAGCGGGATGACCTACAAAGTCACCTCGGAGATCCCGGTCCTCGACACGCAGATGCTGAACAGCGCCTCGACCCCGGCGCCATCGATGGATCTCAGCCCCTACCTGTCCCTGCCGGCCAGCTTGCCGGATCGGGTCAAACAGTTGGCGCAAGAGATCACCAAGGACGCCAAGACGCCCTATGAGCGGGCCGAAGCGTTGGAGAAGTACTTGCAGCTAAACTACACCTATGACACGGAACATGTGCCGGTTCCGGCGGAAGGGCAGGACTTCGTCGACCAGTTCCTGTTCGAGTCGAAGATCGGCTACTGCGACCATTTTTCTTCGTCGATGGTCGTGATGGCGCGAACGCTTGGCATGCCGGCCCGCTGGGTCAAAGGCTTCACCCAAGGCGACGTCGACCTCGCCGCCGACCCGCCGGAAGGTGCACCGGACGACACGTATCTCTATATCGTGTCCAACAAGAACGCGCACTCGTGGCCGGAGATTTATTTTGAAGGCGTG
This sequence comes from Bacilli bacterium, assembly GCA_035776695.1. Lineage (GTDB taxonomy): Bacteria > Bacillota > Bacilli > Tumebacillales > Tumebacillaceae > Tumebacillus. Next base: position 5,707 of record DASTWJ010000070.1, read on the forward strand.
GGTTGGGTGCAGTTCGAACCGACGACCAACTTCCACATGCCGCGCGAGTTCAAGAAGGACGAAACGGTGCTCGCTCCGATTCCGAATGTCACCAAGAAGCATGACAACTCGCAACAGGACAAAGAGACCAAGAAGACGGTCGCTTCGTTTGAAATCGACTGGAAAGCGATCGGCATCGACGCGGCGTGGCTGGCGGCCATCGCGCTCATCCTCGCCGTCATCTTCCGCCGTCGCCTCTTGATCTGGTGGTACCTGCGTGTGGCGTACAAAGGGGATGGCGACATCGCCACCAACGCGATCACCCGCCTGTTCCACGTGATGGGTAAGCTGGGCTGGCGGCGCAGTCAGGATATGACCCTGCGCGAGTATGCGCTCTACCTCTCCGGCAACGCCGGTCTGCGCGGACGGGAAATGATCCCTCTCGCCAAGATCGTCGAAGGCGCACGTTACGGGAAACGGGAGATCGATTCGCAAGACAAGTTGCAGATCCGCGACCTTTGGGTGCGCCTCGTCCGCAAGGCCGGACGGTATAAAGAGAAGTAAAAACGAACGATACAAGATTTAGTGTTGACGATTGTTCGTGTTCTGCTGTAGAATGATGTCGAACAGATAGGAATGACTCGTATATCGCCGAGAATAGGGCTCGGCAGTTTCTACCGGCTCCCGTAAAGAGCCGACTACGAGGTTCGACATGGTGCAGAATTCGAGTAGAAGCACTCTGTTTGCCTCGTATTTCCTTAGTAGGGATTCCTCATACTAAGGCTGGGCATACAGAGTGCTTTTTTCATTTTCAGGCGAGATTTTTGAATTTGAATTTCAGGTGAAGAAGGGCAGGTACGGACGCATGGACAATCGTGAAATCGTGGTCGTGCTCGACTTTGGCGGCCAATACAACCAACTGATCACCCGCCGCATCCGCGAGCTCAACGTGTATTCGGAACTGATCCCGGCCAACACGCCGGTCGAGAAGCTGAAAGAGATGAACCTGAAGGGCATCGTCTTCTCCGGCGGCCCGAATTCCGTCTACGCGGAAGGGGCGCCGAAAGTCGATCCGGCGGTGTTCGAACTGGGCGTGCCGATCCTTGGGATCTGCTACGGGATGCAGTTGATGGCGCATCATTTTGAAGCGAAAGTCGAACGCGCCTCGGTGCGCGAATACGGCAAGTCGATGATCGATGTCACGTCGGACGCGGTGCTGTATGCCGACCAACCGATGAAGCAGCAAGTCTGGATGAGCCATTCGGACAAGGTCGTCGCCGTTCCGCAAGGCTTCCGCGTTGACGCGACCACGGAGACCTGCCCGGTGGCGGCGATGTCCGACCCGAACCGCAAGCTGTACGCGGTGCAATTCCACCTCGAAGTCAACCATACGGAACACGGGCAAGCGCAACTGAAACAGTTCCTCTACGACGTATGCGAATGTTCGGGTGACTGGACCCCGGCATCGTTCGTGGAACTGGCGATTGAGAAGATCAAAGAACAGGTCGGGGACAAAAAGGTGCTCTGCGCTCTCTCCGGCGGCGTTGACTCCTCCGTCGCGGCGGTGCTCGTCCATCGGGCGATCGGCGACAACCTGACCTGCATGTTCGTCGACCACGGCCTGCTGCGCAAGAACGAAGCGGAGCAAGTGATGGAGATGTTTGCCGGCGAGTTCAAGATGAACGTCGTCAAGATCGACGCACGCGATCGCTTCCTCGGTCGCCTCGAAGGCGTGTCCGATCCGGAGCGCAAGCGCAAGATCATCGGCGAAGAGTTTATCCGCGTGTTTGAAGAAGAGTCGAAGGGGCTCGGTCACTTCGACTTCCTCGCCCAAGGCACGCTCTATACCGATATCATCGAGTCGGGCACGGCGACGGCGGCGACGATCAAGTCGCACCACAACGTCGGCGGGCTGCCGGAGGACATGGAGTTCCAACTGGTCGAACCGCTGAACGAGCTGTTCAAAGACGAAGTGCGGGCGGCCGGTTCGCAGCTCGGCATCAAAGACGAGATCGTCTGGCGCCAACCGTTCCCGGGACCGGGTCTGGCGATTCGGATCATCGGCGACGTGACGGCGGAGAAGCTGGAGATTCTGCAAGACGCGGACTTCGTGGTGCGGGATGAGATCCGCCGCTCCGGCCTTGACCGCGAGATCTGGCAATACTTCGCGGTGTTGCCGGATATCAAGTCGGTCGGCGTGATGGGCGATGAGCGCACTTATGCCTACACGATCGGCATTCGCGCCGTCACCTCGCGCGACGGCATGACCGCCGACTGGGCGCGAATTCCGTACGACGTGCTGGAACGCTTGTCTGTTCGTCTCGTCAACGAGGTGAAAGATGTCAACCGGGTGGTTTACGACATCACCTCGAAGCCGCCGGCGACGATCGAGTGGGAATAAACGAGTAGACAACTTAGACTTCACAGGGAAGAAGGGGAAAACTCATGTTCGAACGTTATTTTAAGCTCGGAGAGATGGGCTCCAACCCGCGCACCGAGATTATCGCAGGCATCACCACGTTCGTGGCGATGGCGTACATTCTGTTCCTGAACCCGATCATTCTCGCCCCGACGGGCATGTCGCACGATGCGGTGTTCTTCGCCACCGCCGTCGGCGCGGGTCTGGTCACGCTGTTGATGGGCTTCTTCGTCAACTACCCGGTCGCATTGGCACCGGGCATGGGTCTCAACGCGTATTTTGCCATCGTCGCGGCGCAAAACGGCGGCGCGATCTCGTGGCAGCAAGGCTTGGCAGCCGTTTTCGTCTCCGGTATCATCTTCATTCTTCTGACCGTCACCGGCTTCCGTCAGTTGCTGGTTAAAGCGATGCCGGATGCGTTGAAATACGCGGTGACCGTCGGCATCGGCCTTTTTATCACGATCATCGGTTTGAAACTCGGCGGCATCTCCGTCGTGACGTTCCTCGGCGGCGGCCCGGGGGCGGCCGCGCTTCAAGGCGGCGCACCGGTTGCGGCGCTCGGCCCGAACGAATGGCTGATCGGCATCGCGAATTTTGTGGAAAGCACGGGCGCGGCCCTGACGCTGATCGGTCTGGTGATCGCGGGCATCCTGACGACGCTGCGCGTTCGCGGTGCGCTGTTGATCGCGATCCTGCTCACCACCGTGATCGGGATTCCGATGGGCGTCACCAACCTGTCCGGCTTGAACGACCCGCATTTCCTGCCGAAGTTCGATGACTTGGCGATCGGCTCGTTCGACTTTGCCAAGTTGGCAAGCGGCGTGTTCTGGGAAATCGTCATCGTCATGGTCTTCGTTGAACTGTTCGACTCCTTCGGGACCCTTGTCGGCACCGCAAACCGCGCGGGTCTGCTCAACCGTCCGGACGGCGAGAAGCGCCTGAGCAAAGCGATGTTCGTCGACGGCGCAGGCGTGTCCATCGGCGCCCTGCTCGGCGTCACCCCGATGACCGCGTACATCGAGTCCGCTTCCGGCATCGAATCGGGCGGCCGCACCGGTCTGACCGCTGTGACCACCGGCGTGCTGTTCATCCTCTCCGTCTTCCTGCTCGGCCCGCTGGTGGCGGTGATCCCGTCCGAAGCGACCGCTCCGGCGCTGATCGTTGTCGGCGTGCTGATGATGAGCTCCGTGCGTCACATCGAATGGGACGACTTCGGCATCGCGATGCCGGCGTTCATGACCATCGTGATGATGCCGTTCACCTACTCCATCGCCAACGGCGTGTCCGCAGGGATTATCTTCTACACCCTGCTCAACGCGTTCCGCAAAGACAAGCAAGTTCACTGGTTGATGTGGGTGATCACCGTGCTGGCAATCGCGCGGTTCATCTTCTTGGCCGGGGAGTAATCTTCGTAAGAAAACGCCTTTTCCTCGAGGGGAAAGGCGTTTTTTGCTTGAAGGTATAATTGAGATGTGATAGCATAAATAATAAGAGGAGCCGATGGCTAGATCGGCTCCAATGTACAATCTCGGGTGGAGTTCTTCCTCCGCCAGAGTTTTGGTGAAACAAAGGCGTGGAGAAGCCACCTAAATTCCTTCCGGAACTTGGGTGGCTGCTTCTATTTCATCAGCGTGAAAAGAAGCACAACGAGAGAGAGCAACGCAATGACAAACATGCCGAACTGCAACATGAGAGCGATCACATCTTTCTGGCTCACGCGCCTCACCCCCTTTCGGCGGAGGAGAGGCTACACCCAAGCTGTGGTGTTGTACGAGACTCATTATAGCAGTTTGCCTATAGTTGTACACTAGTTTTTTTGTTAGATTAGTAATGTTTGTTTGTTATTTAATTACCCTTGTGGAAAGAGCATAACCCCTACACCTAAAAGGGTAGGGGGTTCCAGTCTTCCTTTTATCCATTAGATCGGTGCACCACCTATATCCTCATCCTCCCCCAACTCAGCCCCCTGCCAGCTCTCACTATCGAGGCCGGGCAGATGCTCCAGCAGGTGCCAGCGGACGTCATCGGGCATCGCATAGCGGTTGCGCTCGCGGTCGAGCATCAGGATGCCTTTATCAGCCAGTCGCTCCATGAACGCATTGATCGGGATCTGC
>DASTWJ010000071.1:0-7388 GCA_035776695.1 Bacilli bacterium
AAGAAATAGGAACGTGAAAAAGCACCGTTGCCGAGGGGGTAGCGGTGCTTTTCTCTATCGATCAACTGTGGGAGAGAGGAAAGGAATAGCGTTTCGGATAAGACGGCCCCTGCGCTCCATTGGAGACTGATTCGTAGAGATGCAAAGCCTCTACAATCCAGCTCTTGCCTTGCAGCAAGTCTGCAACCTCCACCAACTCGGGCCGAAAAGCAGGATCAGCGGTATGCAGGCGGCCAAGGGTGATGTGCGGACGATACGTGTCATGGGCATAGCGTTCGGTACCGAGGACAGACAGGTCTTGGGCGGTCATCGCTTGCAGGTCATAGAGCGGTTGCAGAGAAGAGCGAGTCTCTTCCGCCGCATCCATCCCGGCTTCCACCCCACACCAAACCACCTTCGCTCTCGGAAACCACCCAACCTTCCCCAACTGCAAGGAAAACGCCCGATGCTCCCGCACCCGCTTCTCCAACAACTCCACCACCAACTCCACCTGCTCCCCCGTCAACTCGCCCAGAAAAGTGCTCGTGATATGCAACTGCTCCGGCCGATACCACTTCTTCACCTGCAAATGCGGCTCCAACCGCTCCTGCACCGCCGTCAGCGCCGTACCACATACCTCCACGGGCACTTCAATCCCGACAAAATAACGCCCTGCCTCTGCCAACTCCAATCGCCTCCTCCTTCATTTCCTCTACCTCTCACCCGATCCACCTACCATGCAAAAAGTGACCGACACACGAACCCTTTTCCCATTCAAAAAAGGTTCACAGCCAGTCACTCTCAGTCTCTCACATTCACCTGCTACACAAACGCCTCTTCCGCCCGTGCCAAGTCGTTGTGGTCGTCCACTTCCACCCAGCGCAGGTCACCGACGTCGACGACTTCGAGCTTCCACCCTTCGCGGATCATCTCTTGGAAAGCACGCTCGTAGTATTCATTCTCTTCGCCGTTCTCCACCAGACGAGCGAGATGGTCGATCACGCGCCCCGCATCAGCCGCCGTGACCTTGCACAGGCCGATCGACTCCCCCAACCCGCGCTCGACGGAGATCTCCTTGCTCAACTCGGTCACGTTGCCCTGTGCATCGAGCACGAACTTCATCGCCTCTTCGTCGAGCTTCATCTGCCTATCCACCGCCAGATGGCTCTGCTCATGCGTCGCCACCCGGCGCAGAATCTCGCCGTCCAGCAACAGGTCGCCATCGGTCAGCACGAACCCGTCGCGCAGAAACTCCCGCCCGCACAACAGCGTATACCCGTTGTTCGTCTCGTCGTAGCGCTCGTTGTACACCAAGCGCACCGGCAGCGCATGGCTCGCCATCCACGCATCCGCATAATCCTTGATCTGCTCCTGCCGATACCCCGTCAACAACACCACTTCGTCAAAAGCGCCCGTGTCGGCCGCCTGATCCAACAAGCGACCGAGGATCGTCTCCCCGTTCACTTCGACGAGGCATTTCGGCTTCTCATCGGTCAACGGACGCAGGCGTGAACCCACGCCCGCTACCAAAATCACCAGTTTCATCACACATTCGCTCCTTCCACCGCCGACGCGTCCTGACGCAGCATCGCAAATCCGCGCTCCATCGTATCGAGGAAAGCGACGACATGCTCTTTGCGCACATGGCCGATGTTGGCGATCTGAAACGCTTTGCCCAAGTACGGGCCTTTGCCGCGGTAGATGACGTAGTTGTTTTTCTTGATCCATTCGTGGAACGCTTCCACGTCGATCTCCTCAGGATACAACACGGTCGTCAGCACGCGAGACATCTGCCCTTCGTCGATCACAAACGACAAACCGAGCTTCTTCAAGCGGTTGCGGATCAACGACGACAGATAGCCGTAGTTGCGCATCCGCGCTTCCAGCGTGTCATGCAACAACTCATCCAACGCCGTCTCCAACGCATAGAACAACGACACCGCCGGCGTATTCGGGGTCTGATAGGTCAGGTCCTCGAACTTGTAATGCTTGTACAGGTCGAGATAGCGCGTGCGGGCCCGACCGTTCTCCAACGCTTGAAACGCGCTGCGCTTGCCGCAGACGAACGCCAACCCCGGCAAGGACGCCAACGCTTTATTGGCCGACGCCGTGCAGAACGTGATCTGCGCCTGCTCCACGTTGAGCGCTTCTGCCCCGATCGACGACACCGCATCGACGAGGAACGCCACCTCGTGCCGCGCCAGCAACGCGCCGACTTCGTTGATCGGGTTGAGCATGCCGGTCGACGTCTCGTGATGCACCATCATCAGCGCGTCATACAGCCCCGACTTCGCCAACTCCTCCACTTTTTGCAGATCGATCGGGTTGCCCCAGCCGAACTCCAGCGGTGTCACGTCCAACTCATGACAATGCGCCAAGTCGATCAAGCGGTTGCCGAACTCACCGTTCGAGAGGATCAACAGCTTCTTGCCCGGCCCATAGGAGGACAGCAGCGCTTCGTTCGCCGCCGTGCCCGAGCCGGTGAGAATCACGTTGGTGTATTCGTTCGAGGTCACGCCATACGCCTTGTTCAACTTGGCGCGGCACCGCGTCAGAATCTCGATAAACTCCGTCTCGCGATGCCCGATGTCCGCATGAAGCAGCGCCGACTTGACCGCCTTCGAGACCATGACCGGCCCCGGACAGAGCAGCACCTGCTCCTGCACTTGCGGCGGGTGATCGACCCTTTTCTCCGTGAACAGGCGAATCGCTTCCAGGTAGTCGGTCACAAAGTCGACCTCGATCCACGAGTTCGTCGGCACTTCCGCCAACGCGAACGCATGCACCGCCGCGATCTCGTTCAGCGCCTCCTCATAGTAGCCGTCCGCCCCGCGTTGAAGCGCCGCCAGAAACGCCTCTCCCGCCTGCGCCGACATCCGCGCCAGACCGATGAACTCGCCCAGCGAACGTTCGCTGGCGACCTCCTTGCTCAGGAAGACGCGCTCCCCTTCGCACGTGACCTTCATCTCCTCCGGCGACGAAATCGACTTCGCTTCGTAAAAAAGGGCGTTGCCTTCCGTCTCTTGCAGGTGGGCAAACACCTCGTCCTCCGCCACCACGTCGCCGTCGAGCAGATAAAACGCCTCGCCGCGCACATGCTCCGCCGCCAGCAGCGTCGAATAGGCGGTCGACGTCGTCTTGTACGCCGGATTCTCGACAAACGTCACGGTACACGGCAAGCCGAGCGCCGCGAGATGCTCACGGATCGCCTCGCCCTGATAGCCGATCACCACGACCATCTCCGAGACGCCCGCCTCCGACAATTGACGCAACAGACGATGCAGGATCGTCTCCGAACCGATGGGGAGCAACGCTTTGGGCAGGTTTTGCGTGATCGGAGCCAAGCGCTCCCCGCTACCGGCCGCCAGGATGACTGCTTTCATGTCATCGCCTCATTTCTGGTTAAAATAGCCGCGCCATGCCTTCCACGGTTTGTAGATCGCAAACAGCCCCGCGATCAGCACCAAGCCGATCAAGGTGATCTTCGCCCCGAAGAGCACGACAGCCAACACGATGAAGAAATACTGTTCGTCGATGGAAAAGTCGATCACGATCTTGCGGCGGCCTTCCCCCGGCTTGCCCATCTTCGGGGTCGCCGGCGCTTGCGCCTCCGCTTCCTTCGTCGGGATCGCCCGGTTCATCTGCCCATAATATTCGAGCAGGAACAGGAGGAATAAGGCGGTCATCGCCCACACGAACACCGTCCCGTCGTCATGGACGCGGTAGTACCCGTACGCCAACGTCGACACGTACGCGAACTCCTTCGTCCGGTCGCACATCTGGTCGAGCCAGCCGCCAAACGGCGACGTCTGCCCCGTAAATCGCGCCAACTGCCCGTCACACCAATCGAGCACATACGACACGTACAAAATCGCCGCCCCGACATACAGGTTGTTCTGCGTGCCGATCTGGAAAAACCAGCAGGCCACCAACCCGAGCACCAGCGAGATCAGCGTCATCATGTTTGGGGTCATGCGAAACCGCGCCGCCAGCTCCGTGATCGGCGTGGACAGCCAGGTGTAACACTTGCCGAGATAATAGTTGCTATACTTAGTCACCGACTCGATCTGCCGGTACCGTTCTCTTAGATTCATGCATCGTCCTCCAAACTTGTATGTAACATGCAGTCTCGACGGACTTCGCCTTTCAGAATACACCCAAGCGCAGACAAAAACAACTCTTCCGGTTCTGACAAAATTGAAAAAACAGACCATGCCGCCTCGCGCGACAGGTCTGCATGTCCAACGGTTGTCCGCCGATTAGAACTTGCTCCAATCGATATGCTTGTTCAAGATCGCCACAAACTGCTCCAGATGCACGCGATCCGTCTCGTCAAAGCGCTCCGGAATCGGCGCGTCGATGTCGAGCACCCCGATCAGGCGATCCTCCACCACGATCGGCACCACGATCTCCGAACGCGACGCCGCATCACAGGCGATATGGCCCGGAAACGCATGTACATCCGGCACCACCAGCGTCTCACGGTTCTGCGCAGCCGTCCCGCATACGCCCTTGCCGAGCGGAATACGGACACAGGCCGGGTTGCCCATAAACGGCCCGAGAACCAACTGCTCGTCGCGCCACAGATAAAACCCGGCCCAGTTGATGCTCTCCATCTGTCCATACAACAGGCTGGCCGCATTCGCCAAGTTCGCCAACCAATCCGGCTCACCGACCAGCAGATGATCGATCTGTTGGTTCAACTCTTGGTAAAAGGCGTCCTTGCCACCTTCGATTTTCTTCATCTCAAACATCGTCCGCTACCTCCTTACCGCTACAGACCGCGCGTGCTACCCTTTCAAGTTCTCCGGGTTCAGACCCTTCAACTCGTCGAGCACGAACAGCCCGTCTTTGCGAATCAGCACGCCGTCGAACCAGATCTCGCCGCCGCCGTAATCGGGACGTTGGATGTTGACCATGTCCCAGTGAATCTGCGAGCGGTTGCCGTTGTCCGCATCCTCATACGCCTGTCCCGGCGTGAAGTGGAACGAACCGGCGATCTTCTCGTCGAACAGGATGTCGTTCATCGGGTGCAAGATATACGGGTTCGCCGCAATCGCAAACTCCCCGACATAACGCGCCCCTTCATCCGTATCGAGAATCTCGAGGAGCTTCTCCGTGTTGTTCGCCGTCGCCTCGACGATCTTGCCGTTCTCAAACGTCAACTTGATCTCTTGGAAATCCGTGTTGCGATAATGAGTCGTCGCATTGAACGTGATCGTCCCGTTGACCGAATCACGCACCGGCGCCGTATAGATCTCGCCGTCCGGAATGTTCTTCTCCCCGGAGCAGATCACCGCCGGGATGTCCTTGATCGAGAACGTCAAGTCGGTGCCTTCCCCGACGAGGCGCACTTGATCGGTGCGCTCCATCAATTCTTTCAACGGTTGGAACGCTTCCCCCATCTTGCTGTAATCCATCGTGCACACTTCATAATAAAAATCTTCAAATGCCTCCATCGACATACGCGCTTTCGCCGCTTGCGACACATTCGGGTAGTTCAAGCCGACCCACCGGACATTGTTGATGATATAATCCGTCACCGGCTTCATCACCTTCGAACCGACCAGCAGTTGCTCACGCGGCACGTCCGCATATTCGAACGTGTTGGACAAGCCTTGAATCGCGATAAAAGCCTGCATATCCTTCCACATCGGCTCGTCCCACTTCTTCTGGAACTGGGCGCGCCCTTCACTGTTTTGCATCAAAATCTCCCGTTGAATCAACGGATCGAGCACCCGCACATGCGGATAGCCGCCAACCTTATATGCTTCCTTGACCAAAGCGCGAGCGAGATCATTGCCATCGCCCCGCACCTCGATCATCACATTTTCACCGGACTTCAGTTCGATCGAATGGTTGATCAAATTGTGTGCTAACTTCTCAATACGAGGGTCCACCATCTTCTCTCCTTCTAGCTGCCTATGATTATCTACATTGTACCTGAATTGTGATATGATGACGAGGGAATTCTAAGAGATAATACGGAAAAGAAGGAGTATCATACCATGTTGCACAGATATTCGCGCACCGAACTCGTCATCGGGCCGGAAGGGCTCGACAAACTGTGGAAAAGCACCGTCGTCGTACTGGGCATGGGCGGCGTCGGCTCATTTGCCGTCGAAGCGTTGGCCCGTTCCGGCGTCGGCCGCCTCGTGCTGGTTGACAAAGACGCCGTCGACATCACCAACATCAACCGCCAGCTCCCGGCTCTGACCCACACCGTGGGCCAAGACAAAGTCGAACTGATGATGCAGCGGGTTCACGAAATCAACCCCGACATCGAAGTCATCCCGCTGAAGACCTTCTACCTCGAAGAAAACAAAGACATCATCTTCGAATACAACCCGGACTACGTCGTCGACGCGATCGACACCATCTCCGCGAAGATCCTGACCGTCGTCGAATGCCACAAGCGCGGCGTCCCCGTCGTCTCCTCGATGGGTGCGGCCAACAAAATCGACCCGACCCAATTCCGCGTGATGGACATCTCCAAAACCAAAGTCGACCCGATCGCCAAGATCATGCGCCGCAAACTCAAAGACTTCGGCATCTACAAAGGCGTCAAAGTCGTCATCTCCCTCGAACAACCGCGCAAACCGCGCGAAGACATCACCGACCAAATCGTGCCTCAGCACGTCAAAGAAGGCGAAGCTCCGCGCAAAGCCAAGAACCCGCCGGCCTCCATCGCCTTCGTGCCGTCCGTCGCCGGTCTAATCCTCGCCTACGTCGCCGTTCGCGACCTCACCGGCATCTAACCGCCCCCGCTCCCCTACAGCGGGTAGCAAACACAAAAAGGGAACTGAGCACCCAGCCCAGTTCCCTTTTTGCATCCCCAAAAAACCAAACCTACATCCGAAACAAAACCTCCTCCCTCTGATACAACCTCACCGCCGGCCAGATCAGCATAACCGTATACACCAGCGACGAAAGCACCGCCACAACAAACCCCGCAACATGATCCGTACTCAAAATCACCTGCTTAATCGCCAACAACGGCCCCATAAACGGCACCGCATACAACCCGACCCCCACCGAAGCATCCATCCCCGACGACGCCATCCCCAGCGCCATCACGAGGAAAAAGAGGGGCAGCACATACAAATTCCCTTCCTTACTATTGCGAGCAAACGTCCCCAGCAGCACAATCCCCGCCGAAACCATACACCCAAACGGCAACAACACCACCAACAACTCCAAAATCGACGACACACTCAACACATCCAACAGCCCCGTCGGCAACTCCTCCCCCGTCGCCCTCGCGAGCAACAACATCCCGAGCACCAACGAAACCAAATTGAGCACCACCGACAGGATCGCCATCGTCACCGTCGTCAGCACCTTCCCCAGCGCAATCTCCGCCCGAGAAAGCTGCGACACGAGAAGCGTCGTGATCGTCCCACGCTCCT
>DASTWJ010000072.1:0-13153 GCA_035776695.1 Bacilli bacterium
ACGTAATCGGCGCGACCAGCAGTTCCCGCAAACCCGTATCGGCAAACTCCGGCTCTTGTTTCAGCGGAGCGAAGCGGGTCAGACCCTGCACGTCGACAGTGTTGCGTTCGAGAAACGCCTTGAGCGCGTCCACATGCGCGAAGCCGTCCGAGAGCGATACGGGCTTCAGTTCGTTCCCATCCTGCAGGAAGATCGCGCAATGAGCCGCATCACACCACTTCGGCACCTCTTCCGTCACCCGCTTGAACAGCGGCGCCGCCTCCAACTCGCCGGAAAAAGCGGTCGTCAAGCTGGCGAGGTTGCGAAACAGAGAGGACGACCGCCACAAGTCATTGAACAGCTTGAACACATACACCGACAGGAGCATCGGGATGCCGACGGCCAGCAAACCGAACACGCCTTCGCTCTCATAGAGCATGATCACGATGAAGCCTAGCGAAGCGGCGAACATCGAAGAGAGCAGATCGATCGTGATCCGCGCCACGTAGTTGACCAGATTCACTTGGTGCAACGCGCGGAAGAAGAAGTACAGGATGAGGTGATTGACCGTAAAGTGTGTGAAAATATAAGCGATAAGCGGCAGCAGGTTGTCGGATAAGCCGGCTTGATGCGCCCCGCCGGCCAAGAAGAAGGCGGCCGCCGCACTGCCATGAACCATCATGAACATGCCGCAGTTGCCGAGGGTCATCAGCACTTCCAGTTTCCGTTCCCGGTGCCAGCGAGCGAACACGATGACGATCTGGCTCCATAACACCATCGGCAGAAGACCGAATTTGACGAAGATCAGCAAGTCGACCGCCAAGGAAAGTGAGATGGACAGTTTGTTGCGCCTCAGCGGGAAGAACTCGGTGAACGCATACAAGGCGAAGAGTGTAAGCATGATGGAGGACTCGGCCAAGGATACGGTGGGTTGTGTATAGGAAGCGACGATCGTTACCAGAACGAGGCCGATGATTGTTGTGGTGTAAGCGAGCCGATTGAAGGTCACGTCCGAGTCTCCTTTCAACGATCATTTCAGCATTAGTTAAATCTTCTGCATCACAAAGGGAAACCCTTCATAAATCGTCCAAAAATATAGGTAAATTGTATTGGTGCTTTAGACCTATCCAAGTTTAACAAATCTTGCCACTCTGAAATACCATAGACACTCAAACATTATCTCATAAATTGTTTGCGGAATAAATAGAAGAAAGTGTCGAACTGCGGCTATTTTTAAAAAATGTGATAATCAAACATTTTATCAAAGGTCGATCAAAACGGCCATAACCACGGAACCAACCCCATCGTCAGCGCGAAAAACATAAGCGTCAACGGCAACCCGACTTTGACAAAATCCGAATACTTGTAACCGCCCGGTCCCATCACGACGAGGAACACTTTGTGCGACACATAAGTGATCGGAGAGCCGGATACCGCCGCGATCACGGCGACGACAAACGGCAGGGGACTGACGCCGAGCACATGTGCCGCGCCGATCACCACCGGTGTCAGCAACAGCGCCGTCGCCGTGTTGCTCAGAATCTGCGTCACCAGCGCCGCCAGCCAGAAGCAGGCCGCCAGCACCGCATAGGGCCCCCAGTGCCCGAACAAATCGACCAACTGCTGAGACACCAGCTCGATCACGCCCGTTTCGCGTAACGCCTCCCCAAGCGGGATCATCGCCGCCACGAACAGCAGGATGGGCCATTCGATCGCCTTATACACCTCATTCACCCGCAAGATCTGAGTCAGCACCATCAGCGCCACCCCGAGCAGGCTCGCCTGTTGCAACGGCAGCCAGCCACAGCCGGCCGCCAACAGCGTACCGAGCAGAATCAGCAGGGCCAGCGGGCCTTTTTGTCGTGAGCGGGGTACGTGGGCGCGTTGGGAGATCACGAGCAGACCTTCTTCCTCGCGCAGGGCTTGCATCGGTTCGCGCGCCCCTTGCAGCAACAGCATGTCACCGCCGCGCAATCGAATGTCGGACAACCGCTTCCCGACGACACGCCCGTTGCGCCACAGGGCGACGATCGCCACGCGGCGACGGGAGGGAAAGCGCAGGTCGCCGATCGTTTGCCCGACAAGGTGGGAGTCGTCACGCACGATCGCCTCCGCCGCCACGGCAACCCCGGTTTGCGCATGAGCCTGCCGGATGTGGCGATGCAACGAAAACTGCGGCGTACACCGCAACTTGAGCAGCGCGTCGCGGTGCCCTTGCACCAACAGCACATCCCGTTCGCGCAGGATCGAGTCCGACCGTGGGAAATGGGCCGACTTGCCGCGGAGCACGCGCACCACCTTCAACCCCGTTTCGGCAAAAAAGTCGATGTGTCGCAACTTTTTGCCCACCCAACTCGACTCCTCGTTCACTTTCAACTCAAACAGGTATTCATGCACGCCGATCTCGTCCTTGAGAGTTGCGGAGGTACCTTTTTGCTTCGGCAACACCCAACGACCGAACAGCGCAAAATACAAAACCCCCGCGACCAGCAACGCCAAGCCGACGGGCGCGACAGAGAACAGGCTCAGCGACGTTTTTTCCATGGAGAACAGCACTTGGTTGGCGACGATGTTCGACGAGCTGCCGACCATCGAGATCAGGCCGCCGAGCATCGACGCGATCGCCAGCGGCATCAACAGCCGCGACGCGGGAATTCCGAGGCGGCGCTCCATGTTCAGCACCACCGGCAGGAAGATCGCCACGACGACGATGTCCGAGATAAACGATGAGAACACCCCGGCGACCAGCATCAGCAGGAAGAGGAGCTTGCGTTCCGACTTTCCGCCGAAGCGGGCGATCCACAACGCCAGCCAATCGGTCACCCCGCTGCGCACCAAGCCTTCGCCAAGCGCCAGCATGCAGGCGATCACGACCACCGCCTTCGAAGCGAACCCGTCGAACAGATGCTTCTCGTCGGCCAAGCCCAACACGCCGAGCGCCAGTAAGAGAAACACACCGATCAGATCGATTCGCACCTTGTTCGACACCAGCATCAGGAGCACCGCCGCGAGAATCGCCAACGTCTCCCAAGCGGGTATGGACAACAGGTGCCACATGGGACATCACATCCTTTCCACGGGAATATAGTGTTCGGTTGGCGGCGTTCGTTTCGTCGGTGGACGAGCCGTATCTCCGCGCTTATCCCGAGCATTCCGTGAGTAGAACTAGACCTTCGGGTAGTGCAAATATACTACGGTCATGTGTTAAGTTTATTTCACTCGATGGTCTATTTGATTATAGGAGGAGATGGAACAAGATGAAAAAACGACTTGCCTTTGCCGTGATGGCGGCGACACTTGCACTCGGCACCGCCGGGATTAGCAGCACGACGACCACTCAAAAAGCGTATGCAAGCACGAACCTCTTGGTTGACACGGCGCTGGTCAACCAGCTCGACTCGATGGTCGACCTCGACAGCACCAAGATCATCCTGACTTTTACCTCCAAGCCGACTCTCGCCGATCTCGACCTGCTCAAAGGCTTGGGCATCACCGCAGGCACGCGCCTCAACTCGCTGCCGATGGTGATCACCACCGCGACCAAAGCGCAGATCGACAACCTGCTGCAAGCAAACATCCCGAACCTCGTGTCGGTCTATGCGGATAAACAACTCGAATACTTCCTCGACCAATCGGTTCACAAGATCGGCGCCGACCGTGTCTGGAGCGATCCGGCGCTCGGCTTCACCGGCAAGGGGATCGGCGTGGCCGTCGTCGACTCCGGCATCGACGGTACCCACCCCGGCCTGACCTACGGCACTCGCACCGTGCAAAACGTCAAGGTCGTCGACGACCTCGTCACCGACTTCATCAGCCCGGTCTACCTGGAAAACCTCCCGGACACCGACAACGCGGGCGGTCACGGCACACACTGCGCGGGCATCATCGGCGGTGACGGAGCAGGCTCCGACGGCAAGTACAAAGGCGTTGCCCCCGAGTCGAACCTGATCGGCGTCTCCTCGGGCGCAGCGATCCTCGTCACAACGGCGCTGGAAGGGCTGGACTATGTCCTGACCAACAAAGACCGCTACAACATCCAAGTCGTCTCCAACTCGTGGGGCACGTCCGACACCCCGTATGATCCGAACGACCCGATCAACGTCGCCTCCAAGCAACTGCACGACGCAGGCGTGACCGTCGTGTTCGCAGCGGGCAACGACGGCCCCGGCGACAACACGCTGAACCCGTACTCCGTCGCTCCTTGGGTCATCGGCGTTGCTGCCGGTACCAAGACGGAGGAAACGGCACTGGCCGACTTCTCCTCGCGCGGCATCTTCGGCGACCCGCTGTACCACCCGACGATCACCGCACCGGGCATGGACATCGTCTCCGCGAAGGCCAAAGAAAGCGTGCTCTCGCCGCTGTCTTTGCAAACCGACCTGACGATGATCCCCGTGGAATACCAACCGTACTACACCACGATGAGCGGTACCTCGATGGCGACGCCGCACATCGCCGGCGTGCTCGCTCTGATGGAGCAAGCCGACCCCGACCTGACTCCCGACGAGGCGAAGCAATACCTGATCGACACCGCCACGCCGATGCCGGACTACGATGAGTATGAAGTCGGCGCAGGCTTTGTCAACGCGTATGACGCGGTGACGTTGGCGAAACAAGGGCAATAAATATCCGATGAGATCGCAAAAGAGACTCTGTCCGTCACAGAGTCTCTTTTTCCTATTTAAGATGAGGCAAGAAGGAATGGCGGTCTGTTTATGGAACAAGTTCTTTCGAACAGATGAACCTCGGAGGGATTCCCATCGACACCAAACTGTTGCTCGAAAGCTACCACCTTTCACAAGTCACCCTGCTCCCAATCCCCAGCGGCATGATGAACAAGAACTTCCGCGTGCAAGCTGGTGACCAAACATACGTACTGAAGTCTTTCGCCACCCATCTCTATCCGCTCGCAGACATCCATCATGTATGCGCCGTGCAGGAGCGGGTGCGCCAAGCGGGGGTGCCCGTGCCGGAGTTAATCCGCAACCGAGAAGGGGAGTGGATCACGCAGACGGAGGACGGGTTCTGCACGCTGAGCCGTTTCGTGGCCGGCCAACCATACAAACGCCCTCATGTCCCGGCCCCGGCCGCCTATGCGATGGGACAAACGCTCGGGAAGTTGCAGCGCGTGATGGCCGACATCGACCTGCCCGCAACCCCGTACCAACTGCCGGATGCGGGGCAAGCCTTGGAACGCTTCAAACTCTGCCTGAACGAAGCGGAGAAGCATCGAGCGAATCCCGTCGACGACTTCGCCTATCGCTTCTACCGCGAGCGGATCGCCACACTGGAGGCCCTGTCGACCGTCCCGTCCCTCGCCAACCAACGCCAACAATGGCAACATGGCGACTACCAAGAAACCAACCTGATCTTTTCCGCGTCCAACCAAGTGGTCGCCATCATCGATTTTGACCATTTGCGCTTTCGTCCGCGGCTTTACGAGATGATGCGTTGCTTCCGCTACGTCTTCTATGAAAAAGGGGTCTTGCTTCCGGAGGCTTGGGAGTTCTACCGAGGCTACCTCGATGGGCAAACGGGGCTGACCGAAGCGGAAGTCGCCGACGCCATGCCGATGTTCGACTATTACCAGACTGCCAGCGACTGGCCCTTCTCGATTCGCTACCTGCAGCCGGACAAGTTCGACCCACGCTGGGAGGCGTTCTTCCACTCGGAAGGGGACTGGTGGGAGCGGAATTCGCATTTGATTCAAGAGCGGATGGTGCGACTCTTGCAAGAACACCGAGGGATACATAACTAACCTTACGTAAACAAAATGGGAGGTTTTCTCAACTGTGACGGGTACACAACATATCCAAGCGATCGTATTCGATTTTGACGGACTGATTCTCGACACCGAAACCGCGTGGTACGAAGCGTTTGCCGAGATCTACCGCGAGCGAGGGGCGCATCTGCCGATCGAGTTGTGGGCGCAGATCGTCGGCACGCAGGATGACCGGCCGTTCGACCCCTGCGACTACCTCGCCGAATGCACGGGGCAACCCGCGCCGAGACAGGAGACGTGGGAACTGGGGCGGCAGAAGCACATCGTCCTGATGCAAGGCAAAACCACGCGCCCCGGCGTGCTCGACTATCTGGCAGCGGCCAAAGAGCTGGGCTTGAAAATCGGCCTTGCCTCCTCGTCCGACCGCGAGTGGGTCTTGAGCCATCTGGAGCAGCACAACCTGTTGCACCATTTTGAAGTGATTCGCACCCGCGATGACGTGAGGAAAACCAAGCCTGACCCGGAACTGTACCTGCAAGCGTTGGAAGCCCTCGGGGTCGAACCTTCCCGCGCCATCGCCTTTGAAGACTCGCCCAACGGCGTGCAAGCGGCCAAGCGAGCGGGGATGTACGGCGTGATCGTGCCGAACGAGTTGACAGGTCGCTTCACGTTCGGCGAGCATGACTTGCGCTTGAACTCGATGGCGGACATGCCGTTGGCGCAAGTCATTCACCGATTGACTTCGTTTGATTCTCTTTGAGAGTAAATATTTTTTGTGAAAACAAATGTTTACGCATCTCTTTTTATATGTTATGGTTTATGTGTGAGTGTAAAAATAACAAAAAAGGGAGGCAAAATAGTATGAAAAAAATGGCGTTTGGTTTGACTGCGGTTGCCTTGGCTTCGACCTTGGCGTTCATGCAGGCGCCGAGCACGGCGCATGCCGGTGCAGGTTCTTGGGACTTTAAGTGGAGTGGTGTCGCTGCGGTTGGCGATGTCTACACCAACTTCGATTACCCCGTACATGTGATCAACTCGGGCGGTGGCGATTTTAAAGTGAAAGTCACGGGCAACACCATGCCCAATGACACTTTGTACGTCGCGCTGTACGAAACGGATGACGGCGGTAATACGGGACGACTTATCGATTCCAAACCGTTGTACGGCGGCACCGGAGACGTCATCTTCTCCGGCTTGAGCAATTATGTCGACGGTACGAACAACTACGCGGAAATCGTCGTGAAAATGAAAAAGTCCGGCAGCGGCGTCGCGTCTGTGTCGGCTGAGTTCTACGATTGATTCGCATGGGCTAAAGGGAAATGACGACCTTAGACCGAATACTCGGACTAAGGTCGTTTTTTTTTTGCTCGGCCCGGGCCGTATGAAGGGAGCGCAATGATTTTGAAAATGAAACGCAAAACAGCCGACCGCGAAGGGTGGAAGCGCATCCTCAAGCGATCGTACGCACAGGAATACCTCGACAACGACGCTTTTACAGGACATATCGGCTTGTTGCAATTGCACAAAGTGGCCGAGCCGCTGCAGATCGACATGGCGGGACGGCGATTCGCGATCGCGGATAACGGGCAGATGTGGCTGCATCAGGTGCCGGACGGTGCCCATCATGTGGTGACGACGATGTTTGATGCCGAGGGGCGGATCACCCAGTGGTATGTCGACATCTGCCTGCGCATCGGCTTGTCCGAAGCGGGCGTGCCGTGGTTTGACGATCTGTTCTTGGATCTGGTCGCCTTTCCCGACGGGGAAGTGGTGGTCAAGGACACCGACGAACTGCAAGCCGCTCTTGACGCCGGGACGATTACCCAAGCCGAGTATGACCTCGCCTGGACCGAAGCGAATCGCCTCCTTGCCGCGATAAAAAACCGAGAATTCACCTTATTCAAACTCTCGCACGTACATAAGGATATTTTGATTGAAAAAATGTTAACGACCGACTAAAATACAAGAAAGGAGATGAATACTCATGACCACCAACTCGGCTTCCAACGCCTTTAACGTACAGTCTGCCATCGTCTGGGCCCAGCTCGTCGAAGCGGCTTACACCTATTTTGACCGGAACCGCCACAACGTCGACCCGAACCCGCCGCAAGCGGATGCGCTTCCGACCGGCTGGCATGTTCTCGCCAACCTGCGGGTCAAGGAAGTTCTCGGCCTGTTCAAGGAACAGGAACTGATCGGCTTTATCGTCCAATCGGACACCGATCCGGAGCATCTGGGCATCGTGTTCCGCGGCACCGACGGCGTGATGGATTGGGTGGAAGACCTCGAATTCCGGATGGAGCCGTTTACGCTGATCCCGAACGGCGGCAAGACGGAAAGAGGCTTCACCAACGTGTACGAGTCAGTCCTCGTCGAGAAGCCGGGCGACCCGTCCGCGACCCCGCAGACGCTCGACCAATTCTTGGAGACGCTGCACCTCGAACCGTATAACGCCGAGCGCGTGACCGTCACCGGGCATTCGCTGGGCGGCGCTGTGGCGATACTGGCTGCCGTCGGTTTGGCAAGCAAGCAGCCGGACCTGAACTTGGAGATCTACTCGTTCGCCGCCCCGCGCGTCGGGAACAGCGAATTCGTCTCGACGTACAACGCGCTCGTGCCGAACTCTTTCCGCGTCTTCAACAAGCCGGATCTCGTGCCGCACGTTCCGCCGGAATTGCTCGGCTACGGACAGGTCAACATGAGCTTTGAAGTCGATTCCCATGACGACCCGCAGATCAAACACAGCATCCTCGCGTACCACTCGATTCTCACGTACATCACGATGCTGCAACGCGAAGCGGCGGCGTTGGAACAAGCCAACTCCTAGAGGACATACCTGAACAAATCGCGAAGGGGGGCCCATCGGCTCTCCTTTTTTATTGTAAAGGGATACAACTTCTGTAAATCGTCGAGACTAGTGTGGGTTATCTATGTTGGCATCATTTGTTCACGTTCGATTCTTCCCAAGGGGGCTTCTCTATGCGAATCGCCATCATCGGAGCGGGGCTGTCGGGGTTGGCCTGTGCTCATCGGTTGGAGCAGTTGGGGTTTGACGGGCAGGTGGATATCTTCGAGGAACGACAGGACATCGGGACGGGCAACGTGTTTCTCGAATACGCGGGCGAGCTGTTTTACCGTCCGGTCGCCGATATCTTCGCGCACTATGCCGAGCATTACAAACTGTATCTGCGCCCGCTGCAGACGATCTACAAGTCGCTGACTTACGGGCCGACCCGCATGTCGCATCTGCACGGGTTTCAAGGACATATCGTCGCCCGCGGCTCACATCCCCATGCACTGGAACGCCAACTGTATGAGCAGATTCGCACCAAGGTGCAATTCAACCGGCGTGTCGATGTGGAGGCGATTCGCGGGGAGTACGATGTCGTGGTGCTCGCCACGGGCAATCTCGCCGATGTACCGAAGTCGGTACGGGTACGGGTGGATCGGGATACGTCTTTTTATCATGCGATGATCCGTGGAGCGCATGACCCGCAATTGGTTAAGCTCTGGTGGAATCGCAACTACGCGCCGGAAGGGTACGCCTACCTGTTGCCGCTCGACGAGCACCGGGCCATGATCTCGATCGTCACGCCCCAAGGCGACAAACTGCCCGACTTGTGGCGGCGCTTTCGGCAGGAGGTGCTCACCGACCGCGTGGAGATCGAGTCGATGCAGCAGGTCAACCACCTGCCGATCGGGCAGCCGGAGCGGTTGCGCGACGGAAACGTGATCTTCGCAGGCAACGCGGTCGGCGCGATCACCCCGGCGATGGGCTTCGGTCTGCATATGGCGATCTTGACGGGGATGTATATCGGAGAGGAGATCGTCGAGGGGCGGGACTATGAGGAGCGGATGCAACAACACTTGCAGGAGTACCGTTGGTCGCTGTCCGTGCGCAATCGCTTGGAGCTGATGAACGATTCGCAATTGGACGCGATGGTCGATGGCATGGACTCTTTTATCGGGCGCCATCTGTTGCGCTCGGGCGGCGTCAATTTTCTGCGCTATGCCGGGCGCATGCTGGGGCTGATACAGGATGACATGGAAAAGTCGACGTATCCTACGCACCTGCTGCCTTATGACGGAGAGACGATTATGGACAAAAGGCAGGAGCAACAACAACCGCCGCAACAGTAAAAAGACGCCTAGGCAGGCAAGGGCGTCTTTTTTATGAACGTATCTTGTGTCGACCGCTACACGCAGGGCAACAGATCGTCTGCAGCGGAGTGAGCCTTACCGCTGAGGCAGACGGTTGTGCAGCTCTTGCACGAGACGGGTCGCTTGCTGATCGGCGACGGTGGGGTAGGGCAGGTCGAGCAGGTCGGCCAGTTCGGAGGTCACCGTGCGGAACAGGTTCATCGTGGCGGTCAACGCTTTGAACAGGTCTTCTTCATTGAAGTACGCGTAGGCGTTTTGCAGTTGCTCGTAGAAGCGCGGGTCGGCCCACTTGTCCAGGAAGCGCCCTTTGTACCACGTGTCGTAATCTGGCCCGTGCGTGGCTTTGGCGTGCCATTCCATGGCTCGGACGATCGGCCACTTCAAGCCACTGTCGATCGATTGCTTTGCCGTCCACAGCTCACCGCGCAGCATCCGTTTGACCGCCCAGACGGTGTGGTACCAGTAGTCGTGCGTGAAGTTATGGAACTCGGCAGCGGTCGGCAAGGCGACATCTTGACCTGCCTTGATGTCTTCCTCGCTTACTTCCAAGCCGTCTAGCAGCCCGTCTTTGTCAAGCAGGATGCGGTGCCCGCGGGCGATGATGCTGCGGACCAACGGTTGTTCGAGGAACGCTTTGATTCGCTCGACCGTCTCGGGGATGAAGTCGACATCGAGCCCCGGCTCGAACATCACGCGCCGCTCCATGCCGTCCCCATCGGCCGTCTGCTCCAAGAACGTCATCCAATGCGGCTGGATCTGATCCAACCAGTCTGTCGTGTGCAGAATCTGCTCCGGTCGGTGCGTGATGATCAGAATGTCCGCGTCGGAAAACTCATCCGCCGGCGGGTGCTTGCGGGCACGCGACCCGATCAGGATGGCGGCGCGAATCGCTTCTTGCTCGGATGCCCAAGCGATGAAGCGGGTATATAGTTCCTCGTAGGTAAAGGGAGTCACAGCTTTTCCTCCTTAATAAGACTGGTTATGATCAGTTTATATCAAAATTGAATAGATTGGTAGATCAAGAAAAATACGGGTGTGCTGGGGGCGTTGCTACCCTAATCTACATAATAAAAATTATGTCAAGTAAAAGCGTCGTGCTCGACTCTTATTGTGAATCTCGACTGCTCGCACGAAAGGCCGTCGGACTTAGCCCCCACTCTTTTTGAAACACCGTGGAAAAATGCGCCATGTTCGCAAACCCTACAGCCAGCGCGATTTCGGTGATGCTGTGTTCCGTCTCTCGCAACATCTCGCGAGCCTTGGCGAGACGGATACGCTTGACGTACTCGGCAGGCGTCGTGCCGGTCACGCGTTTGAAGACCTTGTGCAGATGATAGGGACTGAGGTGGAGTTCCGTAGCGATCGCTTCGAGAGACAGAGGCTCGGTATAGCGAGCTTCCACCACCTGTTTCACCTGCAGGGCCAGCTCCTCTTCCGGACGCTTCAATTGCTCCGGCTTACAGCGTTTGCAGGCGCGAAAGTCGGCCGCCACCGCTTCTTCCGCACTCAGAAACACCTGTACGTTGGCAGGCTTTGGCGTGCGCGATTTGCAGGAAGGGCGGCAGAAGATCCCCGTCGTCAGCACGCCGTAGTAGAATTGACCGTCAAAGGCCGGATCGCAGGTGACAATCGCTTCCCAGAGTTCCTTTTGCATCATGAAGGTTCACTCCCGTTCGGTTCTTTGGTTTCAGTATAGCGGTTTGGCAGGGACGAGGTAAGAGGGGTGGGATATAACGACAAGATTACAAAAGCAGGAATCGGGCAGGGGTTGCTATAACTAAAGAGCAGACGCGGCAGATGAAACCGCGAGATTCGACCTGCACGGTTCGGCGCCGAACACCGCCTGATGCGACTTGTGTCGGCCCGACCGATTTGAAACGGAGGCTTTTTCCCGCATGAAAGCTCGTGACCTGATCATTCTCTTTGCCCTCGCCGCCCTCTGGGGCGCTTCTTTTCTCTTCATGCGCGTCAGTGCGCCCGTCCTTGGGCCGGTGATGCTGA
Source organism: Bacilli bacterium (assembly GCA_035776695.1). Taxonomy (GTDB): domain Bacteria; phylum Bacillota; class Bacilli; order Tumebacillales; family Tumebacillaceae; genus Tumebacillus. Next base: position 11,864 of record DASTWJ010000072.1, read on the forward strand.
TCGAACTGCGCGTCGCCTTGGCGGCACTTGCGCTGTTGGTCTATCTCGTCTTGACCGGGCAACGCATGCGGATTCTGCACAAATGGAAACCCTATCTGATCCTCGGCGCGGTCAACGCCGCCCTGCCTTTTTGCCTGATCGCGACGGCGGAGCTGCACGTGTCGGCTTCGTTGGCGGCGATTCTCAATGCGACCACGCCTTTATTTACCGCGCTGGTGGCGTGGGGGTGGGCGAAAGACGCGTTTACGTTGAAAAAGTCCATCGGCCTGCTGATGGGCATCATCGGCGTGGCGATCCTCGTCGGCTGGGATGTCGGTGGCGGCAGCGCGCAAGAGCTGCTTCTGTCGGTGGGATGCTCACTGCTCGCCGCCCTGTGCTACGGCATCGCGGGCGTGTTCTCGGCGAAGTATTTCAAAGGGGAGAAGCCGCTGGACATGGCGGTGGGGCAACAACTGGCCGCCGCGCTCGTGCTGCTCCCGTTCTCGTTGTTCGCGTGGCCGCACCAAGTGCCGGGCGCTGATGTCGTCTTTTCCGTACTGGTCCTCGCCGTCGTCTGTACGGCGTTTGCCTACCTGCTCTACTTCGGCCTGATCCAAAACGTCGGCGCGGTGAAAACGCTCAGCGTCACGTTCCTCGTCCCGGTGTTCGGCATCATCTGGGGCGCGCTCTTCCTCGGCGAAGCGATGACCGTCGGAGGCGTGATCGGGTTGGTGATCATCTTGTTGAGCGTCGCCTTGGTGACCAACGTCCCGCTGCCGTTTCGAAAAGCGAACCCTGCGGTGACTCGCTCCAAGATGTAACGGCGGGCAACCGGCATCAAGCATGTACCAAAGCCTCTTTTCTTCGAGAAGAGGCTTTTTGGATGCCGCCAAGGGGAGCGCATCTCAGTTGCCAAGCATAAACTGGCATAGGGGTGGTAGATTTGCCAACGGATCACACCGATACCAAGTCCTCGAATATCCAAGCGGTCTACCGCGCGCTCGACTATGTGACGGTGGCTTTATTGCTGACCGGACAGATCTCCATCGGCGGGGTGTTCTTAACCTCTGGGGGTGGGTTCTCGCTGTCTTTGTCGGGGCCGTTTACCGGTTCCGCTCTGAAAATACCGCGTCGGGAAGCTCCGAGTGCGGGGGTTGTCATCCGCTTTGTCGAAGTGGTGGCCGCTTTGTTAGTGATCTTGGATCAGATCAACGTCATCGGGACGTTTGTCACGTCCGGGGAGTTCACCATCGTGGTCAGCGGGCCGCCGTTTGGAGAAGCGAAGCGTATCGGGTATGCACCGGCCGCACG
>DASTWJ010000073.1:0-15578 GCA_035776695.1 Bacilli bacterium
TCAACTCCCTGCGCAAGAAATACCTGCTCCTGCTCACCGCCACGCCGGTGCAAAACGACATGAAGGAGCTCTACAACCTGATCACCCTGCTCAAACCGGGGCAGCTCGGGTCGCAAAACGACTACTCGACCACCTTCATGGAAAGCAAACGCACGCCGAAAAACCGCGCAGAGTTAAAAGAAGCGCTGTCCGAAGTGATGATCCGCAACAAGCGCTCCGAGGGCAGCGTGCAATTTACCAAACGAAACGTCGAGACGATCCCTTTGACGTTCTCCCCCGAGGAGCAGGCGCTCTACGACAACGTCTCGGAGTTCATCCGCGAACAATACCAACTGCTGCGCGAAGAGGGCAAAGGCAATGTCCTGCAACTGATCACCCTGCAGCGGCAGATCTGCTCCTCCCCCTACGCCGCTCTCGTTTCGCTGAAAAACATGATGGAGAGTGAAAAGACGCCGCAAGACATTCGCCAGCGCGTGTCCGAACTGTACCAGATGGCGGTCGACATCGCCGCTTACACCAAGGTCAACAAGGCGATCGAGCTGATCCAGAAGATCGACGACAAGGTGATCATCTTCACCGAGTACCGCGCGACGCAGGATTTTATCCTGTACATGCTCCAACAACACGGCATCCGCGCCGTCATGTTCCGCGGCGGCTTCAAGAAGAGCAAAAAGGACTGGATGACCGAGCTGTTCAAGAACCGCTTTCAAGTGCTGGTCGCGACCGAAGCGGGCGGAGAAGGGATCAACCTGCAGTTCTGCAACCATGTGATCAACTTCGACCTGCCGTGGAACCCGATGCGCGTCGAACAGCGGATCGGCCGCGTCCACCGCTTAGGGCAGACGCGGGACGTCCACATCTACAACCTGTCGACCAAAGGCACGATCGAAGAACATATCGTCAACCTCTTGGAGGAGAAAATTCAGATGTTCGAGCTGGTGATCGGCGAACTCGACCTGATTTTAGGCTCGCTGAAGATGGGCAAGCAGTTCGACCAAGAGATGATGGACCTGCTTGTCACCGGCGCCTCCCAAGACGAACTGCAAGCGAAGTTCGACGAGCTCGGCGAGAAGCTGAAGGAAGCGTCCGTCCCCCTCGACGGAAAGGGGGTGTAGCCGGACATGGAAAACGCCCAACAGATCCAAGACTTCTGCCGCCGTTACTTCCAAGCGGTCGAAGCGCCGATCCTCGTCGATCAGGAGGACTTTTTGCAAGTCGAACTGCCGCGCGAGATCGACAAAGAGCTGATCGAGCGTCGCTATTACTGGATGTACATCGAAGCGACCAACCAAGACCCGCCGAACACGGTGCTCTCGATGTCCTACCGCCCCGACTTGCAGATCGAAGGCGTGGACAAGCTGGATTTTGTCACCCTCGGGTCGTTTCTGCTCAACAAAATCATCGAATCGACGCAGAAAAGGGGTCGTTTCACGCGGGCCTATCAACAGGGATTGCGACCGGGCACGCCGTTGCAACCGGTGCTTCTCACGACGTTCAAGCTGTCATTTGTCGCGGACAGGCGGCGCGATGAGATCGTGTCGTATGCGGTGCATCTTGGCACGGGGCGCGTGATCCGCGACTTTTACGACCGCGTGGAACATGTGTCGATGGGAGCGACCGCTTCCGAGTTGACGCCGCCCTTGTCCCCGCGCTACACCTGTGAGCAGGGCTACGAGTTGATCCGCGAGGCGTTGCAGGCGGAGATCGAAGCGCTCGACCACACGTGGGCAGAGGAGGCGGAAGCGCATCTGCAAGCCGAGTTGGAGCAGTTGGAAACGTACTACGAATCGCTGACCCTCGTCTCCGCATCCGAAACGAAAAACGCCGACGAGCAACAGAAGAAAGCCGGCGCCTACGCCGCCGAACGCGAACTGCGCGTCGCCGAATTGAAGTGGCGCTGCGCCCCACGCGTGCAGATCGAACCGTTTCACTTCGGACTGCTCTATGTGGCCGATGACCTGCTGTGATTTCCCACCCCTTGCCGCTTTGTCGGCAGGGGTTATTTTATAAAAAAAGAACCTGTGCCAATCCGGCACAGGTTGCTCAATACACTGGGATGTTATATTGGGCGGTCACGTAGACCGATTCACCACCGAGAAATGGGTCTTGCAGGCCGACGAACGCCGTCTCCCCTTGTTGCAGGAGGTCGGTGATCGCCAGCGGGACGTACACTTTGTTCGAAATCGCGTCGTACACGGCGTAGGCGGGCTTGCTTACAGCGTCCTGCCCCGCCTTGTTCGCGAATTGGGTGAGGGACAGCGAACTTTTTGCCCCCTTCAGCTTGTCTTGACCGTAGCGGCCGGTGGCGTAGAGGGCATCCGCTTCCGCATCGACGGAAGAGGTGAAGGTGCGATGCGTCACTCCCTGTCCCGCATAGTCTTCAAAACCAAGTGCGCCCGCCGGCACGCGGTTGATCAACTCGCCATAAGGGAGCATCTCACCCGTCATCAAGTTGAATAGCTCCAAGCGCCCTTCCTGCTTCAGATAGACCAGATGCAACAGCGGCCCGGCGTAGATGTAGCCTTCTTCAAGCGCTTGTTCGGCGAAAGCGTCAGGCAGTGTCGGCAAGGCATGGCGGCTGTATTCGTACACGCCCTGTCCATCGGGAGTGGACACGAGATAGCCGAGATACGCACCGTCCGCGCTTCCCTCGTTCACCTGCCACAACCGCGCCTGCAAGTTCCCATGCGGATCGTAGAGGTCGCGGACGTAGGAAGCTTGTCCCTGTTTCCAGTCGGCAAAAGGTTCGCTGTTCGCCACCTGCAACACCAACGGAGCGACCGAGATGTCGGAAGGCAGCGCAAAGACGCCGTTGGCATACGCCTGTTTGTCCACGTCCGTTTTGGCCGTGATCTGCGTATGTGCCGTGTTCGCCACGAGGTTGCCTTCCTCTCCCCCTGTCGCGCCCACTTTGCTCACGCCGGCGGTGGCCATCGTCACCACCAACAAACCGACTCCCCACCATCTTTTCCGCATGACCGTCACTCCCTTTGTCTGTAGGTACCGTGTTGTCGTTCCGTGTTTCCATCCTACAGCATATGGGATGACAGAGTGTGTTAGAACCTGTCGCGGGGAACGGGAAATTTTCCGACAACTTCCACCGTTTGTCGGATTCGGGGAGCGGGATGTCGGTTAGCCGGTTAGGTCAGCTTCGTTTCTGGCGGATCTCGTACAGATCGTAACGGCGGTCTTTCAACTGCGTGACCGAGCCGGACTTGCGGGCGCGGCGCAGCACTTCGAGATCCAAGTCGCCGACGACGACCATCTCGACGTTGGGGTTGGTCTCGCCGATCACACCGTCGCGCGGGAACGAATAGTCGGACGGAGCGAAGATGCCCGATTGCGCGTATTGGATGTCCATGTTGTCAACATGCGTCAAGTTGCCAACCGTGCCGGAGATGACCGTGTAGACTTGGTTCTCGATCGCCCGGGCATGGGCGCAGATCCGTACCCGCATATAGCCTTGGCGGTCTTCCGTGCAGAACGGCACGAAGATGATGTTCGCGCCTTTTTCCATGGCGATTCTCGACAATTCGGGGAATTCGATGTCGTAACAGATCAGCATCGAGATTTTGCCGCAGTCGGTGTCGAACACGCGCACTTCGTCGCCGCGCTGGATGCCCCACCATTTCTTTTCGTTCGGGGTGATGTGGATCTTGTATTGCTTTTCGATCGTGCCGTCGCGGCGGAAGAGATAGGCGATGTTGAAGATCGAGCTGTCCTCTTCGACAAAATGAGAACCGCCGATGATGTTGACGTTGTAGCGCAGGGCCAAGTTGGACATCAGCTCAATGTATTCCTCGGTGTATTCGCTCAGTTTGCGCACCGCTTGGCTCGGCACTTGTTCATCCAGGAAGGACAGCAACTGCATCGTGAAGATCTCGGGGAACACGGCGAAGTCGGAGCCGTAGTTCGCCGCCACGTCGACGTAGTATTCGACTTGGTGTGCGAAGTCTTCGAACGAATAGATCTTTTTCATCGCGTACTGCACGACGCAGACGCGCACGGGGAAGGAAGTCTTGAACTTGACTTTCGAATCGGGCGTGTAATCGACGTTGTTCCACTCCATCAGGGTGGCGTATTTCAAAGACGCTTGGTCGTCGTTGAGGTAATGGCGGTTGATCCGCTTGACGACAAATCCGTTCATCAGTTGGAACGTGAGCACCGGATCGTAGATGTTGTGCTGGATCACTTCCTGCACATATTCGCGCGGAGTGTGTTCGTCCGCATACTTGTGGTAGTTCGGAATGCGTCCGCCGATGATGATGCTCTCCAAGTTCATCTCCCGCGCCAACTGCTTGCGGGCTTCGTACAGGCGGCGGCCGATTTTCATCCGGCGGTACTCGGGGTGTACCATCACTTCCATCCCGTACAGGTTGCGGCCTTCCGGGTCATGGTTGGTGATATAGCCGTGGTCGGTGATCTCGTTCCAGGTATGTTGGTCGCCATATTCGTCCAAGTTGACGACAAGCGACGAGCAGGAGCCGATGATCTTGCCGTCATATTCGACACAGAATTGCCCCTCGGGGAAAAAGTGGAGGTGGCTGGCGAGATGCTCTTTCGTCCACGGCTCCATGCCGGGAAAGCACTCTTGCTGCAACTCGATCAGTTCGTCAAAATCCTGTTCGGTGATCTTTCTGATCTCCATCTTTTTTTCAAATTTGGATAGGTCAAGGTGGTCGGACATGCGTATGGGTCATCCTTTCTAACCAAGATCGCTTGTGAGGAGACGTACGTGTAGTATATGCAAAAAAGGCGACCCTCCATGATGGAGACGCCGCCTTTTGTATGAGCTCGAAGCGCGATTACTTCGCTTCTTGCAGGTTCATCGCTTTGATCACTTTGCGAACCGGATCGAAGTTGGAGTCTTTGCCCGGAACGAGGTCGTCAAAGGAGTAGATGTCTTTGCCGATCTTCTTGCCTTCATCAGTCTTCATGATGTTGATGAACGCTTGTTGCACTTTCTTTTGGAAGTCTTCCGGCAGGTCGTTACGGATGGAAACGGTGTCGTTCGGGATTTCTTCGGTCCAAACGAACGGAACCAGCTTTTCTTTCACATCCGGGTATTCTTTGATCATTTGGTCGCGAGCATCGTCGAAGACGGTTGCTACGTCAACGTCGCCACGGTACAGAGCCGCCAGTGCTTTGTCGTGACCGCCGGCCATTTGGCCTTGTACGTCTTTTTCCGGGTCGATGCCGGCATCCTTCAGCATCGCAGCCGGGTAGGTGTAGCCTGCTGCGGAAGAAGCGGATACGAACGCGATGCGCTTGCCTTTGACGTCTTCCAGCTTGTTGATGGAAGTGTCGTCAGCGCGCTTCACGAACATCGACTTGTAGGAAGAGGAACCGTTGCGGACAGTTTGCAGCAACAGGTTTACAGCTTTTTTATTGTCATGAGCGAAAACGTAGTCGACCGGGCTCAGGAAGCCAACGTCGATTTGTTTTGCCGCCATGCCTTCGATCAGAGCGGTGTAGTTGGTGGTCACGACTACTTTTACGTCCATGTCCAGTTCTTTGGACAGCAGGTCGCCCATCGGCTTTGCTTTTGCGGACAGAGTTTCCGCGTTTTGGGACGGGATGAAACCGACAGTCAGAGTTTCCGGAATGTCAGCCGTCTTGGTATCGCCGCCTTGGTTGTTTTCTTCGCCTTGCTTGGTGTCGTCGCCGCAACCTGCAAAGATGGTGGTTGCCAGTGCCATGGTCATGCCAAGTGCTACAGTTTTCTTAAGCATTGTTTTTCCCCCGTAGAAGAATTGATTTGGTAGAGAATTCATGAGTAGTATAACACAATACACGACAAAGTATAGTACATTTTTTTGTAGATTATGTAAAGCGTCGACATAACTCGCCAAATTTCTTGTGCAAAACGCCCGCTTATGCTTAGCGGGCGTAAGGATCAGGGCTAGTTCCCGCCCTGTTGGTCTTTTTTCAATTTGGCCCGTTCGATCTGCAAGACATTGTGCGCTTCTTCGAGCAACGCCAGTTCCTGTTGCTTGTTCTGCAAGCGCTGCTTCGCCAACTCGCGCAGCTTCATCAAGTCGCCGTCCAAGCGAGCGGCGTGAATCCGCTTGCTCAAGTCCTCGTCCGCCTTGTGCAACTTGTGGGCGGCGGCGAGCTTCCGGTGGAAGGCGTCCAAGTCTTTTTGCACGCGGTCGTGCAACGCCTTGTCCTCGGTCGCATGAAGCTGATGGCGCATCTCCCGCGAATCGTCGCGCAGGCGGTGTGTCAGATCGCGGATTTTGCGCTGAACCTTCTTGGCCTGCATGAAATCGCTACGAAAGCTTTTCAACTCGCTGCGCTGTTGTTCGGTGATCTTCGACGTGCTATCCCCCTGCTTGGTCTCTTGCGCGTGGGCCGGTAGCGCCCCGAGCGCACAGGTGACAGCCAACAGGGCGGCCGTCATCATTCGCTTCCCTTTTTTCATCGCAGTCTCACCTCTTGCGAGTAGTGTGCCCGCTGGAAAAAAGATCATGCACGGCCAAGCGTATGAAATTATTTTGCGTCGAGCAGGTCCATCTGCGACAAGCGGTAGTCTTTGCCGGTCAAGCGGCCGATCCGCGTCATCTGGATGATGCGAGACACCAGTGCCTCAACCGTCTTGGTCGCGCCTTCGAACGTCTTGTAGACGACGGGCGGTTCGTAGTTTGAGGTAAACAGCGTCGGCAATTTGTTCGAGAAGCGGTAGTTGATGATGCGGAACATCTTGTCCAACGTAAATTCATTCGCCCGTTCCTGCGCGAACTCGTCGATCGCCAGCACCGGCACGGAGCAGTATTTTTCGATCACCGCTTCCATGTCCTTGCCCGCAGCCGCGTTCATCCGCAGTTTGTCGAAGATCGTGTCGGCGCGCACGAAGATGTTCGGCACCTTGCGCTCGTCGAGCCGGTTGCAGATCGCCAGCATCAAGTGCGTCTTGCCGACGCCGGGAGGTCCGAAGATGTAGAGCCCCTTCTGCGGCGCGGCATCTCCGGCGTGCAGTGCGTGTTGCCCGGCCCCCGTGAACGTATTGGCGAACTCCATCGCCGCCGCAAACAGTTCCGGATGCTTGCGGGCTTGCTCCTGCGGGTAGTTGGAGAAGACGTACTGCTTGTCGGCCGTCGTCTTTTCCGAAAACTCGTTGAGCGAGGAGATCTCCCGTCGCTCCACGTAGTTCATGTACGGGGTACACGGCGTCGTCCGCACCGTCAAATGATCGTTGTACAGTTCGAGCAGGTCGTAATGGCCTTTGGCATCGCCTTCCTTGCCGCACTGTTCGTACCCTTGGCAGTGGCTGCAGACCTTCTCCTGCTTGATCAGGTCGAGCAGCATCACCGCCGCTTGAGAAATCGTGCGATCATCGACATCCAGCGTCTGCAGTTGCGACAAGTGGTTGCGAAAATAATCGGGCGTGTACTGTGAGAAACTTTTCATCCGTTCGCGAAACTGCAGGGTCGAGCCGATATGTTCCACGGGCGATTCCTCCTTTGCATCCTTGGCGTCCTGTCTATCAGTATACATAACATTACTATCAAAAAAGGGCGGAAGCAACTAGAAAGGTCTGGTTACAACAGGTGTACGCCTTCCGTTTCCGGCTTCACCTGCAGGATGCGCGTCGACACGCCCGCACGGGCGAACGCTTGGCGCATCGCATCGCCGATCGCCAGCTCGTTCTCGGTGGCAAAGGCGATCAGCGACGGACCGGAGCCGGAGATCGCCACCGCGAGCGCCCCCGCTTCCCGCGCCGCCTGCATCGCTTTGTCGCCGCCCTTGATCAGCGGCAGGCGGTACGGCTGGTGCAGACAGTCGCCGAGCACATCGGGCAGGATCGCAGTCAATTGGCGCAAGTCGCCTTGAGCCAATGCGCCGACGAGCAGCGCGACGTTTCGCACATTGCTTGCCGCTTCAGCAAACGACACCTCGCTCGGCAACACGCGTCGCGCCAGCCCCGTCGAAAGCAGAAACTGAGGCACGGCGACCACGCAGGTCAGCCCCTCCGGCGGTTGAAACCGCAGCTTGTGAATTCGTCTGCTCTCCCCTTCTTCGTACACCCCGCTGACGACGATGCCGCCGTAGATCGCGGGAGCCACATTGTCGGGATGCCCTTCGATCTGCACGGCGAGGTCGAACAACTCCTCGCGAGACAGCGGCTGTCCGTCCAACGCCGCCGCCGCGCACAGGCCGCTGACGATCGCCGTCGCCGAGGAGCCCAATCCTCGGGTGACCGGGATGTTGTTGTTCAGATGCAACCAGACGCCGGGCGGCTTGCGTCCCCGCGTTTCAAAATAACGGGCAAACCCGCGATAGACGAGGTTGTAGTCCGCCGTGCGCGGCACCTCGTCCACCCCTTCTCCCGACACCTCGATCCGCACCGAATGCCCGGGTCGTTCGGCAAATTCCAAGATGTTATACAACGACAACGACAAGCCGAGCACATCGAATCCCGGCCCGAGGTTCGCCGAAGTCGCCGGGACTCTCACCCGTACACTCATGCGCTCCGCCACCTCCGGGGAATTAGCTGTAGCCGACGATCTCCGCCTTGCGCACACCGCGAATCTGTTCCAGCGACTCGATCATGTCGTCGATCGAGCCGGTCAGGTTCTGCACGCCGACCGTCGCCGTCAGATGAGCCGCTTCGCTCATCGGGATGCCTTGGTTGATCGTCACGATGTTGCCGCCGAGCTGCGCGATGGCGTTAAGCACCGTCGAGAGAATGCCTTGGCGGTGTTCGAGGATCATCGACAAGGTGACCAACCGCCCCTGCCCGTCCTCTTCATATAAGAAAACAAGATCGCGATATTTATAAAAAGCGGAACGGGACAAGCCCGCTTGGTTTACCGCATCATGCACCGTGTTCGCGTCGCCGCGGGCCAGCATGTCTTTTACCTGCACCGTTTTCATCATCGCTTCCGGCATGATGTCTTCCGCAACGAGAAAAAAGCGCCGCCGCTTGGCACTCATAGCATCCGTCCTCTCTTTCCTGTTCACCCTCGATAGAATCGATTCCGTATTTAAAAGACAGTATACACCGAAAAAGACCCTGCTGTCACGAAGAACAGCGGGTCTTTTGGCATGCGGTTAGGATTTGAAACGCTTAATAGGCGACGAGAGACGAATTGCGCTCACGGCGCACTTGGACGTTCGGCGACACCTGCGGGGCGAACGTCACCGATTTTTCCACGTAGATCTGGTGCCACATCAGGAAGACGAGCACCGTCCAGACCTTGCGGGCGTTATCACGGACGCCGTTTTTGTGGTCTTCGAGCAGTTGGAGCACGTACTGCTTGTTGAACAGGTGATCGACCGGCGCGTCGTGGATCAGCTCTTTCGCCCATTGGTAGTGCTCGTTGCGCAACCATTGGCGGGTCGGGATCGGGAAGCCGAGCTTCGGACGCTCCGCCACTTCCTTCGGCAGAATGTCTTTGACCGCTTCCCGGAGCACGTATTTGGTCGTGCCGTTCATCATCCGGTACTGTGCCGGAATCTTCGCGGCAAATTCGAACACGTCGCGGTCAAGGAACGGCACGCGCAGTTCCAAGGAGTTCGCCATCGTCATTTTGTCCGCCTTCATCAAGATGTCGCCCGGCATCCACGTGTGGAAGTCGATGTACTGCATCTTGGTCACGTCATCATAGGCGGCCGCTTGCTTGTAGTACGGGTCGGTGATGTCGAAGTAGCGGCGCAGACCCATCTGCTCCGGGTTCATGCGCACGAACTCTTCCTTCATCTGTTCGCCGAAAATAAAGGCGTTGCCGACGAAGCGCTCCTGCAGCGTCTTGCCCCCGCGCATGAAAAAGGAACGACCCTTCATGCCTTCGGGCAGGGCGGATGCGAGGCTGCCGAGCGTACGGCGCATCGACATCGGCAGGTAGTCGAACATCTTCAGCGACATCGGTTCGCGGTAGATCGTATAGCCGCCGAACACTTCGTCCGCCCCTTCGCCGGAGAGGACGACGGTGATGTACTGGCTCGCCAGTTGGGCGACAAAGTAAAGCCCGATCGCAGACGGGTCGGCGATCGGTTCGTCCTGCTGGTACATCAGGCGCGGCAGCACGTCGAGATACTCTTTGGCCGACACCATCACGTCGCGGTGCTCCGTGCCGAGGATGCGCGCCGTCTCGCGAGCATACTCCAGCTCGGACTGACCGCCCGCCCCTTCGAAGCCGACGGTGAACGTCTTCACCTGCTCCAACTCTTTGAGCAGTGCGACGATCGTCGACGAGTCGACGCCGGAGGAGAGGAACGCCCCGCGCGGGACGTCCGAGTTCATGTGCGCTTTGACCGAATCGCGGAGAATGTCGCGCGTTCCTTCAATATAGTAGGACAGCGGGCGTTGCTCCTCGTCGAACTTCAGCTCCCAGTAGCGTTCGATCTTCGCCTTGCCGTCTTTGATCACCATGTAGTGGGCGGCGGGAAGCTTCTTGATCCCCTTGAACATCGTCAGCGGGTCGGGTGCGTATTGGAACGTCAGGTAGTTCCAGAACGACTCCGGGTTCACTTCGCGGGCGATCCCCGGCGCTTCGAGCAGCGACTTGATCTCCGAGCCCCAAACGATCGACTCGTCCGTCTCCGCGTAGTAGCATGGCTTGATGCCGAAGTAGTCGCGGGCGATCAGCGTCTGCTTGTTGCGGGAATCGTAAATGGCAAAACAGAACATGCCGCGCAGTTCCTTGACACAGTCGACGCCCTTCTCCTCATAGAGGTGGACGATGACTTCCGTGTCCGACTCCGTTTGGAACTTGTGGCCCTTGTCCAGCAGCCAACGGCGCAGCTCTTGGTAGTTGTAGATCTCGCCGTTGAAGGAGATCCACACCGTACCGTCCTCGTTGGACAGCGGCTGGTGACCGCCTTCCAAGTCGATGATCGACAAGCGGCGAAACCCGAGGCCCACGTTGTCGTCAAAATGCATCCCCGCATCGTCCGGACCGCGATGGACGATCTGATCGGCCATCTGCTCCAGCACCATCTGTTCCACCGGTCGACAGGACTTGTTGTACATGCCCACGATGCCACACATCTATATAAAACCTCGCTTTCAAACTCTCGAATAGGTGCGTAATGTGCTAATTGTATCCCCTCTCATTCTGCCCGTCAACGCGTGAGAGCAGACAAACGCTCGAGGATTTCCGTTGTGATCGTCTCTACCGTACGACCTGTCGTGTCCACGGTGATCGTGGCAAAATCATACAGCCCGCGACGAGCGTCGAGCAGGCTTTCCACCCGCTGTCTCAGGTCTTGTGCGGACTCGAGCAACGGTCGGTTGCGATCCTCCGACACGCGGCGCACGATCTCCTCCACCGTGGCGGTCAACGCGACGACCACGCCGGAGGATGCCATCAACTCCCGGTTGGTAGCCGCCAGCACGGCACCGCCGCCTGTGGTCACGACGACCCGCTCCTGTTGCGCCACCTCTTGTAGCGCCTCCGTCTCCCGTTGTCGGAAGTACGGCTCCCCTTCCGTCGTGAACAACTCGGGGATCGTCCGCCCTTCCCGTTCGACGATCAGGTGGTCGCTGTCCTGCAACCGATAGTCCAACCGTCCGGCGAGATGTTCGCCGACCGTCGTTTTGCCCGTGCCCATAAACCCGATCAGGAAAATGCGTTCCTTCATAGTACTTCGACTCCTCTGCGCCCGTTTTGGCTCATCGTAACTCGATTGGGGGCAGGTGGTCAATAATTTGTAAAAAGTTCTAGGGTGACGCCTTTCGTCGTCGCTTGTGAACTATGGTACAATACAGAAAGCAACTTTTGTAGCGACACTTCACAAATGTGAGGAGCGAAGAACATGTGGGAATTGATCGTGGGCTGGACGACAGGCGCCACCTTGTGGGACTGGGTCTGGCACATTCTTGCCCTCTTCTTGGTTGTCGTTTTCTCCGTGCCTCAAGTCTTTATTCCTCTTGTACAGAAATTGTTCATCCGGAAGAAAAAAGAAGACGACATCGACAACGAAGAGCAACTGTCGAACCATCCATAACGAAGCACCCGGCCTTTTGGCTCGGGTGTTTTTTATACAAGAGCGAACCATTCGACAAGATGGGGCGTCCCTTCAACAGAAGTAGACAGAAACTACTAGAAACTGTCGAAAGAAAATGGTAGAATACCGCACTCCGATTGCATATAATGCAATATGTCACACTCTTAACGAAGCAGGAGGGAGTCCGCAATGGGGATCCGTACGTTAGCGCGGGAAATCGAAACACTGCGCGCGGAAATGATCCGTGTCGCCGAATACAAAGGTTGCCTTCACGATCCCCAAGTCATCGAGCTCAGCCAGCGACTCGACCAACTGCTGGTGCGGATGCAACGCCTGTACGAAGGGCGGGAGGACGCCCTGATCGCGCGACCGAAATAGTCCGCTCGCCAACAGATACTTATAGAAGAAACGACACCTCGAACCGAATCGGTTCGAGGTGTTTTCGGTTTCCCGTTTAGTTCAGGCGTTCTTTGACATGCTTCAACTGGGCGACGATCAGAAACGAGATGATGACCAGCAAGAACCACGACGAGATCTTGCCAAGCCCCACCAAGTGCCACGTCTCCGCTTGGTTCGGGTACTTCCACGCCCCGAAAAAAGTCGCGATGTTCTCGGCGATCCAGACGAAGAAGCCGATCAGGAAAAAGGAGAGGGACAGCGGCATTTTTAACACATGATGTTGGACGCGAAACTGCACGAAGGTCGGCAGGAACACGAGGAAGATCGCACCGGTCAGCCACCAGCGAATGTCGATCCAGAAGTGGTGGACGAAGAAATTCAGGTACACCGCGGTGCCCAGCGGGACGGTCAACCACGCTTGGGGCCAGCCGAGCAGACGAACATCCATCCGCCGCCACGCTTGGCAGAGGTAGGAGGCGACGCTGGCGTACATGAAGCCGCTGTAGAGCGGGACGCCGAAGAACTTGGTCCATGCCGCTTCCGGATAGGCCCAGGACCCCATGTGGACTTTGAACAACTCCAAGGCGAGGCCGATGATGTGAAAGAGGGCGATGACCTTGACTTCGTCCTTGGTTTCGAGACCGGTGCGATACATGATCCACTGCATCAGCAGGCAGCCTAGCAGGAGCACATCATAGCGATGGAGAAAAGGAATAGGGATGTGCGGTGAAAGTGCCAAGAGCAGGAAGATGAAGACGGGAAACAGGCAGGACATCGCCTGTTGATACGTAAAATGTGCCAATCCGACGAGGAGCTGAGAGGCGAAACGCGGTTTGCGCGCTTGATCTTTCTGTTGCGGCTGTGAACTGAACATGAAGCATGTCCCCTTTTTTTGCGATGGGATTGATTGTATGATTCTATCATAGAATGGTGAAAAGTTGCTGATGACAAGGGAAAGGGGTCAAGAGCGATGGCCTTGGAGTTGATACAACGTTTGACGTCCGAGCAGGTGAAAGAGTTACACCTCCTGTTTCAAAAAGAATGGTGGACGCGGGGGCGAACGTTGACCGATGTGCGCAAGATGGTCGAGCATTCCGATCTGATGATCGGCTTTTGCGATCCGGAGCGCGACAGACGGCTGGTGGCGTTTACGCGAGTGCTGACCGATCGCGTGTACAAAGCGCTGTTGCTGGACCTGATCGTCGATGACGCCTACCGCGGGCAGCATGTCGGCCGGGCGTTGATGGAGGCCGTGATGCAGCATGAAGTGGTGCAAGGCGTGAAACATGTGGAGTTGTACTGCCGGCCGGAGATGATGCCTTTTTATGAGCGGTGGGGGTTCACGACCGAGCTTGGCGAGTTGGAATTTATGCGGTGCATGAAGTAGTTGGCGGCAGGTGACGGGCGCTTCCCTTGTGAGAGGGAGGGCCTTTTTTGTTGGGTCGTCTCGATTGTATTTCGTTTAAATGACAGAAATGCAGAGAGCCGGAAAATTTTTATCATTGGGTTGATTAGGAACAAGATCCTTTTATAGGAATCTTCTATTTTTCATCTGAAAAATAGACTTGAACTGAAACGTCTAACGAAATAGGATCATATCCTCGATAAACCACTCGATTGAATAACCGCCCCCTCAATCCCCTTCTATTAAAACAGGACATATTTTCACCTAAACAAAATTACATCACAAGAAGGCACTTTACTCATGCGACGCATTAATGGTAAAAACCTAAATGTGAGGTGCGCACCCACGATAGATGCCATTGGGTAGTGAGGAGCAAGTCTGATGAATGCGAATGAGAGAGTGATGGGCGACCCCATTGAACAGCTCGTGCGGTTGGCTTATGAGCGTGGGGCGAGTGACATCCACATCGAGCCGGGGAAAGTCGGTTATCAGGTACGGGTGCGTGTGAGCGGACGATTGGAAGCGTGGGAGGTGGCACAGGGAGGGCTGGAAGCGACCGCCGTGTCCAAGATCAAACTGTTGGCGCGGATGGACATCGCCGAGCGACGCTTGCCGCAGGATGGCAGTTTTCGGCTGCCCTTGGGGGGCGGCGAGCTGCTCGATGTCCGCGTCTCTTCCCTGCCGACCGTCCACGGCGAGAAGTTGGCGTTGCGGTTGTTGCAGACAGGGGCTCGGCATTCGCTGGACGACCTCGGGCTGGAACCGAGACAGCGGGGTCAGTTTCTGTCTTGGATCCAAGCCCGCCACGGTCTGGTGCTGGTGACGGGACCCACCGGGTCGGGCAAAACGACCACGCTGTACGCCTCGCTGTTGCACCTGCAAACGGAAAGCCGCAACCTGTCCACGTTGGAAAACCCGGTGGAAATCAAAATCCCCGGTGTCAATCAAGTGGAGATCCAACCGCGCATGGGATTGACGTTTCATACGGCCTTGCGCTCGATCCTGCGCCAAGACCCCGATGTCCTGATGATCGGCGAAGTGCGCGACGGCGAATCGGCGGAAGTCGCGTTACGCGCTGCTTTGACTGGGCATCTGGTGCTGACTTCCCTGCACAGCGAGAGCGCCGTCGGCGCTTTGTTGCGCTTGCTCGACCTCGGCGTGCCGCCTGCGGTGATCGGCACCGCGTTGCGCGGCGTGGTCGGGCAACGGCTGATCGAGACGCGGGAAGGGCGACAGGCCGTGTTCGAACTGCTCCCGATGACCGATTCGCTGCGTCAAGGCTTGTTCCAACGGGCGGATGCGCAGGAGTTGACCCTGCGTGCCAGGCGGGACGGGGCCCGGTTGCTGCCCGATGTGTTGTTCGACCGCTTGGAGAGCGGCTTGATCGACGAAGCGACGTTTGACAACGTGATCGGAGAGCGGGGGCTTTCATGAACCTGAGTCGAAACCGCATGGAAGAAGCGGCATGGGGGCGATTTGCCCACAGGCTGGCAAAGTTGCTCGACAGCGGCGTCCCGTTGCTGGAAGCGTTGTCTTTTCTCCATCGCAAAGGGACGGCGGCCGAACGGCTGGCCGCCTCTGCCCTCGGCGGTCATTTGCTGGCCGGACGTGCCTTGTCACAAGCGCTTGGCGAACGCGATGCACCGCTCGCCCTGCGCACGCTGGTCGGCGTCGGCGAGCAAAACGGCGACCTGTCCGGCAGCCTGTTTCACGCCGCCACCTATTGTGCTGAACGGGAGAAGTGGCGGCGAGAAAGCAGACAAGCCCTGCTCTATCCGCTTCTGGTCGCTGGCGTGCTGATGCTGTTGTCCCTGTTTCTGTT
>DASTWJ010000074.1:0-5800 GCA_035776695.1 Bacilli bacterium
TCCACGGTCAGTCCGACCACACGATCGCCGAAGCGAACAGCGAACGCCTCGTCGACGCGCTGGACGTGCCGACCGCCGAGCTGTGGTCGGTGGAGAAGGCCGAGCATGTCGGGACGTATAAGGTGGAGCCCGAGGCGTATACGGCGCGGGTGACGGAGTTTTTTGTCAAGCATCTGGGGCATGGAGTGAAAACCTTATAAAACCGGCATGAAAAGAGCGTGCAGATCCTTGGTTGAGCCAAGGTCACACGCTCTTTTCATATAGGGGCTACGCTTGAGGAGCGTTAGAGATCCATCGATGCTTGACCTATCGAGAAGTCCATGACAGATGTCATGCGACTCACTCACACTCATGCTCACTCTTTGATTACTAGACACTATCATTTTTCATATTGCATTTTATTAGTCGAGCACGTACACGTCTACGTCCTTGCGCCCGAAGTTGATCGCATCTCGGTAGCTGTCGTGGTACAGATCGACGCGCATGTCGTTGATCTTACCGCCCGTATCCCCTGCCACGCCGAAGCCATAGCCGGGGATGTACAGGTGCGAGCCGAGCGGGATCTTGTCCGGGTCGACCGCGACCAGTCCTTCACGCACGGGAAGGCCGGTGTAGCTCAGTTTGCCGGAGTAGGTATAGGCGGTGGCGACCGCTTCTTTTTTCGCCTCTGCCAACAGGTGACCGCCGCGCGAGACGGGGACGGGGAGTTGGCCTCTGTTCTCCTTCATCACGGAGCGGTTGAGGAAAGCGGCGACTTCGGCGCGGGTGGCGACACGCTTGGGCAGGACGCGTCCGTCGTTGGTGCCTTTGATCATGCCTTTGATCGAGGCGTAGGCGATCGGCTTGACCGCCCAGCGAGCGATCGCTTGGCAGTCCTTGTAGCTGAGCACCGGTTTGCTGTACACGGCATACGACAGGTGGCGTGCCGTTTCCGACTCGCGGCCGAGTGCGCTGACAACCATCTTGATCATCTCTTCGCGGGTGATGGCCCGTTGGGGCGAGAACGTCGTCGCGCTCGTCCCGTTCGTGATGCCTAGCCGATAGGATAGTTCCGCATAGGGCATAAACCATGCTCCCCGCTGGACATCGCGAAACGCGCCGCTGTACGTCAGAGACGGCGGCATCTCCTTGGCCCGCAGCAACATCGCGGCGAACTCCGCTCGCGTCACCGGGTCTTGGGGCCGGAACGTGCCGTCGGGATAGCCTTTGACCACCCCTTTGGCGGCCAAGGTGAGAATGTCTGGCTTGGCAAACGAATCGCCGAGATCGGAAAAAGGAGTCGTCGGTTGGGTCGTTCCGGCCGCATACGTCGTCGTCATCGTCGAAGTGATCGTGGTGGTGGTCAGGAGCAGGCCAAACAGCAGGCCGATCCCTCTTCGCATCATCTTGTTCATCGTCTCCTCCTCGGTCTGACTTGAGCTGTCGTCTTGCGTTTGCGTTGCGTAGTAGAGAGATTCGTCGTGTCGGGTTATTTTCAGATGGTCGAATCTTGTCGATTCGGTGACTGCTCTACAGATTCGAGTCGGGACGACCGACTCCTGCCGGAAAAACCTGCCGCCGCGCCAACTAAGTACAGGGAAATTCGTGTATAATGGGAAGGGAGTTCCAACTTACGGAAAGGCAGTGAGTACATAATGAAAAAAGCGATCATCGAATTGGAAAATGGCGGCGTGATGGAGTTTGAAATGTTCGACCAACACGCACCGGGCACCGTTGCGAACTTTGAAAAACTGGCGAACGAAGGCTACTACAACGGCCTGAACTTCCACCGCGTCATCCCGGGCTTCGTCGCACAAGGCGGCTGCCCGCACGGCACCGGCACCGGCGGCCCCGGCTACACCATCAAGTGCGAAGTGATCGACAACCCGCACCAACATCAAAAAGGCGCACTGTCGATGGCCCACGCAGGTCGCGACACCGGCGGCTCCCAATTCTTCATCGTCCACGACCGCAAAACCACCGCTCACCTCGACGGCAACCACACCGTCTTCGGGCAGATCATCTCCGGCGAGGAACTGATCGAAGGCATCAAGCAAGGCGATAAGATGAAAAAGGTTGAAGTGGTAGAGGCGTAGGTCTCTCACTTTCAAGCACAAAGCCGATTCTCTGCAGGAGCAGGGAATCGGCTTTGCTGTACCACGATGCTCTCCTCTAGCAAGCCTACCTTGTATAGAAGCATCGATCCTACCACACCCTATCCCCTGTACACAACGCCAACCGAGGGGGTATTACCCATGTCGACCGAATCTCGCCTTCGCGAGGTGATCGACTCCGGGCAGGAGGTCACGATCACATTTTCCAACCAGAACCCGCTGACATCGGAAGGGCGTGCCGTGCAGTCGGCGACGGGTCGGATCGTCTCGACCAATTCGCCGGATGTCGTGGATTTTCAACCGCTGCACGGGGCACCGGTTCCGATTCCGGTGACGCGGATTTTGAAGGTGGAGTAAGAGGGTTTAGGGCAAGACTGAGGGCCGGTGTCTCTTCTAAGGAGATCCCGGCTTTTTTGTGCTATCATCTGGGTATCAGCTTTTATGCAAAAAGCCCCGTCAACAAAGGAGACCTCTACATACATGAACCCTACTCCACACCCCCAATCCGCTCTGATCGCCGGTGCAACCGGTCTGGTGGGTCAGGCTTTAGTCGAGATTCTGCTCGCCAGCCCGTTTTATGGAAAAGTGACGGTGCTCGTTCGTCGTACGCTCTCGTTGCAGCATCCGAAGTTGCATCAGGTGGTCGTCGATTATGATCGGCTTGACGAGCATCGAGAGGCATTTGCCGTTGACCATGTGTTCTGTTGCTTGGGCACGACGATCAAGAAGGCGAAGAGCAAGGAGGCTTTTGCCAAAGTCGATTATGACTATCCCCTCGCACTGGCTCGCTTAGCACAAGAACAAGGGGCAAAAAAGTTCCTGATCATCACCGCGATGGGAGCCGACGCGAATTCTTCGATTTTTTATAACCAAGTCAAAGGGCGCGTGGAAAACGCCTTGGCAGAGGAAAACCTCCCCGCCCTGCTCCTCCTCCGCCCTTCCCTGCTCCTCGGCGACCGCGACGAATTCCGCTTCGGAGAACAGGTCGCCGCTTGGGTCGCCAAAGCGCTTCCTTTCCTCTTCACCGGCCCGCTGCGCCGCTACAAACCGATCCGCAGTACCACCGTCGCCACCGCCCTGCATAACGCGGCGCAGCAGTCGGTTGCGGGCCGCCACGTCTTCGAATCGAATCAAATTGCGGAACTCGGCGGAAAAGTGCTACAGTAATCACACAGACGGTTGCCCGTCAGGAAGAAGCGGAGGAATGCCTCATGACCACGAAAACCACGTTGAAACTTGCCCTTTTGCAAATCGATATCGCTTTCGGCGACCCGGAAGCGAACCGCGCCAAAGCTCGTGCCTGGATCGAGCAAGCCGCACAACAGGGAGCCGATGTGATCGTGCTGCCGGAGATGTGGACGACCGCCTATTCGCTGGAGAACATCCGTGACATCGCCGACCGCGACGGTGCGGAGACGATCGCCCTGTGCAACGAGTTGGCGAAGACCTACCATGTCAACATCCACGCCGGTTCCGTCGCCAACCTGCGCGGGGATGATGTGTACAACACGACCTATCTCTTCAACCGAGAAGGTGAAGTCGTCGGCGACTATTCCAAGATCCACCTGTTCCGCCTGATGGACGAGGAAAAATACTTGCTCGGCGGCGACAAGGTCGGTCGCTTTCAACTGGACGGCGTGGAGGTCGGCACGATGATCTGTTACGACCTGCGCTTCCCGGAACTGGCCCGCACCTTGTCGCTCGACGGCGCACAAGTGCTGTTCCTGCCCGCCGAATGGCCGCATCCGCGCCTGAACCACTGGCGGCACCTGCAAATCGCCCGCGCCATCGAGAACCAGATGTTCGTCGTCTCCTGCAACCGCGTCGGGCGGGCGGGTGAGACCGAGTTTTTCGGCCATTCGATGGTGATCGACCCGTGGGGGGAAGTCGTGTTCGAAGCGGATGAGACGGAAGGCCTGCACCTCGTGGAGATCGACCTCGGCATCGTGCCGGAGATTCGCAGCCGCATCCCGATCTTCGAGGACCGCCGCCCGGATTTGTATACGAAACGATAGAGCGGCCGTTCCGGCGCCTATTTTGCCTGACCGTCCGCGCTTGTCCGTGCCGTTTGTACCTTTCTCTGCATTTGATATAGCAAGGAGCTTTACGGACAATCTTCGGCTCCTTGAGAGGAGGGTTTTCAAATGGCATTTGGTGGCTACACCCGTTGGGCTGTTGTGTTTCTGATCATCTTCGTGCTGTTCATCCTGCTGATCCCGAACTGCTAACAGCAGAGTTCGGTCGCACGTGAACAAACGGCAAAGACCTCCCGTGGGGCTTCCCTCGGGAGGTCTTTGTGTTTGCGGCATGCGCGTGTCCGTCCGATCGGCCAGCCGATGGGGTGGTGTGCGGTTATAGCAGGTTGTGCCAGACTTTGTTGGCGGCGATGACCGAGTAGCAATCCGGGCAGAGCTGCCCGGCGTCGTCGATGTAGTGGGTGCGTTGGTAGGTGGGGGTATCGACTTCGACGTTCGTTTCCGCTTTGCACAAGGCGCAGCGTTCTTGTTGTTTGTGCATGTGTTCGCTTCCTCCCTGAAGAACTAATTAGTTACGATTATACGCCGAAATCGAGAAGATTCAAGCGGAATTTTCTAAAGATTTTGTGAATAAAAGGATACGAAGTGAAGGTTGGCTGTTTCTTCTGCCGGCCGGGACTCGCGCGTTGACAGTAGTAGGTTTTGTTATTTCCTGAACGGGTATTCAGAAGCAGGCGGTTCAAGAGGTGAAAAAAGGGGAGCTGTCACGGAATTGTCACGATCAGGACGCGACTCGGTTTAATGTGAGGATGAAAAAAGAGGCTCCCCTTGGGCGGGTTGCCTCTTTGACAAATGGGTTTGCTGTTGGTGATGGCTTAGACCTTAGACCGAAGCGACCGTCTGGTGCGTCTGCCCCAGACCGAGGTGCTCCATCACCTGCTCGGCCGCTTTCACGCCGTGACCGATGCAGTCCGGGATGCCGAGGCCGTTGTAGCCCGCTCCGGTGAACAGCACGCCGGGCAGCTTCTTCGCCACCGCGTCGTTGAAAGCTTTCACGCGGTCGAGGTGACCGACGGTGTACTGCGGCATCGCCTCGCGCATGCGGGTGACGCGGTAGAACTTCGGATCGACGGAGATGCCCATGATCTGTTGGAAGTCCTGCTTGACGCGGCGCACGATCTCTTCGTCCGACTCCTCGACGATCTCCTCTTCGCCGGAGCGACCGACATAGAAGCGCAGCAACAGGTCGCCGTCCGTCGCCGTGTGCGGCCACTTGGATGACGTCCAGGTACAAGCGGTGATCGTCGTGCCTTGTCCCCGCGGGCACAGGAAGCCCGACGCGTCGAGGTCGTAGTCGAAAGCACCGCGATCAAAGGCGAACAGCACCGTCGCGACCGAGATATACGGCACGCGCTCCAGCATTTCTTTTTCCGTGATCTCGTCCGGCAAAAGGTTCGCTGCTTCGTACGTTTGCGTCGTCACGACCACTGCGTCTGCCTGGAGCGTTTCGCCCGTCTCCAAGTGAACGGCGTACTCCCCTTCCGCATCCGTCTTGTCGATAGCGAGCACCTTCGTCGACGTGCGCAGGTCGGTCGCCTTCAACACTTCGACCAGACGGGAGATGTAGCGGTACAGACCGTCTTTGAACGTCAGGAACACGGAGGTCGGGAGTTTGACGGACGGTTTGGCGCCGTATTCGGGTTGGGTCGGGGTCGGGGTAGCTTGGGCATC
>DASTWJ010000075.1:0-3278 GCA_035776695.1 Bacilli bacterium
CAAGTTCGCCGTGCGTCGCTTGAAGCTGAACCCGCAAGCGTCCCTCGCACAAACTTCGGGCGCGGAGGCAGGAGTCTTGGCAACTGAAAACGAAAGTAGAAAAGCGTAGCGAATGGACTACGCTTTTTTCTATAAAGGAAAGGAGCGTGCAAAAAACATGCGCTATACGATTCTGCCGGTGATCTCGCGCGACCCGGTAACGTTCGGGGCGGAGTACTTGCCGCTGGACGATGCGGAAGGCGAGGCGTGGAAACAGGCGATGCAGAAGGTGCATCCCCGTCTGTTGCCGCAAGTGAAAGAAAGCGCTTTAGTGGCGGAGGAAGAGAGTGAATTTTGCTTGGCGGGCGGGATTTTCGAATACGTGCGCGGGCAAGAACTGGTCCTCGATGGGGTAGAATATACCCTGTCCCATTGCGGTGAGCATTTTTTGGATGCGCTGCAAACGTCGGCGCAATGTCTGGCCCTTGTCAGGGAGCAAGAGGGTGTGGTCGCCGCGATTCAGGATACGGAACAGCGTCAAGAACGCTTGGCTCAACTTCTGGACTGGTGGCAGCGCGGCTTTGACGTGATGCTGTTGCAGCACTAAGGGCCGACCTACCTCTTACCATATATCATGCACAAGAAAGAGAGGAGAAAGAGAATGGCAGAGAACCACAACAAGCTGTACATAAACGGTGAATGGGTGGAAACGGCGAACACGATGGACGTCATCGACCCGGCGACCGGCGAAGTGATTGCCCAAGTGGCGGACGCAGACGCGTCCCATGCGGAACAAGCGGTGGAAGCCGCACACAAGGCGTTCCCGGAATGGTCGAAGATGGCGGCGGGCAAGCGCGCCAAGCTGATGTCCAAGTGGTACAACCTGATCATGCAAAACCGCAACGAATTGGCGACCATCCTGACCAAGGAGATGGGCAAGCCGTTCATGGAAGCAAAAGGCGAGATCATCCACGCGGCGGACTGGGTTTCCTGGTACGCGGAAGAAGCGAAGCGCGTCTACGGCGAAACGATCCCGGCGAACGAAGAGAACAAGCGCATCACCGTAATCAAGCAACCGGTCGGCGTCGTCTCCGCGATCACCCCGTGGAACTTCCCGGCGGGCATGGTCACTCGCAAGATCGCACCGGCGCTGGCTGCAGGCTGCACCGTCGTGCTCAAACCGGCGGAGCAAACCCCGCTGACCGCGCTGAAGCTGGTCGAACTGGCGCATGAAGCCGGCATCCCGGCTGGCGTCCTCAACCTGATCATCTCCTCCCGTCCGGCCGAAGTCGGCGACGTGCTGACCCAAGACAAGCGCGTGCGCAAAGTCACCTTCACCGGCTCGACCGAAGTCGGCAAGCTGATCAACCGCAACGCGGCGGCTACCGTCAAGCGCGTCTCCCTCGAACTGGGCGGCCATGCACCGTTCATCGTGTTCGAAGACGCGGACATCAAGCGTGCGGCGCGCGGTCTGGTTTGGACCAAGTACCGCAACACCGGCCAGACTTGCATCTGCTCCAACCGCGTGTATGTACACGCTTCCATCGCGGACGAGTTCATCGCGAAGTTCAAGGATGCGGTCGCTTCCCTGAAGCTCGGCCACGGTCTGGAAGAGGAAACCTCGATGGGTCCGTTGATCGACGAAGAGGCGGTGGCAAAAGTCGACCTGCACGTGAAAGACGCGGTCGAAAAAGGCGCGACTCTCGTGTGCGGCGGCCAGCGTTGGGGCGAGAAAGGCTTCTTCTACGAGCCGACGATCCTCGCAGGCGTGACCGACGACATGCGCATCGCGACCGAGGAAACGTTTGGCCCGGTAGCGCCGATCTTCACGTTTGAAACGGAAGAGGAAGTGCTGGGTCGTGCGAACAACTCCGACTTCGGTCTGGCAGCCTACGTCTACACCCAGAACCTCGGCCGTGCGATCCGCATGCAGGAAGGTCTGGAATACGGCATCGTCGGCGTCAACGATCCGCTGCCGGCGGGCGCCGTGCAAGCACCGTTCGGCGGGTTCAAGGAATCCGGCCTCGGCCGCGAAGGCGGTCACTTCGGCCTCGACGTGTTCCTGGAAGTCAAATACATCTCCACCATGTTCTAATCTCGGACATGACAAAACACACCCTATGCAGCGCTGCGTAGGGTGTGTACTGTAATTTCCGGGCGCGTGCCAAAGCGTACGTTGAGTGCGACTTGGCCCATGCCTTCGGAAATGTAGAGCTTTTTGCCGTTGACGGTGTGCAGACCGGAGATCACGTTCACTTTCGGCAGTTCGCCCATCGGGAACAATTTGAACCCGCCCGGGATTTTGAACTGGCCGCCGTGGAAGTGGCCGGACAGCATGTAGTCGACGTCATGATGCGCCTCAAAAGCCAGCACGATGTTCGGGTCGTGGGAGAGCACGAGGTTGACCCCGTCGGTCACGCCTTCGAACGACCGGTCGATGTTCGACTTGCCGAGGCAGTAGTCGTCGATGCCGATGATGTTCAAGCGCTTCTCGCCAAAAGAAATCGTGTCCGATTCGTTGACGAGCACGCGAATGCCTTTCGCTTCGATCAATTCTTGCAGGTCTTCGATGCGATGGCCGAGGTAGTGGTCGTGGTTGCCCCAGACCAGCCAGACGCCGTGCGCGGTCGGCACTTGGTTGATGGCGTCGAGGTAGGTCATGAACTTGTCCAGCGAGTCGTAGCGATCCATATAGTCGCCGGTCAGGACGATCAGGTCCGGACGCGTGTCGGCGATCAGGTGCGCCAGACGGCGCGGGGCAATCGATTGGCGTTCCATATGCAGGTCGGACAGTTGGACGATGCGTAGCTCGTCGAAACCGCCGTCCTTGGCAACGGTCATCTCGACTTCGCGGATGACGGGACGGAACGTGTTGGCGTAGGAGAACAGGTACAGGAGCACAAGCAGCGTTGCGAATACGATCAACCACAACATCGAGATCACCCTTTTCTTTTGTAGATTCGGATATTATGTCAACTATATCAGTCTAGCAGGTGCGGGTGCGAGAATGCCACCCTCAATATTTGTAAAGGAATATTTTGGGAAAAGGGAGTGTGGAGAGATGAGAGAGGTGCAGATGACCGGCTTCAAGCATGACGGGCGCAAGCATCGCCATTGGCTGAAACTGTATGAGTTGCCGGGGGAACCTGGGGTGATGTGGATCGAGCCGCACACGCCGGTGGTGGAAGCGAACGGGAAGGAATGGAGCTCGCCGTTTCCGGTGGTGTACTGGGTTCATCCCGAGAAGTGGTACAACATCGCGGTGTTGTGCAAGGAGGAGGGGACGGCGTATTACTGCA
>DASTWJ010000076.1:0-30754 GCA_035776695.1 Bacilli bacterium
CGATGCGGAGGAGGCGGCGGCTGAACGAGTCAGGGTAATGGAGCGGCTGGCTGCTGATGCCGCCTTTTTTGCGCTGGATACGACGGAGATGATCGCGCAGGGAGGTTGGCAAAAAGAAGCGTGGGAACGTCACCTGGAGACGGTCGCGAGGGCGGCGCGGGAGCAACGGATTGGAAAACCGTTGGTGCTCTGTGTCGCTCCTGACATGGAAACGGAGATGCTGCACCGGTTAGTGGCACCTGCTCTGCGCCTCGGAGTACAAGGGGTGATGGTGACAGGTGGGGTAGAAGCCACGGTGCGCCAAGCATTGGCAGATGCAATTGACTGTGAAACAGTTCAAGCTTCTGAAAAACAAGTCGAGGGAGAGAGACAAACCAATCAGGAGCCGCAACCTCAAGAGCTACGAACCTCTACGAGAGCCAGACTGATTGGCTTACCTACTCGCGAGGCGACCCTCAACACCGTGCGCGAGATTCGCGCTCGGTATGGTACGGACTGCCCGATCCTCGCTTCCGGCGGCGTTCATGAGCCGCAGGATGCTTTAGAATTGATGGCGGCAGGGGCAGATCTCGTGCTTGTTGACAGCGGGTTGGTGTATTCTGGCCCCGGCTTGCCGAAGCGGATTAATGAAGCAATCGAGTGGCAGCAAGAGCGAAATGAACAACGCGAGCCCCTCCTACTAAAGAAGCCTGAGCCCACGCGGAACAAACCAAGCACCTTGCGCTCCTCACAAGCTCCCACCCCACGAACCTTTTTCCAAAAGTCGGGTTGGTTTTGGATACAGTGGCTCGGTCTCGGGATGATCGTCGGCGGGATACTCGCGTGGCTCATCGCGGCCACCGTCGTGGTGCTGCCATACGATGTGGAATTTCTCCGCCTCGGACGAGAAGGCATCGCGGCGATCAACGAACGCCTGTTGTACTTCATGGCACATGACCGCATCTCGTTAGCCGGGACGATGATCTCCATCGGCGTGCTCTATTTCGGTCTCGCTCGCTATGCGATGCGCCGAGGCGAGCAGTGGGCGCGAACGACGGTGCTGGCGTCGGCGGCGGTCGGGTTTGCGAGTTTCTTCCTTTACTTGGGCTATGGCTATTTCGACCCGTTGCATGCGGCGGTGGCGCTCTTGTTGCTGCCCTTGTTCCTGCTGGGGCTCGTCAAGAACAACCCGCGTGCCCCAAGGCCCGCTCCGAACCTGCGCAACACCGCCGTCTGGAAGCGAAGCCTCGTCGGACAACTGCTTTTCGTCTCCTTCGGAGCCGGGTTGCTCCTGTCCGGTTTGGTCATCTCGGGCGTCGGGGTGACCGACGTCTTCGTGCAGGAAGACCTCAACTACCTGTGTACGACCAGCAACTCCCTCCAAGCGGCCAATCCGAACTTGGTGCCGTTGATCGCCCATGACCGCGCCGGATTCGGCGGGGCGCTGGTCTCGGACGGCATCGCGTACCTGCTGCTCTCGCTGTGGGGCTTTCGGCAAGGGGAGAAGTGGCTGTGGTGGACGCTGCTTTTCGGTGGTTTCGCCGGTTTCTTCGCGGTGTTTTCCACGCATTGGTATGTCGGGTATCTCGACCAGTGGCATCTGGCGCCGGCGTATCTGGCACTCTTGTTGTATGGGGCGGGGCTGATCTTGACCTACCCCTTTTTGACTCGGCCTCGTCGATAAGGCTATCCCCCCTACTTTTTGGGTATAATTGGGTATCAATGGGTAACAAGTGCACAATTGTAAAATGGGGGATTGCCATGAGGGTATTGGTGAGATGGGGGCGAAAAGGGTGGTCTCAGTTGGGCTGGGCTGTAGCCTATCTGGTCGTCAGCCTGTTGTGGGCTCTTTATTCGCAAGGAGTCTTGGCGTTGTTGACGAACGACGCCGACTTGTACATGCGTTTGGATCGGCTTAATGATCTGTTGTATGTGGCGGTGTCAGGCTATTGCCTGTGGCTGTTTGCGCGAAGCAAAAACGACTGGGTGCAACGAGCGAAGGCGATTGAACAGCGCTACGACTCGCTGTTTCATCATCATCCGGAAGCGCTGTATGTGCTGGGGCGGGATGGCAAAATGCTCGCGATCAACAAAGTCGGGGTGACCATCGGAGGGTACACGTTGGACGAGTTGAAGAGCACGATGTACAACGAGGAGATCATGGCGACGACGGCCGACCTCGAACTGGTGCGGGATCATGTCAGGCGCGCGTTGGAGGGGGAGGCGGTATCCGACCGCGTGCGCGTGATCTCGAAAACGGGGCAAGAGATGGTGTTTCGCCTGACTCATTTTCCGTTGATCGTCGACGGGGAGATCGTCGGGGTCTACGGTTCGGCCCGCGATGTGACGGAGAAGGTGCGCACGCGGGCGGAGTTGACGAATACCAAACAGCAATTGGAGTCATTTATTCAGAACAGCGCCGATGCGATCATCGTCATCGACTTGGAGGGCGGGGTGAAGTTTATCAACGTCGCGTTTGAGAATCTGTTCGGGTGGAGCCGGGACGAGATTCGCGGCATGCCGATCCCGGTCATCCCCGAACACCTGCGCGAAGAAGCGATTGCCACGCTTGAAGAGGTGATGCTCACAGGGGCGGCCTTTACCGACTTTGAAACCAAACGCCGGCGCAAAGACGGCTCCGAGGTCTACGTCTCCGTCAGCGTCTCTCCGGTCCGCAACACCGAAGGGAAAGTGGTCGCCGTATCGGCCGTCTACCGCGACATCACGGAAAAGAAACGAACGGAAGAGCTGCTGCTCAAGTCGGAGAAGCTCACCGTCGCCGGACAACTGGCGGCCGGCATCGCGCATGAGATTCGCAACCCGCTGACGGCGATCAAAGGGCTCGCCAAACTGATGGAAGAGGAGCAGTCATACAACCGCTCCTACCTCGAGATCATCCTGTCCGAGTTGGAGCGGATCGACACGATCACCGGCGAGTTCCTGCTGTTGGCCAAACCGCAAGCGGCCGCGTTCGAGCGCAAGGATGTGCGCCAACTCCTCGAGCGCGTGCTCTCGTTGATGGAACCGCAAGCGGCCGCCCAGCGCGTGCAGGTAGTCGCACGGTTGGCGCAGGACTTGCCGACCACCTGCTGCGCAGAGAATCAGCTCAAGCAGGTTTTTCTCAACGTGTTAAAAAATGCGGTCGAGGCGATGCCGCAGGGCGGTGATCTGATCGTCGAGGCGCAGGCGGTCGACCTGTCGGAGAAAGACGGTCAGGCGATCTGCGTGCGGTTTATCGACCGGGGGTGCGGCATCCCGCAAGAGCGGATCAAGAAGCTGGGCGAGCCGTTTTATACGACGAAGGAAAAAGGAACGGGCCTCGGTCTGATGATCTCGTACAAGATCGTCAAGGAGCACAACGGCTGGATTCAGTATGCGTCCACGCCGGGGCAAGGCACGACCGTCGAAGTTTATCTGCCGATCTGCGACTGTTAGCGGGTCGGCTTTTTCGTTCTTCGAAATGATTTGACTATTCCGAGAAGCGTCATATAATGGAAACACAACAGGTGAAGGGCAGAGATGGGTGATGTACAAAACGTATGAGGAATTTTGGTTGTATTATGTGAGTGAACATAGGAAGCGATCGACGCGTGTCTGGCATGCGGTCGGGACGACGTTGGTGCTGGTCGCTCTCGTCTATGCGCTGGCGACGCAACAGTGGTGGTGGCTGCTGGCCGTGCCGGTGTTGGGCTACGGGCCGGCGTGGGTCAGCCACTTTTTTATCGAACGCAATCGTCCGGCGACGTTTACGTATCCGCTGTGGTCGTTGCGCGGTGATTTTCACATGTACGGACTGATGCTGACAGGGCGGATGGGACGCGAAGTGGCGCGTTGCCAACGCCGGATGGAGGAGTCGAAACGATGAACAAAACGATCACGATCTTACATATCAACGATCTGCACGGCACGTATGACGGGTGGCTGAAGCAGGCGGCGTTTCTGAAACAGCGCAAACGGGAGCTCGAAGCGCAGGGCACCCCCTATCTGCTGCTCGATGCGGGCGACCATCTGGATATGAGCATCAACGAATGCTTGGCGACGCGTGGGCATCTGCACTTGGACATGCTGGCCGCTCTCGGCGTCCACGCGATGACGGTAGGGAACAACGAGGTCTTGCGTTCGAGCGTCGAGTTGGTTCGCGAACTGAGTGCCGCCTCCCCCGTGCCGTGGTTGCTGGCGAACCTGCGGGAAGCGGACGGCTCGCCGATCGGCGGGATGCGAGACAGCCTGTTGCTCGACTTGGGCGACGGGATCAAAGCCGGGCTGGTCGGGGTGACCGATCAGTTTGAAGATTTGTATGAGCGCAAGCATGGCTTTCGCAACCTCGATACGCTGACGGTGTTGCGGGAAGCGATTGCCGACTTGCGCGGGCAAGGGGCGAATCTGATCGTCTTCCTGTCTCATGTCGGCTACGAAGCGGACGTGGAGATCGCCAAAGAGCTGTCCTCCGAGATCGACGTGATCGTCGGCGGGCATTCGCATACCGTGTTGGAAGCGCCGGTGATCGAGTCGGGCGTGGTGATCGTACAGGCCGGTTCGCATGCGCGGTATGTCGGCGAGTTGGAGTTGACGATTGATGTGGAGCAAGGGCGCATCGTCGCACAGGAAGGTCGGTTGCATGAAGTACGTCCCGACTGGCCGGAAGATGAGCGACAAGCGGAACTGCTGGCGCGAGGGCGGCGTGAGATGGATGCCTTTTTCGCGGAGGAGTTGACCGAGTTGGACAAGCCGCTGCGCCACGAAGAGCTGGTGCAGGTGATGGCCGAGTCGTTGCGTGACTTCTGGCAGGCGGACATCGGCGTGCTGTTCGGCGCGGCGGCGACCGATGGCCTGTCCGCCGGCACGGTGACAAAAGGCGATGTCTTCTCCGTCTGCCGTTCGATGCTGACCGCCACGAAGCTGTCCTATCAAGGCAAGCACTTGCTCGGGATGATTCGGGAGACGTTCAACCCCGAGATCACGGAGAAGCGGATGTGGGGCAACGGCATTCGCCCCGGCGGTTTGCCTGTCGGTCGCTTGCAGTTTGCCGGGCTGACCTATGAGCTGCAGGAGGACGGGGATGTGGTCGATGTACGGGTGAACGGCGAGCCGATCGAGGAGGAACGGTGGTACACCGCCGGCTCGATCGGGCATTTGGGCGAACCGGATTTCTGCTATTATCCGGCGGTGGCCGGTACCAAGACGCTGGACATCGATAAATTTACGATGACCAAAGATGTGCTGGTCGCGTACCTGCGCGACTTGGGGAAAGTGACGGCCGGGAACTAACGAATTAAAAAGGCAAGGTACGCAAGACCTCTTGTTCGCTACGGCGGGCAGGGGGTCTTTTTTCATATAAATGACCATTTAGTTTGGTGCGTTGTTCCTGTTATGTGCAGATAGCGTTTCTAAATTTTAAAAATTGTACGCACACTATATTCCTCCATTGTTCCTTTATGTTATTATGAGTTATGATAAATAGATTCGTTGATATGAAAATTTTTGGTTTATATGATAATACAATCGTTTAGATGATGGAGGGTGCAGGATGAAGGAGCGAGAGTTGATGCCACAGACCACGGACAGACAGGGCGGCAACGGGGAACCGAGTGCGGAAGAGCTTGAGCGGATGCTGGTGACTTGGAACGCGACGGAGCGCACCTACCCGCAGGACTTGTGCTTGCACCGCTTGATCGAGCTGCAAGCGGCGCGTACACCCGAAGCGGTGGCGGTCGTCGCGGGGGAGGAGCAGTTGACCTACCGCGAGTTGAACCGACAAGCGAACGCCTTGGCGCAGGTGTTGCAGAGCAAAGGCGTGGGACCGGACGTGTTGGTCGGCGTCTGTTTGCAGCGTTCCGTCCGCTTGGCGGTCGCGTTGCTCGCCGTGATGAAAGCGGGCGGCGCCTATGTGCCGTTGGACCCGAGCTACCCTCGCGAGCGGTTGCAGCAGGTCTTGCGGGCGACGGAGGTCGGGGTGCTGGTGTCGGAGGACTCGTTGCGCGAGGAAGTGCCGCAGCAGCCGGAATTGGAAGTCCTGTCGGTGGAGCAGGTGTTGGCTGCCGTTCCGCTCGATGCGTCCGACCTCGAGTGCGATGTGGCGTCCGAAGTCACCTCTCGCCATCTCGCCTACGTGATCTTCACCTCCGGCTCAACCGGGGTTCCCAAGGGCGTCGCCATCGAGCATCGCTCCGTCGTCAACCTGCTGCACGGCCTTGCGGAGCATTGGGCGGTGTCGGCGAACGATGTGCAGTTGTCCTTGGCTTCGTACGCGTTTGACATGTCGGTGCTGGAGTTGTATCTGCCGCTGACGGTCGGCGCTCGCTTGGTGCTTGGGGAGCGCTTCTTGGCGGCGGACGGTGCGACGTTGCGCCGCGTGATGGAGCAACACCGCGTCACGATGATGCAAGCGACGCCGACCACATGGCGGCTCTTGCTGGAAACGGGGTGGCAAGGGCATCCGCAAATGCAGGCGATCTGCGGCGGGGAAGCGCTGCCGCCGGAAGTGGCGACCGGGTTGCTGGCGACGGAAGCGACCGTCTGGAACGCATACGGCCCGACCGAGTGTACGGTGTGGTCGACGGTGCAGAAAGTGAACGCCTCCGTCAAACACAGCGTGATCGGCCGCCCGATCGCCAACACACAAGTCTATGTGCTCGACGGCGAGCAACAACCGGTGCCCGTCGGCGCAGTCGGGGAGCTGTACCTTGGCGGGGACGGGTTGGCGCGGGGGTACCACCGAGCGCCGGAACAGACCGCTCAGCGCTTTGTAACGGTACCGTTTGCCTCGCGAGCCTATCGCACGGGGGACTTGGCGCGGTTCTTGCCGGATGGGACGCTCGAGTACTTGGGGCGTGTGGATGAGCAGGTGAAGATCCGCGGCTATCGGATCGAGCCGGGGGAGATCGCGCGGGTCTTGGTCGAGCACCCTGCGGTAAAAGAAGCGGTGGTCGTCGCACGGGACGATGTGCGCGGCGACGACAGGCAGTTGGTCGCCTATGTGGTGCCGACGCCGAAGCGGACAGTGGAGGGAAGCGAGTTGCGCGAACACGTGCAGGCGCAGTTGCCGCCCTACATGGTGCCGCCGTATTTCGTTCCGCTGGAGCGGATGCCGCTCTCCCCAAACGGCAAAGTCGACCGCAAAGCCCTGCCTCGCCCGCAGGCGGAACATCTGGCCGGCGGGCGGCAGGCGACCTATCTCCCCCCGCAAACGGAAGTCGAGCGCGTGGTTGTCTCGATCTGGTCGGACGTGCTCGGCGTCGAGCGAATCGGCTTGCAGGATCGATTTGTCGAGCTAGGCGGGCACTCGCTGTTGGCGACGCAGATCGTCTCGCGCGTGCGGGAGAGCCTCGCGGTCGAGTTGACCGTCGGTGATCTGTTCCTCGCGCCTACACCGGGCGAGTTGGCGCAACGGATCGAAGCGTTGCGAGCGGAGGAAGAGGCGGGATCGGCACGGTCTGATTTTCCGAGCGAGGTGTTGGCGAAAGACCGTCCGCTGCCGTTGTCGTATGCCCAGAAGCGGCTGTGGTTTCTCGATCGATTCGAGCCGGACAGCCCGTTCTACAACGTGCCGCTGTTGATGCGTTTGGACGGCGTGCTTGACCGAACGGCGTTGGAAGCGAGCTTGCAGGAAGTCTTGGCGCGGCACGAGTCGCTGCGGACGCGGTTTGTCGAGGTGGAGGATGAGCCGATGCAGGTCGTGGAGGCGGACGTGTCGCTGGGGTTGCAGGTGATCGACGTGACCGACACGCCGGAAGCGGAGAAGGAGCAACGCGTGGCGGAACTGACCCGCGAAGAAGTGCGCCGCCCCTTCGATTTGGCAAAAGGTTCGCTGTTTCGGGCCTTGTTGCTCCGAGTGAGCGAGCGGGAGCATGTGCTGTTGCTCAACATGCATCATATCGTGGTGGACGGCTGGTCGCTGGGTATCCTGACGCAGGAGATCGGGGCGCTGTACGAGGCTTTCGCGCAAGGGAAGACCCCGACGCTTGCGCCGCTGACATTGCAATATGCCGACTATGCCGCTTGGCAGGAACGCTTTTTGCAAAAAGGGGTGTTGGAACGGCAACTGGGCTACTGGCGCGAGAAATTGGGCGGCAAGTTGCCCGTCTCGCAACTGCCGACCGACCATCCCCGTCCTTCGACGCTGTCCTATCGCGGTGAGACGTTGCCGTTCCGCTTGGGGAACGACCTGTATCGGGCGTTGGTGGCGTTGGCCCGGCGGGAAGGGGTCACGCTTTACATGGTCCTGCTGGCGGCGTTTCAGACGCTCCTTCATCGCTATTCGGGCGAGACGGACGTGGTGGTCGGTTCGCCGATCGCCGCCCGCAATCGGCGGGAGTGGGAAGGGCTGATCGGGTTCTTTGCCAACACGCTGGTGTTGCGCACCGACCTGCAGGGCAACCCGACGTTCCGCGAGCTGCTGCAACGGGTGCGGCAGACGGCGTTGGAGGCGTATGCGCATCAGGATGTGCCGTTTGAAAAGCTGGTTGAGGAGTTGCAACCGGAGCGCGATCCGAGCCGCTCGCCGTTGTTCCAAGTGATGTTCGTGTTGCAGAACATGGAGATGAACGCGCTGGAGTTGCCCGGTGTGACGCTGCGGACGGAAGAGGCGGATCATGGCACGGCGAAATTTGACGTGACGTTGATGATAAATGAGGAGCCGGACGGGTTGACGGGGTTGTTGGAGTTTAGCACCGACCTGTTTGAACGCGAGACGGCCGAGCGGATGATCGGGCACTTGGAGACGCTGTTGCGCGGGGCGGTGGATGCGCCGGAGCAGAAGATCGGGCGGTTGCCGCTGTTGACCGATGCGGAATGGCGGCAGGCGGTCGTGGAGTGGAATGCGACGGAGGCTGAGTTCCCCGAGGACTTGTGTCTGCATCAGTTGGTAGAGCAGCAGGTGGCGCGAACGCCGGATCGGATTGCGGCTGTGTACGGGGAGCAGGAGATGACCTATGCGCAGTTGGAGTCGCGGGCGAATCAGTTGGCGCATCGACTGGTGGAGCTCGGCGTCGGGCCGGATGTGCCGGTGGGGGTGTGCGTCGAGCGGTCGTTGGAACTGGTCGTCGCACTCGTCGGCATCTTGAAGGCGGGCGGGGCGTATGTGCCGCTGGATACGGATGCGCCGACGGCGCGGATCGAGCAGGTGTTGGGCGATGCGGGGGCGCCTGTGTGCCTGACGCAGAGCCATTTGATGGAGCGGGTGCCGCACGGGGTGGCGACGTATCTGGAGCTGGATCGGGCGTGGGCGGCAAATGCTTACTCGACCACGAACAACGACACTTTTCTAACCAAGGGGTCGAACGCCGTTCAATCTCTTGCCCATTACCCAATCCATGCACCGCAAGTCAACGTCACACCTGACAACCTCATCTCGATCTACTACACCTCCGGATCTACGGGCAAACCCAAGGGCGTGTGCTCCACCCATCGCGGTTGGGTCAACCGCATGGTCTGGATGCAACGCCAATACCAACTGGAACCGCACGAGACGGTCTTGCAAAAGACCACGCTGACATTTGACGACGCGGCTTGCGAGTTCTACTGGCCGTTGCTGGTCGGGGCTTGCATCGCCTTGATGGAGCCGGGGCTGCACAAAGACCCGCGAGCGATCTTGGATGCGGCGATCCGCCATCAGGTGGCGTTTATCACCTTCGTCCCGAGCATGTTGGCGCTCGTCGTCGATGCGTTCACGCCACAGGACCGCCGGCGATTGCGTTGCCTGCGCCATGTCGGCTCCAGCGGCGAAGCGCTTCGCTCCGATCTCGTCCGCGCCTTCCGCGAGAAGGTCGGCTGCGACCTGCATAACACGTGGGGCGCGACCGAAGTGTCGATCGACTCGACGATTCATACATGTACGGAAGCGGATCGGCACGAAGCGGAGATCGTCTCCGTGGGGCGTCCGATTGACAATAACAGATGTTATGTTCTCGACGAGAACCTGCAACCGGTGCCCGTCGGGGTGCCGGGCGACTTGTACCTCGCAGGGGTCGGGTTGGCACGGGATTATTTGAACGACCCGGACAAAACGCGGGCGGCTATCGTCCCCGATCCGTTCTTCCCCGGCGAGCGGATGTACAAGACGGGCGATCGCGGGTACTTTCGCCGCGACGGAGAGATCATGTTCCTCGGCCGCCGCGACGACCAGATCAAAGTGCGCGGTCAACGAGTGGAGCTGGGCGAGATCGAAGCCGTGCTGGCGACGCATCCGCAGTTGAAGCAGGTGGCGATGGTGGCGTTCAAGCGAGCGGACGGGTATCAGCTCGTGGCGTACTACGTGGAACGAGAGCAGGAGGAGCAGGCAGCGGTCGCGAACGGGCACGAACTGATTTCGCTCACGCCTGAAACGTTGCGGGCCTATATGACTGAACGCCTGCCCGAATACATGGTGCCGTGGCGCTTCGTCAAGCTGGACGAACTGCCCGTGACGGTCAGCGGCAAGGTCGATCGCAAATCCCTGCCCGACCCCGGCGACGAGCGCCCCGAGCTGGACGTGCATTTCGTCGCCCCGCGCACGGAGACGGAGCGTGCGCTGACGGAGATCTGGCAAGAGATTCTGGGTGTCAAAGACGTCGGCATCCACGACCGCTTCTTCGACCTCGGCGGCCACTCGCTGACCGCCACGCGCATCGTGTCGCGCATCAATCGCAGGCTGAACATCTCCCTGCCGTTACGCGCTCTCTTCGAAGCGCCGACGATCGTCGGGCTGGCTGAGCGAGTGGCAGCCCTTTTGGAAAAAGGGGGCGTGGCGACGACTGCGGCGGAGAACGAGACGCTCACGATTCCGAAGCTCGAATCGCAGGACTACTACGAGCTTTCCCACGCCCAAGAGCGGCTGTGGGTGCAATACCAATTCGACCCGCAGAACGCGTTAGGCGGGGTGGAGGCTTTGGTGTTCGAAGGGTCTGTCGAGACGGAGTTGCTGCTCGCCGCGTATCGCGGCTTGGTCGAGCGGCACGGCATCATGCGGACGCTGCTTGTCGAGCGGGAGGAAGGCGTGCCCGCGCAGGTGGTGCTGGCTTCCGAAGAGGTGCAGAAGCCGATTCGCTTCCATGACCTGACCGCTTTATCCCCCGAGGAGCAGGATCAGCGACTGCTGCAAGAAGTGACGCAAGAGCGCAGCGTACGCTTCGACCTGTCCAAGCAGACCGCCTACCGCGCCAACCTGTACAAACTGGCCGCGAACAAACACATCCTGCTCACGACGATCCACCCGATCGCCAACGATTCGTGGTCGGCGGGGGTGTTCTTCCACGACCTGTGCCGCCTCTACCAACAATTGCTGGAAGGAAAGTCGGTACAGGCACTGCCCCCGGCGACGCAATATGTGGACTATGCCGTCTGGCAGAATCGCGGGTTGGTCAGCGGCGGGCTGGACGAGCAGAAGGACTACTGGCTCTCCCGTCTGGAACGGGACGTCCCGCCGCCGCAACTGCCGCTCGACTTCGAGACGCCGCCGGAGCAATACGACTCGGACAACGTGCGGATGCTCGGGATCGACCGCGAGTTGACGACCCGCATTCGCGAACGGTCGGCGGAGCAAGGCGTGACGACCTACATCACGTTGCTCGCCGCGTTCAAAATCTGGCTTTCTCTCGCCGCCAACCAACACGAGATCACGATCTGCGCCCCCTTGTCCGGTCGCAGTCACCCTGACCTTGAAAGCGTGCTCGGCGCGCTGGTCAATCCGGTGGCGATGCGCACCGATCTCTCGGGCAACCCGAGCGGCTTGCAGGTGATCGAGTGGGTGAAGGCGACCGCTTTTGAAGCATTTGCCCGCCAAGATTATCCGCTCGACCTGCTGTTGCAGGAGTTGCGAGCGAGGCGCGGCGGTGAGGCGGCGAAGCTGTACAACGTGGTCTTTGTCGGCCAGAACGCGCATGTCGAGGCGATGGAGATTGCCGGTGGCATGACGGTGCGGTTGACGCCGCTCTCCGACCTGTTCACGACGGACGGGGTGGAAGTGAGCCACTACACGCAAACCCGTTTCGCCGACGATCCGGCGATGACGTTCGACCTGCATCTCGACGTTTACGAGCGGGAAGCGGAGATGGAGATCCACGCCCGCTACAACCCGCTGCGCTTCAAAGGGGAGACGGTCGACCGTTTCCTGACCGAATACACGCACATCCTGTCACAAGTGATGACCGACCCGACGTTGCGCCTGTCGCAGCTGTCTCTGTCGGATGAGGATGAGATCGAGTTGGACGAACTTTTTTCCTAGGAGGGACTACCCCATGAGTGAAACCTACCCGTCGTTGTCCGTCGAGGCGCAACGCGACTGGCACGACCCGCAACTGCGCGGGTTGTGCGCACACGAACTGTTCGAGGCACAGGCGGCGCAAACGCCGGATCGCACGGCGGTGGTCGATGCCGTGCGGTCGTTGACCTATCGCGAACTGAACGAACGCGCCAACCGCCTCGCCCACCTGTTGCGAAAAAAAGGCGTGGGCGCCGAGAGCTTGGTCGCTCTGTGCATGGACCGGTCGGTCGAACTGGTCGTCGCCGTGCTCGCGATTTTAAAAGCGGGCGGTGCCTTCGTCCCGCTCGATCCGACCTATCCGCAAGAGCGTATCGCTTTGATCTTGGAGGATACCCAAGCGTCCGTCATCGTGACGGAAGCCAAGTGGGAGTCGCTATTGGCGACGGCCGGTGTGCAAGGAGCAGCAGCCGAAGGGGCGACTGAGTCGAAAGAATCCAAAGCATTGTCTGCTTCCTCGACAGCATCGAGCAATCCCGCAAAGATCGTCACCATCGACACCGCAAAGGACGCACTGGACGCCCAGCCGTGCGACAACCTGCAAGGCGTCGTGCAACCGCAACATTTGGCGTATCTGATCTACACCTCGGGCTCGACAGGACGACCGAAAGCGGTCATGGTCGAGCATCGCAACCTCACCGCTACGCTGTGCGCCTCGCAAGTCCACTTCGGCTTCCGTTCCGACGACGTGATGCCGTGGATCGCATCCGTTGCGTTTGACATCGCCTTTTTCGAGCTGTTCAATCCGCTGCTCGTCGGCGGCACGTCCGTCGTGCTGACCAAAGAGCAGGTGCTCGACCTGCCGCAACTGCTCGACGACGTGGAAGGCTTCACACGGATGCATGCGGTGCCGAGCCTGATGCGCGGGTTGGTACAGGCGATTCAGGAGCAAGGCCGCGATCTGACCCGCTATGACGGGATACGGATGCTGTTCACCGGCGGCGACGCGGTACCGCCCGACCTGCTCAGCGACTTGCAGGAAACGTTCACCCAAGCGGGCGTGCGCGTGCTCTACGGCCCGACGGAAGGCACGATCATCTGCTCGCAGTACGACGTGCCCCGCGGCGGCGAACTCGACAAGTTCATGATCGGCACGGCGATGGAGCAGGCACAGCTTCGCATTTGCAAGGAAGACGGGCAGGAAGTGGCGGATGGCGAACCCGGCGAACCCGGCGAACTGCTGATCGGCGGCGCAGGGGTTACGCGCGGCTATTTCAACCGACCCGACTTGACGAACGAGAAGTTCATCGCTTGGGAAAAGGGTCGCTGGTACAAGACGGGCGACCTCGTACGCCGCTCGGTGCAGGAAGGCACCTTGGAGTTCTTGGGGCGGATCGACAACCAAGTGAAGATCCGCGGCTTTCGCATCGAGCTCGGCGAGATCGAAGCGGCGCTGAACCGCCTGCCTGATGTTCGCGAATCGGTAGTCATCGCTCGTGAGGACACCCCCGGTGACAAGCGTCTCGTCGCCTATGTGGTGCTGACGGACGCGTGTGCGCTAGGCGGCAGCGAGTTGCGTGCCGAGTTGCAAGCGTCGTTGCCCGAATACATGGTGCCGGGCGTCTTCGTGGTCATGGAGAAACTGCCGCTCAACCCGAACGGCAAGATCGACCGCAAGCAATTGCCCGTGCCGACGCGTGACCATGCGGTGGCGGCGGGGGCATATGTGGCGCCGAGGAACGAGCAAGAGCAACTTTTGGCCGATGTGTTTGCGGACGTGTTGGGCTTGGAGCGCGTGGGGGTGTCGGACAGCTTCTTCGAGCTGGGCGGGCATTCGCTGCTCGCCACCAAGATTCTGGTGCGCTTGCGGGAAGGGCACGGCATCGAGTTGCGGCTGGAAGACCTGTTCCGGCAGCCGACGGTGGAAGAATTGGCCCCGTTGGTGGCGCGTGGTCGAGAGCAACAGACGGGTGCAACGAAGCAGGTGAGGGACGTTCCGGCCTTGGAAGCGGCACCGCGCACGGAGCGGATGGCGTTGTCCTTCCCGCAGGAGCGCGTGTGGTTTATCCGGCAACTCGCGCCGTCCTCCCACTCGTACACGTTCCAAGTCGGCTTCCGGTTTCGCGGTGCGTTGGATGTGGCGGCGTTGGAAGCGAGCTTGAGCGCGATCATCGAGCGGCATGAGATCTTCCGCACCACATTCCCGGCGGTGGACGGCAAGCCGTACCAGCAGATTCACGAACCGTGGCGGGTGCAAGTACCGATCGTCGATTTGACCGCCCTCGCCACCGACGCACAACGCGAACGGGAGACGGAGCGCCTGATCGCCGAGGAGATCCGCAAGCCGTTCGACATGACGCAACTGCCTTTGGTGCGCTGGACGCTGTTGAAGCTGGCGGATGATCACCACATCTTGGTGCATGTGGAGGACCATCTGGTGCATGACGGCTGGTCGTTTACCGTGTTCGCTCGTGAGTTGGTGGCGTTGTACGGGGCGCAAGTGCTGGGCACAGAGGCGCTTTTGCCTGAGCTGCCGTTGCAGTTTGCCGATTATGCGGCGTGGCAGAAGCGCTGGATGAACTGCGGGGAAGCGACGACACAACTGCAATACTGGACGGAGCAATTGGGAGCGGCGGAGCAGGTGCTCGACCTGCCGACCGACAAACCGCGCCCTGCCCAACAAGGCTTCCAAGGCCGCGTCTTGCGCGTCGATTTGCCCGCTCCGCTCGCCGAAGCGGTGCGCGGGATGAGCCGCCGCGAAGGGGTCACGCTGTTCATGTCGCTGTTTGCCGCGTTCAACACGCTGTTGTATCGCTACACGGGGCAGGAGAACATCCTCGTCGGCTCCGCGCTGGCGAACCGCCGCTGGCAGGAGACCGAGTCGATGATGGGGATGATCGTGACCAACATCGTCCTGCGCACGCAACCGCAAGCCGAGATGCCGTTTCGCGAGCTGTTGAAGCAGGTGCGGGATGTCGCGTTGGAAGGGTTTGCGCATCAGGACCTGCCGTTTGAGAAGATCGTCGAAGCGTTGAAGCCGGAGCGGGACTTGAGTCGCAACCCGCTATTCCAAGTGTCGTTTTCCTTCCATGATTCGCAGATGCCGCCGCTCACGATGCCGGGTCTGGACGTGGAGTTGATCGAGGGGCTGAGCAACGGCACTTCGAAATTTGACATGAACATCATCGCGATCCCCCGCCGGGAGCAACGCGTCGGCGTGCAGGGATCGGAGGGAGACGACGGGATCACCCTGTTGTGGGAGTATGATACGGAACTTTTTGCCGCCGAGACGATCGAGCGGATGGTGGAGCAGTACAAGCGCTTGCTGCACGCGGTGGTCGCCGATCCGGGGCTCTGCTTGGCCAACGTGCCCCTGCTGCCGGATGCGGAGCGGTGGCAACTGGCGGACTGGAACGATACGGAGGTCGACTTCGCCGAGTCGATGTGCGTGCAGGAGCAGTTCGCCTTGCAAGCGGAGCGCAACCCTGAGCGTGTCGCCGTCGTGATGGGTGACACCCGATTGACTTACGCCGAATTGAACCGCCGTGCGAACTTGCTGGCTCACCTTTTGCAAAAAGGGGGCGTGGGCACGGAAGATTGCGTCGGTATCTGTCTGGAGCGTTCGCCGGAGCTGGTCGTAGCGGTTTTGGCGGTCGTGAAAGCCGGTGCCGCGTATGTGCCGATGGATGTGAAGTATCCGCAAGAGCGCCTCGCGCATATGGCACAGGATGCCGATGTGAAGATGTTGCTGACGCGGCCGGAATGGGTGGAGTTGTTTGCCGGGCTGGATGTGCCGCTGGTGTTGATGGATGAGATGCATGGTGAGGGAGACGAGACGCAAATACCGACCACGCAAACGACGCTCGACAACCTCGCCTACATCATCTACACCTCCGGCTCGACCGGCACGCCCAAAGGCGTTGAAATCGAGCACAAGTCCTTGCACAACCTCATCGCCTGGACACGGCAAACCTTCGGGCTGAACGAGCAAGACCGCACTACCTTGCTGGCAGGGACGGCGTTTGACGCTTCCGTGTGGGAGGTCTGGACGGCGCTGACGTCCGGAGCTTGCTTGTATATCCCCAGCGAGGAAACGCGCCTGAACCCGAGTGCTTTGGCGCGGGAACTGGCTTCGCAAGGCATCACCGTCTGCTTCCTGCCGACCCCGCTGGCGGAGCGAGTGTTGCAAGAGGAATTGTCGGATGATTTGCAACTGCGCTACCTCTGCACCGGCGGGGATCAACTGCACCCGGTGCGCGACGAGTTGCCTTTTACCTTGGTCAACCTGTACGGCCCGACGGAGAGCACCGTTGTCGCGACGGGTATTCCTTTGACGCAAGCGGCGAGCGATGACCGCGACGCCTTCCCGCCGATCGGTCGCCCGATCGCCAACGTGCAGGCATATGTCGTCGACGCGAACCTGCAACCGACGCCCATCGGCGTTCCCGGCGAACTGCTGATCGGCGGGCGCAGCTTGGCTCGCGGCTACCGCAACCGCCCGGATTTGACGGCGGAGAAGTTTATTCAGAACCCGTTCTCGCACGACGAGAACGCCCGGCTGTACCGCACCGGAGACCTTGTGCGCTGGCTGCCTAGCGGTCAACTGGAATTCCTCGGCCGCCTCGACACGCAAGTCAAGATCCGCGGCTTCCGCATCGAGCTGGGAGAGATCGAGGCGGTGTTGCACCAACTGCCCGAGGTAAAAGAAGCGGTGGTGATCGCTTGGGAGGAGTCGCAAGGGCAACGCGAGACCTCCGATTCCGCGACAGAGCAGCCGACGAGTGTGTCCGAAACGGTCGGCCATCACAACGGGATAACAGGAGTCGGTCGGAGCACGAGCACTCCTGAGAAACGACTGATCGCCTACCTTGTCTATCGGGACGATCAAGACGTGCTCTCGTCTGCTGACTTGCAAACGCGTCTCCAACGCCAACTGCCCGACTATATGATCCCTTCCGTCTTCCTTACCTTGGAGTCCTTGCCCTTAACGCCCAACGGCAAAGTGGACCTGCGTGCGCTGCCGCAACCGACCGGGGAGGAGTACCGCCTGTCCGGGCACGACGCGATGACGACAGACGCACAACCCTCGCAAACACCGACCGAGAAGCAAGTCGCCGCCGTCTTCGCTCAAGTGCTCGGCCACGCTACGGTCGCTCGCCACGACGACTTTTTCCACCTCGGCGGTCATTCGCTGTTGGTGACGCAGGTGATCTCGCGTCTGCGCGATGCGTTCGCCGTCGAGATCGCTTTGTCGGACTTCTTCAAAGACCGCACCGTCGCCAAATTGGCGGCTCGCGTGGAAACGATGCAACAAGCTCAGCTCGCCGAGCCATCTCGCCAAGGGAAAGGCGCAGGAACCGATGCCCAAGCAAGCCAAGCCGCAAGCGAAACCGCACACATCCCGCCGGTCACGGCTGTCTCGCGTGAGAGCACCTTGCCGCTCTCGTACGCCCAACAGCGTCTGCTCTTCGTCAGCCAACTGACGGGCGGCTCGCTCTACAACATCCCCGTCGCCTTGCGCCTGACGGGTCCGTTGCAACGCGACCTTTTGCAACAGAGCTTGCAGGAGATCATCCGTCGCCACGAGTCCCTGCGCACCACATTCGCGGAGGGGGAGGACGAGCAGCCGATGCAGGTGATTCATGCGCCTGAACCGTTGCCTCTGACGCTGACCTACCGCGACCTGCGCGACCGCCCGCAAGCGGAACGGGAGCAAGCGGAGCGAGAACTGGTGCGCCAAGAAGGACGCCACCCATTCGATCTGGAAAAAGGGCCGCTGTTCCGGGCCACGGTGGCACAATTGGACGACGAAGTGCACGTGTTGGTCATCAACGTCCACCACATCGTGTTCGACGGTTGGTCGATGGGCCTCTTCACCCGCGAA
The DNA here is from genome assembly GCA_035776695.1 of Bacilli bacterium. Lineage (GTDB taxonomy): Bacteria > Bacillota > Bacilli > Tumebacillales > Tumebacillaceae > Tumebacillus. The sequence continues at coordinate 18,039 of DASTWJ010000076.1, forward strand.
CTGGGCGAGCTGTACACCGCCTACCTGCAAGGGGAGCCGCACCCGTTGCCGCCGTTGTCCCTGCATTACGCGGACTATGCCGTGTGGCAGCGCAAGCATCTCCAAGGCGAATGGCTCGACAACCAACTCGCCTACTGGACAACCAAGCTCGGCGGAGAACTCCCTGTGTTACACCTGCCGACCGACCGCCCGCGTCTTGCCGCGCCGAAGCATGACGGTGCCGTCTACCGCTTCGAGTTGCCGACCGATCTGGCCGCCGACATCAAAGAGCTGGCCCAGCAGCAAGGTACGACCGTCTACATGACCGCCCTCGCCGCCTTCAAAGCGCTGCTCGCCCGCTACACCGACTTGGAGGACATCCTCGTCGGCACCCCGGTCGCCGGTCGCAACCGCCGCGAGTTGGAAGACGTGATCGGCTTCTTCGTCAACACGCTCGTCCTACGGACCGACCTGTCCGGCGACCCGACGTTTTGCGACCTGCTCGCTCGCGTCAAGGAAACGGCGTTGGGAGCGTTTGCCCACCAAGAGACGCCGTTTGACAAGTTGGTCGAGGAGTTGCAACCGGAGCGCAAGGCCAGCCACAACCCGCTGTTCCAAGTGATGTTCGTCTGGCAGACGTTGCCGTTGCAGCCGCTGGCCTTGCCCGGTTTGACCTTGGAAACGATGGAGTCGCATCATGGCATCGCGAAATTTGATCTGACCTTGACGATGCGGGAGACGGAGGACGGGTTGAGCGGGTATTTCGAATATGACACGGAGCTGTGGGAGCCCGATACGATTCGCCGGATGACCGGCCATCTGCAAACCTTGCTCGCAAGTGCCGTCGCCAAGCCGGACACGCCGATCTCCGCCCTTTCATGGGTGGAGGAGGAAGTCGACTTGGACGCGGATGAACTGGATGAACTGTTCACCTGATGGGGTCACCATTTTGCTGGAGGTATGAACATGAAACAACCACTTGAATCGGGCTATCCGTCTCGCGCGATGGGGAAAGGATGCGCGTTCGGCACGTTCGGCGAGCTGATGCAGGGCATGGAAGCGAGCGGCCGCAACTTTCTCGTCACCTTTCCGATCGACCGCTTTGCCCACGCCACCTTTTGCAGTGACCCGGATGCGACGGGGGTCGACGTGTTCCCGCCGCACAAGAAAAAAGCGCGGCAACTCGCCGCCAACCTGCTCGCCCACTGGCAACTGCCCGGCGGCGGCCGGTTGGAGCTGGTGAGCGAACTGCCGGTGGGGAAGGGGCTCGCCTCTTCCTCCGCCGATCTCGTCGCCACCGCCCGTGCGTTGGCCGATTGCTTCGGCTTGGCGTTGTCCAATGAGGTGTTGCAGGCGTTTATCCGCGAGATCGAGCCGACGGACGGGGTGATGTATGACGGCATCGTGTCGTTCTACCATCGCGAGGTGGAGTTGCGGGAGGAGTTGGGCACGCTGCCGCCGCTGACGGTCGTCGCGCTGGATGAGGGGGGCGAGGTGGACACGGTGGAATTTAACAAACTGCCGAAACCGTTCACCGACGAGGAGCGAAGCGAATATGCCGATCTCCTCGACCGTCTCTCCGCCGCCGTTCGCGACCGCGACATCTCCACGATCGGCGACATCGCCACCCGCAGCGCCGTGCTCAACCAGAAGCTGCGCCCCAAGCGCACGCTGGACGAGATGATCGCGCTGGCCGAGGAGATCGGCGCGCTCGGCGTGATCGTCGCCCACAGCGGCACCACCCTCGGCGTGCTGCTTTCACCGGAAGATTGCGGCTATGAACAACAGGTGGTCAAGGCGCAAGAGCGCTTGCTGACGCTTGGCGGCGACGTGTCGCTGTACCACGGCTGGCAGCCCGAACCGCAAAACGACCGCTCGACCGTCACCACCATGCGCTGACTGACGGACGCGCAACCGACCGATCTATCACTGATCTACGACCGAAAGGGGACTCTCTGCTTGAACTATTTGTCCAAAGAAAACGTGCAAGAAGTCATCGGCATGTCCTACCTGCAAGAGCACCTGCTGCTCGGGCAAAAACAACCGCATACCGCCCGCAAACAGACCCGTCAAGTCGCATGGACGCTGGCCGGTTCTGTAAATGCCGAGCGTGCGCAACAGGCGTGGGAGCAGGTGATCGCCAAGCGACCGTCCTTGCGCAGCGTGTTTCGCCTCGTGAAGAACCGCGACGTGCAAATCGTCCTCAAACAGCGTCCCGTCACCTTGGAGACGCATGACCTGCGCGGGCGAGAAGCGTCCGAACAGCAGGCGGAGTTGGTGCGTGTGGCGGCGGCACAGAACAGCGAACCTTTTGACGTGACGACAGGGCCTTTGGTGCGGGTGGCGTGGTTGCAGACGCAGGAGGAAGAAGCGGTGCTGCTGGTCACCTATCATGAAATGATCGCGGATGATGCGTCTCGTAAGTTCTTGCTGGCAGACTTCCTCGCCGCGTATGAATCGTTGACGGCGGGGGAGGAGTGGGCTGGCGAGCCGCAATCGTCAGACAAAGCCTACCTCGCCTGGCTCGCCAAGCAAGACTGGACGGCGACGCGCAAACAGTGGGGGGAGGAGTTTACCGGGTATGAAGCGCCGACGGGGTTGTTGTATGACCATACGACGTTGCGCCTTCACTCGACGGCGAACAAGAACCTGAACGCTCGTCCCGAGGAATCGGGGGAATCGAGGGAATCGGGCACGCTCCTGAACGAACAGTCGCTGACCCTACCCGCAGACGTAGCCGCGGCTCTCCAAACCTTGTCGGAAAAGGAAGGCGTGTCCCAAGCCGCCTTGCTCCAAGCGGCGTGGGCCTTGTTGCTGTCCGTTTACTCCAACGAAGAGCGCGTGAGCTTCGGCTTCACCGTGCCCGGTCGCCCGCATGACGTGGACGGAGCGGCGACCCGCGTCGGGGCGTATGGGAACACGCTGCCTTTGTTTGCGGATGTAAAAGGGGAGATGCGCGTCCGTGACTTCCTGGCACAAGTGGAGGCGCAACAGACCCTTTTGCAAGAAAGCGCTCTGATCCCGCTTGCCAAGATTCGCTCCTTCGCGGGCGTAGAAGGGGACGCCGCTCGATACGACAGCGTCTTGTCCGTGGAAGAGCCGGTGGCGGCAAGCGGCGGTCTGCTTCGCGTGACCGACGAGCGTTTCTTCCACGCGCAAGAGCCCCGTCTGGCGATTCGCGTTACGGCGGGAAGGGGAACGGGGGCGCTGAAAAGTGGTTGGCACCTGCGCTTTTTCCATCAGGAAGCCCGTCTGTCGTCCGACTGCGTGCGGCGGATGATGCGCCACCTGCAAACCGTGTTGACCAGTCTGGCTAGGCAACCGGAAGCGACCCTAGGCGAATTGAACCTGCTGCCGGATGAGGAACGGGAGCGGTTGTTTGACGACTTCAATCGCACACAGCTGCACATCTACCAGCTCGACCGCTTCGCTCACGAATTGATCGAGGAGCAGGTGGCGCAACACCCGACGCGCGTTGCCGCCACCTGCTCGGGGCAGACGCTGACCTACGCCGACCTAAACGCCCGAGCCAACCGTCTCGCACACTGGCTGCGCGGGCGGGGCGTGGGCCGTGACGACATCGTCGCGCTGCTCGCCGAGCGCAACCTCGACATGCTGATCGCCATCCTTGCCGTCCTGAAAGCGGGAGCCGCCTACGTGCCGCTCGATTCCGCGCACCCGGACGCGCGGATCGCGACGATTTTACAGAGCAGTCGGGCCAAAGTGATCTTGACACAAGAGCCGCTCGCGGAGCGGAGCAAGGGGCTGGCCAACGGGCTGTCCCACGCGGCGCAGGTTTTCACTGTGGATGCGGCCTCCCTCGACGCGACACTGGCCGACCAACCGACGTCCAACCCGGAACGGATCAACGAGCCGCACGACCTCGCCAACGTCTTTTTCACCTCCGGCTCCACCGGGCAGCCCAAAGGCGCGATGGTCGAACACATCGGCATGCTCAACCACCTCTGGGCCAAAATCGACCTGCTCGAGCTGAACGAATCGAGCGTCGTCGTACAAAACGCCTCCCACTGCTTCGACATCTCCGTCTGGCAGTTCCTCGCCCCGCTGATGGTCGGCGGGCAGGTGGCGATCTATGAGAACGACACCGCGATGGACTCCGAGCGACTGTTCGAAGCCGTCCAAACCCAGCAGGTCACCGTACTCGAAATGGTGCCCGCGATGATCGAAATGTTCCTGCAAACCGCAGCGGAACGCCCTGTGGAAAAAAGGTCGCTGCCCGCACTTCACTACATGATCTCCACCGGCGAGGGCCTCTCCGTCGCCCTGTGCCAAAAATGGCTGGCGAGCTACCCGTCCGTCCGCGTGGTCAACACCTACGGCGCTACCGAATGTTCGGACGACACCTCGCACCAAGTGATCGACGGCACCTGTCCGGACGACGACCTGACCTACGTCGCCCTCGGTTCGCCGATCCCGAACTTCCGCCACTACCTGCTCGATGACAACCTGCGTCCCGTCCCGATGGGCTGCGTCGGCGAAGTCTGCATGACGGGCATCGGCGTCGGTCGCGGCTACCTGAACGACCCGGAGCGCACCGCACAGGCGTTCCTCACGAACCCTTTTGACGACGGGATGGGTGAGCGGATGTACCGCACCGGCGACCTGGCCCGCATCCTGCCCGACGGACGCTTCGTGTTCGTCTCCCGCGCCGACTTCCAAGTCAAAGTGCGCGGCCACCGCATCGAACTGGGCGAAATCGAAGCGGCGCTGCTTCACCAACCGAGCGTCGCCCAATGCATCGCCGTCGTGCGCCCGGACGCAGAGGGGCAGAATCGCATCCTCGCCTACATCGTCCCGCAGCCCGACGCCGCCCAAGCGGACATCGAGCACCTGCGCACCGCCTTGCAAACCCGCCTGCCCGACTACATGCTGCCCGAGCGCATCCTCGTCCTCGACGCGATGCCGCTCAACCGCAACGGCAAGATCGACCGCAAGCAGTTGCCCGACCCGGACGACATCGCCCGGAGCGGCGACGGCGAAGCGCAACACATCGCCCCGTCCACCGCGACGGAAACCGCCTTGGCCGCCATCTGGTCGGACGTGCTCGACATCCCGAAGATCTCCGTGGACGCGAACTTTTTCGCCCTCGGCGGACACTCGCTGAAACTGATGCAGATCCGCTCGCGAATCAAGCGCCAACTCGGCCACGACGTCCACCTGCAAACCCTGTTCGACCACCAAACCGTGCGCGACCTCGCCGCGACCTTGGAGACCCTGCAAGCCAACGGGGGAGGGGAGACGGCTTCGGCGACAGGCATTCCGACCCTGCCGCCCGCCGACCACTACCCGTTGTCGCACGCCCAGAAGCGCCTGTTCCTGATCCACCAGCTCGAACCGCACAACACGACCTACCACCTGCCGACCGCGCTCGAACTGTTGGGGGAACTAAACATCGAAGCCGTCCACCACGCCTTCCAAACCATCGTCGACCGCCACGCCATCCTGCGCTCTTCTTTTGAATTGCACGAGGGCGAACCGGTCCAACGCATCGCGAAGGCATACGACCTGCCCTGTCCGCTCGACGACCTGACCCGCCTGTCGTCCGTCGAACAGGACGACGCCTTGCAAGCGATCCTCCAGCGCGAACAGGCTCGCCCCTTCCATTTGGAAAAAGGTTCGCTGTTTCGCGTCGGCCTCGTCAAGCGGGCCGCCGACCGCCACATCCTGCTGTTGAACATGCACCACATCGTCAGCGACGGCTGGTCGGGTCAAGTCCTGCTGAGCGAGTTCCGCACCCTGTACGAATCCTACAGCCGCAACCAACCCAACCCGTTACCGCCGTTGGCGATCCAGTACGTGGACTATGCGAGCTGGCAAAACGAACGCATCGCGGGCGGCGACCTCGACGAAGCGGAGAGCTACTGGGTCAACCAATACGCCGACGAACCGCCCGTCCTGAACCTGCCGTCCGATCGCCCGCGCCCCCCGGTGCAATCGTTCCGAGGCGCCACGGAGAAAATGCGATTCTCCCAAGACCTCCTGCACGACCTGCAAGCCCTGTGCAAGCAACAGGACATCACCCTGTTCATGGGTCTGCTCTCCGTCGTGGGTTTGTTCCTGTCACGGCTGAGCACGCAGGACGACATCGTCATCGGCACCCCGGAAGCGGGCCGCAACCAAGTCGAACTCGAGGAACTGATCGGCTTCTTCGTCAACACCTTGGCCCTGCGCCTCGACCTGAGCGGCAACCCGACCTTCGACGAGCTTTTGGCGCGGGTCAAGCAGACCGCTTTGGACGCGTACGCACACCAAGAATACCCGTTTGACAAACTGGTCAACCGCGTCAACCCGACGCGCGACCTCAGCCGTTCGCCCTTGTTCTCCGTCATGTTCCAAGTCCTGCGGGCGGACGACGACAGCCCCGCCGAGGGACTGTCGATGCACGAACTGCCGATTGCAACAGGCGGCGCCCACTTTGACCTGTCGATCATCTTCACCGAACACGACGACCATTTGGCCGGCTCCTTCGAATACAGCACCGACCTGTTCGACCGCACCACCATCCTCCGCTGGATCGGTCACTTCGAGACCCTGCTGCGGGCGGCGCTCAAGAACACGGGCGAGCACATCGCGACGCTTCCGTTGTTGAGCGAACAGGAACAAAAGCAGATGCAAGGGGAGGGAACCTCCTCCGAAGCGGCTCTTGCCGTGGACACATGTGTCCACGAACTGCTCGAAGCCCAAGCCAAGCGCACACCCGAAGGCATCGCCCTTGAATGCGACGGCGCGACCCTGACCTATGCCGACCTCAACCGTCGCGCCAACCAACTGGCACGCCACCTGCGCCACCAAGGCGTCGGCACCGAGGCCCTCGTCGGCCTGTGCCTGGAACGCTCCTTGGAACTGGTTATCGGGATGCTCGGCATCCTGAAAGCGGGTGCGGCCTTCGTGCCGCTCGACCCGACTTATCCGGCCGAGCGGATTCAATACATCCTCGAAGACGCGCAACTGAGCGTGTTGGTCACCCAACACGACTTGGTAGCGAACTTGTCGGTGCTCGAACAAACAGGGCAGGACCAGAGTTCGACATTGATCCGTCTCGACACCGAATGGACGCACATCTCCGAACAAGACGACTCGGACATCGAACCGATCGCGCAAGCTGACAACCTGGCTTACCTCATCTACACCTCCGGCTCCACCGGCCGTCCGAAAGCGGTCATGGTCGAGCACGGGAACCTCGTCAGCCTGCTCCAAGCCACCGCCCAACGCTTTCCCTTCCAAGAAGGGGACGTCATGCCGTGGATCGCGTCCGTGTCGTTCGACATCGCGCTATTTGAACTGTTCAGCCCGCTTCTGGCCGGCGGCACCAGCCTGATCCTGACGAAAGAGCATGTCCTCGACATGCCGCGCCTGCTGAACACCTTGGAACGCTGCACCCACCTGCACACCGTTCCGACCTTGATGCGACAGATCGTCCAATCGGCACTTGGAACAGGAGTAGATGAGCACACAGGGCGCTTCCAACGCCTCCGCCAACTCTTCACGGGCGGCGAAGCCGTTCCGCCGGACCTGCTCGGCGACTTGAACACCCTGTTCCCACAAGCGGTGATCACCGTCCTGTATGGCCCGACCGAAGCCACGATCCTCGCCACGAGCTACACCACCGAGCGATCCAACCCGGTCGACAAGTTCATGATCGGCCACCCGTTCGCCCACGCCAAAGTGCGCGTCTACGACGTCCACCAAGCCCTCGTGCCGATCGGCGTACCGGGCGAACTCTACATCGGCGGTCACGCCGTCACTCGCGGCTACCGCAATCGCCCGGAACTCACCGCCGAGAAATTCGTCACCCTCGACGGCGAATGCTGGTATCGCTCCGGCGACCTCGTGCGCCGTTTCCCTGACGGTCACCTCGAATTCCTGGGCCGCATCGACAACCAAGTCAAAATCCGCGGCTACCGCATCGAACTCGGCGAAATAGAAGTCGCCCTGTCCACACACCCTGCGGTCAAAGAATCGGTGGTCATCGCCCGCGAAGACCTCGGCCCCGACAAGCGTCTCGTCGCTTACGCCGTGCTGACGACGGACGCAAGTGTCCCGTCCGTGACCGTCGCAGACCTACGTCGTCACTTGGCGACTCAATTGCCCGAATTCATGGTGCCGGCTCATATCCTGCTGCTCGACACCTTGCCACTCTCCGCAAACGGCAAGATCGACCGCAAACAGCTTCCGGCACCTGAACTCGACCGCGTTGACAGCGGTCACACGTTCGTCGCACCGCGAGACCCGATGGAACTGGAAATGGCGAAAATCTGGGAGAATGTCTTGAACATCCGACCCATCGGCATTCACGACAACTTCTTCACCCTCGGGGGTCACTCGTTGCAAGCGGTCGTCTTGATGGAGAACATTCGCCGTCACTTTGAAGTCGAGATCCCGCTGTCCCAGCTCTTCCAAGCGCCGAACGTCGCTGACCTATGCGCAACCCTGCGTGGAGAAGATACGGTCATCCAGAGTGGCATCTTGATCCCGATGCAAATCGGCGACAGCCAAAGACCGCCTCTGTTCCTGATCCACCCCCAAGGTGGCGGAGTGCTGCCGTACATTCACCTTGTCAAAGCCTTGGGCACCGAACAGACCGTCTATGGACTGCAATCTGTCGGTTATGAAACCGAAGAGACACCCTTGGAGACGGTTGACCGGATGGCGGATCGCTACCTGCACGAGATCAAGCGTGTCGCCCCCGAAGGTCCGTACCGCCTTGCAGGTTGGTCGGCAGGTGGTACCATCGCCTACGAAGTTGCACGGCGACTGGAGGAAGAAGGGGAGAAGATTGAGTTCTTCGGCCTGCTCGATGTCATGGCGAACACCCAAGTGGAACAAGAGGACATCGATGCTTTGCAAGAGCGTTCCTTGGTCAAGCAAGCGGCGGCGCTCCTTGGTCTTGATCACGCCTTATTCGTCGGACTGGGCGAGGAGGAAGCGTTGGAAAAAGCGTTGGAGCATGCCGAATCGAGCCAGATCTTCCCGGAAGGGGTGACGTTGCAAACCTTCCGTCGCAAACTGACCGTGGCCATGCAGAACGGCATCGCCGCATTTGGTTATCGGCCGGCAGGCAGCCTGAAAGCTGACATTCATCTCTTCCGCGTCAGCGCTCAGGTTCCGGGCGTCAGCCGTCCGCACCCATTGGTGGAGGCGGCACTTTGGAACGACCAAACCGAGGGGCAAGTTCACGTGATCCCCGTGAGGGGGCATCATCTCTCTATGGTGCAACCGCCTCACGTCGAGCTTCTTGCCAAAGAGATGGAAAACATCCTAAGCACCAGAACGACCTCGAGCGTCAGCTCCTAACAAAAAGGAAAGAGGAAGGGGCAGGTAACGCCACGGGTGCGACTGCCTGCCCGACCGACCATCAACGAACACAAAAGTAAGAGGCTCTCGGCCATTGCCTGCCTTCTAGTGAGCGGAAGGGAAGGGGTATCCGGAGAGCGAGATTGCAGACCGCATCCCGCCCGCCTTCACACAATCAGAGGGATGGGGCTGCACCGCGAGCCGGAGGATACCCCTTCCCTGAAGCGGCTAGACAGCACCAGCTGCCACCCAACCCTAAGAATCACAAAGAAAACAACAAGCAGAGGGCTAACGCCAAGGGACGAGAACAAAATGCAGAAGGCAGAGGAGTAGCACGAAGCGGAGGGCTAACGCCAAGGGAAGAGAACAAAATGCAGAAGGCAGAGGAGAAGGAACGAAGCAGAGGGCTAACGCCAAGGGCTGAGAGCAATAGCAGAAGCACATAGCAGAAGGCTAACGCCAACGACAAAGGGCTAACGCCCCCTAAACATATACACCACCTACTCGAAAGGAGGCCCACCACATGAACCTGATCGAATCTCTACGCCAACTCATTCCGGACACCGACCGCGTCACCGCCAACGAAACAATTCGCAACCAACACAGCCAAGACATCTCCTCCTACCACCAACCGCACCAACCCGACGCGGTCGTCTACCCAAAAACAAACACCGAAGTCAGTCAGATCATCGCATTTGCTCATCAACACAACATCCCGCTCGTCCCGTTCGGCGTCGGAACCAGCGTCGAAGGCCAAGTCATCCCCGTCAAAGGAGGTATCTCCCTCAACCTGACTATGATGAACAACATCCTCGACATCCGCCCCAACGACTTCCTCGTCAAAGTCCAACCGGGCGTCACCCGCAAACAACTCAACCTCGCCCTCAAAGAGCACGGCCTCTTTTTCCCCGTCGACCCCGGCGCAGACGCCACCCTCGGCGGCATGGCGGCCACAAACGCCTCCGGCACAACTGCCGTCCGCTACGGCACCATGCGCCAACAAGTCCTCGGGCTCGAAACCGTCCTCGCCGACGGTCGCACCATCCACACCGGCGGGCTCGCCGTCAAATCATCCGCCGGCTACAACCTCACCGGCCTTTTTGTCGGCTCCGAAGGCACCCTCGGCATCATCACCGAACTCACCCTGCGCGTCTACGGCATTCCCGAATGGACACTCGCTGCCCGAGCCGTCTTCCCCGACGTAGGAGCCGCCTCCAACGCCGCAGCCGCCATGCGCATGTGCGCCCTGCCGCTCGATCGGATCGAACTGGTCGACACCCGCACCATCCAAGTCGTCAACCAGTTCAAACAAACAACCTTCCAAGAGGCCCCAACCCTCTTCCTCGAATTCAGCGGCACCCGCCAAGCCGTCGAACACGACTTCACCTTGGCCCAGCAGCTGTTACAAGAAGAAGGCAGCCTCGACATCGCCTACGACACCGACACCAAAGCCCGCAACGAACTCTGGACCGCCCGGCACGAAGCTGCCCTGGCCTTCACCGCCTCAGCCCCCGGCAAACGGCTCCTGTCCACCGACGTCTGCGTGCCTCTATCCGCCCTGCCGTCCGCCATCGTCAACGCCCGCCAAGCCATCGACGAAGCCGGACTCGACGGCGGCCTGCTCGGCCATGTCGGCGACGGCAACTACCATGCCGCCCTGCTGATCGACCCCACCAACCCGGACGAACTCACCCGCGCCCAACACGTCAACGAACAAATCGTCCACTACGCCTTATCCCAAGGCGGCACCTGCACCGGCGAACACGGCATCGGCCTTGGCAAAGCCAAATTTCTCAAACAAGAACACGGCGACAACGCCGTCCAACTCATGCAAGCCATCAAACAACTGCTCGACCCTACCGACATCCTAAACCCGGGCAAAATCTTCCTGCCCTAAACCCACACAGGAGGCCAGACCCATGCAAAAACCCCAAACCCTACCCACACACCAAGACACACTCCCGATCCAAGACATCGACCACATCGAACTCTACGTCGGCAACGCCAAACAAACCGCCTTTTACCTCTGCAAACTCTTGGGCTTGCAGATCATCGCCTACTCCGGCCTCGAAACAGGAAATCGCGACCGCGCCTCCTACGTTCTGCAAGGCGGCGACATCCACATCCTGATCAGCGCCGCCTACCACAACGACCACCCGATCGCCCGCTTCGTAGCCGAACACGGCGACGGCGTCAAAGACATCGCCCTGCGCGTCACCAACCTGGAACAAACCTACACCCAAGCCATCACCAACGGCGGCATCCCAAACACCGCCCCATACACCGAACACGACGCCCACGGCACCGTCCAAAAAGCCGTCCTCGGCACCTACGGCGACCTGACCCACACCCTGATCGACCGCGAAAACTACCAAGGCGCCTTCCTGCCCGGTTACCAACCGGTCGACGAACCCAAACCGACCCTCAACACCCGCCTGACGCGGATCGACCACCTCGCCCTAAACGTCGAGAACATGAACCAATGGACCGACTTCTACGAGCGCGTCTTCGGCTTTAACCTGCTGCGCGAATTCAACAAAGAGGACGTCTCCTCCGACACCTCTTCCCTGATGACCAAAGCCATGCAAAACGGCTCCGAACTCGTCAAATTCCCGATCGTCGAACCCGCCCCGGGCAAAAAGAAATCCCAAGTCCAAGAATTCCTCGACTACAACAGCGGTCCCGGCGTCCAACACATCGCCCTGCTCACCGACGACATCCTCACCTGCGTCGAACAACTGCAGCAAAACGGCATCCAGTTCCTGTATACTCCGGACACCTACTACGACATGCTACCCGCCCGCGTCGGCGACATCGACGAGCCGCTGCCCGAACTGAATCGTTTGAACATCCTCGTCGACCGCGACCACGAAGGCTACCTGTTGCAGATCTTCGCCCAGCCGATCCACGACCGCCCGACCCTGTTCTTCGAAATCATCCAGCGCAAAGGTTCCAGAGGCTTCGGCAACGGCAACATCCGCGCCCTGTTCCAAGCCGTCGAACGCGAACAAGCCCGCCGCGGCAACCTCTAACAACAGAGCCGACCCAGAGAGGAGATACCCGACCATGACCCAACCGACCACCGCAACACCCGACCTGCGCCTCGCCGACTGGGCGATGCAAACCAAACGCTCGCCCTTGCAAGACATGCTCGTGATGACCGCCCGCCCGAACCTGATCTCGTTCGGGCTGGGATTGCCCAACCAAGACCTCTTCCCGCGCGAAGCCTTCGCCCAAGCGGCTGCACACGCCTTGCACACCGAACCGCGCACCCTGCAATACGGCCCGACCACCTCGCGCCTCAAACAACAGATCGTCGAGCTGATGACCAAGCGCGGCGTCACCTGTACCGAAGCGAACATCTTCCTCACCGCCGGCGCACAACAGGGGATCAACCTGCTGACCCGCCTGCTGCTCGAACC